>NZ_MDCR01000140.1 GCF_001723055.1 Streptomyces niveus
AGGGCCTGTCGTTTGGATCAGGCCGGATGAGTGAGCGGGGTCTGGTGCCGTGGATCGCAAGGCGGAGGAGGGAGGCATGGCGGAGCCATGCCGACCGACGACAACGCGGCGGGGCGCGGTGCCGGGGCACGCGAGCCCGGCAAGATCCAAACGACAGGCCCTAGTGATCCCATGGGCGGCCCTACGGGGCCGTGCCCACCGAGAACACCCCGCCCGACGGGTCCGTGACGGCGGACATGCGCGCGTACGGGGTGTCCTCCGGCTCGGTGGACGAGCCGCCGGACTCCGTCGCGCGCGCGGCCACGGCGTCGGTGTCGGCCACGGCGAACAGCGTGCCCCAGGCGGACGTGGGAACGTCGGCGCTGCCCACGATCCCGCCGATCTCATGGCCGTCGGGACGGCGCAGGAAGGTGAAGTCGAGCTCGGGGACTTCGTCGTTGCCGTCCAGCGTGAAGCCGAACAGCGCCGTGTAGAAGGCGCGGGCCGGCTCGGGGTCGGGGGTGACCAGGTCGTTGCGGACCAGTGAGTCGGGCTCGTTCACGATCTCGCTGCCGAGCCGGGAGAGCCCCTGCCACAGCCCGAACCGGGCGCCGACCGCGTCCACGGCGACAGCGGTACGGGCATGATCGGCCAGGTCCGCCGGCGCCTCGATCAGCCGGCCGCCCGCCCGCGTGACGCGCCGGGCCGCGTCGTCGCAGTCGTCGGTGGCGAAGTACATGGTCCACACCGCGTCGGTCCGGTCCGCGTCCGGGACGATCCCGGCGACCGGCCGGCCGCGCAGCAGACAGACGGTGCCGTCCGCGTCGCCGGTCGGGTACGGCTCGAACTCCCAGCCGAAGAGCGCCTGGTAGAAGGGGAGTGCCCGCTCGCGGTCGGGGGTCCTGAGCTCGATCCAGGTGGGGGTGCCTTCGGGCTGGTTGCCGCTGAGAACGCTCATGACGGGCTCCTTCGTGGGGTGTTGAGGCGAAGCCCCCAACGTAGGCAGCGTCTAGGACAGAAGATGTCCTAGAAACACCCGCGGATGAGCGCCGTCCACACGATCGGGCGCTCCATCATTCGCTCATGACACGCTCATCGAGCCGCCGCCCCCTCGGTCTGACGGCTGTCGCCGTCGCCGTCGGTGCCGCGTGCGCCCTCGCCGGCTGTATGGCGGCGCCGCAGGACACCGAGTCCGACGACGGGCGCTCAGCCCGGACCGTACGGCCCGCCCGGACCGCCGTACTGCTGGGCGACACCGTCCTGGTGAACCACCCCGACGGTCACGACGAGGCGATGCTGGCCCTGGCGGTGACCGCGGTCGTCGACGAGGCGTCCAGGGCCGCGGCCGGTCGCGCCGGGGTCGGCGCCGACTCCGGCGCGGGGGCGCGTGCCGAGGCGGGCCGGAAGTGGGTCGCCGTCCGCGCCGAGGTGAGCAACGCGGGGGCGCGGCCGTACGGGCACGACGTGGCGCACAGCTTCACGGCCGTGGACTCGCTCGGCCGCCGGCATGTACCGCTGCCCGCCTCGACCGACCTCACGGTGGGCCCGATGATGACCTGGCCCGTGCCGCTGGCCGCAGGCCGGTCGGCGCGTGGGTGGCTGGTCTTCGACCTGCCGTCGGAGGCGGTCCTGACGACGCTGGAGTTCGGCCGTACGCGGACCTCGGCGGCCTCCGCCGACTGGGCTCTGTGACCGGTCGGTGCGCCCGCGCGCGCGGGGGGCTACTCGGCGGTCAGATCCTCGAAGTACGCCTTCTGTGCCGGGTAGTAGTCCTCGAACACCGGCTGCGGGCCGCCGTCCAGGGAGGCGCGGAGCTTGTCCAGGTAGTACTCCCAGCCGGGCCCGATCTCACCGACGCCCTCCTCCGTACTGAGGTGCTGGACGAACGTCAGCTCCGTGGCGTCCGATCCGGCGCCGGTTCCGTCGCCCGACGTCCCCGACAGCTTCAGTTCCAGTCGCCAGCTGCCCGCCTCGTCGACCGTCGTGACGACCAGGCGGGTCGGCGCCTCACAGGCCTCGACGCGCAGCTCGGTCCAGGGCGTCTCCTCCTCGAAGAGCAGCCGCACGCGCGCGGTGGTGCCGGGTCCGCCGTCCCCCTCCCACGGGCCGAACCACAGGGCGGTACGCGCGGACTCGGTGAGGGCCGCCCACACCTCTTCGACCGGGAGGGCGAATCCACGGGTGAGGACGAGGTCGACGCCGTCGGCCGTACGCAGCAGCCTGCCGGTCGGGACAGGCGCGGGCACCGGGGCGGGGGTCGGGGTCATGGGATCTCCTCCTGTGCGCTGCTGCCGGTCGTACGTACGGCCGGACGGCCGACAGCTCCCGGTCTATCACCCGCCACTGACAGTCGCGGCGCGCCCGCTTCACGGCGGGAAGGGGACAGCCGGAGTCGCACGGGAACATTCCTCGACGGGTAGCCGTTGACAGCAGTGTGGGTGTGGACGGAACAGTGTCCCCGGGCCCCATCAAGAAATGCCCACAGGGAAGATCGTTCGGCTGAAGCCCTGTGGAGCCCATCGCCGCGAGGCGACCGCCGCCCGCACCCCGCCTGTACGGCCCCGACCGGTCTCCCCCGTCCGGTCGGGGCCTCTTTCGCTGTTCAGGGCTCTACGCTTCAGGCATGACTGCCGAGGGGGACGCGGGGCGGCCGGGTGGTTTCGCCGCCGCCACCGGCGACGGCCCGGCCTCGTCCCTGCCGCCGGAGGTGCGTGCCGCCGAGGTCCGGGTCGCGTTCGGCGGCCTGACGCAGATCCGCCGCCTCACCAACACCGCCGCCCCCGATCCCGCCGCCGTTCCGGCCGAGTGGGAGCGTAACCAGCCCGTCCGCGCCGTCGCCCTGGCGCTGGAGGCCGCGGGACTCCCGCCCTCCGCGGTCGACGGCGAGGGGCGGCGTACGGCCGCGGGATTCCGTGTCGCCGGGGGCGAACGACCGGGGACGGTACGGGTGGAGTGGCTCGGCCCGCACGGCAGCGGCGCGGCCCAGGACGAGGAGCGCCGACTCACCGCGTGCGCCGCCGTGCTGACCCCGCTGGGCTGGGAGGCCCTGCTCTACCGAGGCCCCCGCCGCCGGCGCTTCCTGGAAGTGGAACCGGCGCTCTGAGCCGGGCTCCGGGCCCGTCTTCACCGGCTTGCGCGCGGTGCGTTCGCACGGTTGCACGCGGTTCCCGGCAGGGAAATCCGGTGCGCTTCCCACCCCACTCCCCACTCCCTACGTAATCCGGCGGAAAATTGTTCAACGTCGACCCGGTTTAATTTGAAACCGCAGGTCAGACACCGATCCGTAAAACGAATACTGTCATCTGGAAGACGCGCTTAACACCTGCCTCCCGGCTCCTTACCGTGGTCCGCACATTGACTCACAAGGCGACACGGGAGCCGGAATGCCAAGTAATGCTCTTTCCCGTCGTGCAATTCTGCAACGCAGCGCGGTGGCGGGCGGTGTCCTCTCGCTGGGGCCGCTGCTCGGCGGCGCGACCGAGGCTCTGGCGCAGTCCACCGGGGGGACGGCGGCAGCGGCCGGCAAGACCGACAAGGACATCTACGGACGCATCGGCGTACGGCCGATGATCAACGGGCGTGGCACGTACACCGTCATCAGCGGTTCGCTGATGCTGCCCGAGGTGCGGGAAGCGATAGACGCTGCGGCAAGACAGTTCGTACAACTGGACGAACTCGCCGAGGCGGTGGGCAAGCGGCTGGCGAAGATCACCAAGGCGGAGCACGGTCTGGTCGCCTCGGGTTGTCATGCTGCGCTCACGCACGCCACCACGGCGTGCGTCTCCGGCGGCAACCCCGATCTGCATGTGCGGCTGCCCGATCTGACGGGCTTCGAGAAGACCGAAGTGATCATCCCGGCCCACTCGCGCAACGTGTACGAGAACGCGGTCAGCGCGGTCGGGGTGAAGGTCGTCGAGGTGTCGACGCCGGACGAACTCAAGGCGGCCATCGGCCCGCAGACCGCGCTCATCTACATCATGGCGGGCCCCAGGGTCGACAAGAGCGAACTCCCCACGGACGTCATCGCCTCGATCGCCGGGCCCAAGGGCGTACCGGTGCTGGTCGACGCCGCCGCCGAGATCCTGACCATCCCCAACGTGCATCTGGAGCGCGGCGCCGACCTCGTCGCGTACAGCGGCGGCAAGGCCATCCGCGGCCCGCAGTCGGCCGGCCTGCTGCTCGGGCGGGAGGATCTCGTACGCGCCGCGTGGGTCAGCAGCGCGCCCCACCATGGCATCGGGCGCGGCTACAAGGTCGGCAAGGAAGAGGCCATGGGGATGCTGGCCGCCGTCGAGATGTGGGTCCAGCGCGACCACGACGCCGAGTTCGCGCGGTGGGAGTCGTGGCTGAAGACCATCTCCCGCAGGGTCTCCGCGATCGGCAGTGTAAAAACTGAGGTCAGCCAGCCGGAGGGCCTGTCGAACCGCACACCGTCGCTCACGATCACCTGGAACGAAAAAAAGCTCGGTGTGTCGGGCAAGACCGTGGCCGACACGCTGTACGAGGCCAGGCAGCGCATCGCGATCAACGCGGCCGGCGACGACGACCCCGAGCGGTCGGGTGTCTCGGTCACGCCGTACATGCTCCAGCCCGGCGAGGAGAAGATCATCGCCGACGCGCTGGTCCGGATACTCACCGATCCCCCCGCGCCGCCCGCGCCGCCGCGTCCGCCGTCGGTCGACGTGAGCGGGAAGTGGACCCTCGAAATCCAGTACCTGGCGGGCAGTTCGACCGCTCACCGGCTGGAACTCGCGCAGGACGGCGCGGAGATCACCGGTACGCACACCGGTGAGTACGTGTCCAGGAAGGCGACCGGCTCGGTCAGCGGCAAGACGGTGACCGTGCGCAGCACGCTCAGCGAATCATCGGGTGACGCCCTCGACTTCACGTTCACCGGGACGCTCCGGGGCGACTCGATGGGCGGCGAACTCAACATGGGCGAGTACCTGAAGGCCACCTGGCAGGCCAGGCGCGGCGGCTGAGCCCCGCACCCGTACATCTCCCGACTCCCCCTCTCAGCAATCCCATCGACGTTCCGCACCCGTGCGCACGCGCGCGGGCACGGACGAAGGAGGACACGTGACGAACCGCAGGGACTTCATCCGCAAGGCTCCGGTCGTGGCGGCCGTGGCCGCGACCCCGGCGCTGGCCGTCAAGGCCACCGAGGACCGCAAGCGGCACAAGCCCGAGAAGGAGATCCACTACCCGGGCGGCGGCGAGCCGCCGGAGAACCCGCTGTTCAGCCCGGTCGTCAGCTACGGCGACCTGGTCTTCATCTCGGGTATCGGCGCGCACTTCGAGGGCGACATCACCGCGCACACCGAGCATGTGCTCGACGAGGTGGAGAAGTATCTGGAGGCCGCGGGCTCGTCCATGGACCGGGTGCTCAAGGTCAACGTCTATCTCAACTCCCTGGACGACTACGACGGGATGAACGCCGTCTTCCTGGGCCGCTTCGGACCCGAGCCGGGCGTACGCACCACGATCGCCGCGCAGGCCGGTATCCCCGGGGACTCGCTCGTCGAGATCGACTGCATCGCCGTGCGATGAACCACACCACCGCTCGCATCACACACACCGCTCGTACTTCGCGTCACCGGACGAAATTGGGGTTGGCATGTCACTGAGAACACGGGCCCCCTGGGTCGTGCTCCCCGCGGTTCTCACCCTCGTGGTGGGTGCGTCGGCCGCCAGCAGCGCCACCGGCGGGGCGTCGGACGCCTCGCCCACCGCGGTCACCTACGATCTTCTGCTGCGCAGGGGCCATGTCATCGACCCCAAGAACAACCGTGACAAGGTCCTGGACATCGCCGTGAAGAACGGCAAGATCGCGGCCGTCGGATCGAAGATCGACCCGTCCCGCGCCAAGCAGACGATCGACGTCAAGGGGAAGTATCTGACCCCCGGTCTGATCGACATGCACACGCATCTGTTCCGGGGGCCCGAGGACGCGTACTCCGACGGCGTCCTCGGTCTGCCGCCGGACGGATTCACCTTCCGGTCGGGGGTGACGACGGCGCTCGACACCGGCTCGGCGGGCTGGGAGAACTTCGAGCTGTTCAAGAAGAACATCATCGACACCTCCAAGACCCGGGTGCTGTCGATGCTGAACATCGTCGGCAAGGGCATGGCCGGCGGCGACAAGGAGCAGGACCTGGACAACATGAACGCGGCGGAGGCCGCGAAGGTCGCCAAGAAGTATCCGGAGGTCATCCGGGGCATCAAGACGGCTCACTACGAAGGCCCGTCCTGGGCGCCGGTCGAGCGTTCCGTGGAGGCCGGCGAGATCGCGGGCATCCCGGCGATGATCGACTTCGGGTCGGCCAAGGAGCGGACGATCGAGGAACTGCTCACCGAGAAGCTGCGGCCGGGCGACATCTACTCGCACGTCTACTCCGGGCTCCGCGGCGAGCTGGGCGAGGACGGCAAGCTGAACCCCGCCCTGGCGGCGGGGCGTGAGCGCGGCGTGCTCTTCGACGTCGGGCACGGCGGCGGGAGCTTCGACTGGAACGTCGCCATGGAGGGGAAGAAGGAGGCCTTCTGGCCCGACACCATCTCCACGGACCTGCATGTGACCAGCATGAACGCGGGCATGAAGGACATGTCCAACGTGATGTCCAAGTTCCTCGCGATGGGGCAGCCCCTCAAGGACGTCATCGAGGAGTCCACCTGGAAGCCGGCGCAGGCCCTGGGCCGTAAGGATCTGGGCAACCTGTCCGTCGGATCGCCCGCCGACATCGCGGTCTTCGATCTGGACAAGGGCACCTTCGGGTACACGGACAGCTTCGGTCTGCGGGTCGACGGCAAGCAGAAGCTGGTCACGGAGCTGACGGTGCGCGCGGGTGAGGTCGTGTGGGACCTGAACGGCCGGACGGCGAAGCCGTGGAAGCCGGGCGCGGTCGGCGACAAGACCCACACGGAGCACGCGGCGCCGTAGGACCGAGGCCCCTGACGCGTGAGACAGAGCCGCTCCCGACCGCGAAGGCCGGGAGCGGCTCGTGTTCGTGGCCCCTGTGCGCCGGCCTCAGCGGTTCGTGAGAATGCCCGCCCACACCCCGGGGATCCGGTCGGACCACGGGCTCGCCTGTTCGAGCTGGCCCGCGAGTCGGAAGAGACGGCCTTCGAGCCCGTGACCGGCGGCGAACTGCATTCCGATCGGGAGTCCCGTCGCGGCGTCGGCCGTCACCGGTACGGACATGGCGGGCGTGCCCGCCACGTTGAACGCCGCCGTGAACGGCGAGCGGTCGAGGACGCGGGCGATCCAGCCGAGGCCGTCCAGTGTCCCCGCGTCCTCGCCGTAGGCGCCCAGGGGCGGGGGAAGCTCCGGCAGGGTCGGGGTGAGCAGGATGTCGTACGTGTCGAAGTACCGTGCCAGGCTTCGCGCGACGGTGTTGCGGATCGCGAGAGCGGTGACGAACTGGGCGGCGCCGACCCGCTGCCCGTAGTGGTAGCCGGCGAGGGTCACCGGTTCGAGGGTCGAGTGGTCGACGGGCCGGCCGAACGCGGCGGCCAGGGCGTCGACCGAGGCCGTGAGATTCGCCGTCCACAGACGGGCGTTGGCCAGCACGAAGTCCTCCCAGTCGGCTCCCAGGCCGACTTCGGACTCCGTCACCCGGTGACCGAGGGCTTCGAGCAGCCGCACGGTGCGGGAGAGCGCGTCGGCCACCGGTGCGGTGGTACGGCGCCCGCCCCACGCCTGGGTGAGGACACCGACGCGCAACGATCCCGGGGGCCGGGTGACTTCCTCCGCGTACGGCCGGGCCGGCTCCTGGGCGAAGTAGGGGTCACCCGGCTCCGGACCGCGTATCGCGTCCAGCAGCGCCGCGCTGTCGCGCACGGTGCGGCTGACGCAGCCCTGCACTGCCAGGCCGTTGTACAGCTCGTCGAAGTCGGGCCCCATGGAGACCCGGCCCCGGGTGGGTTTGAGGCCGAACAGGCCGTTGTGGGCTGCCGGGACGCGCAGCGAGCCGGCGGCGTCGGTGGCGTGCGCGAGCGGAACCACCCCGGCGGCGACGGCCGCGGCCGAGCCGCCGCTGGATCCGCCCGCGCTGAGCTCCGGGTGCCACGGGTTGCGGGTGGCGCCGTACAGCACCGGTTCCGTGGTGAGGCTGTAGGCCATCTCCGGTGTGGCCGTACGGCCGAAGGTCACGAGGCCGGCGCGGCGGAAGCGCCGCATCAGGTGGGAGTCGGCGCCGGCGACCTGGCCGGCCGCGAGGCGGCTGCCCAGCTCCATACGCCGGCCGGCCATGGCGACCCCGATGTCCTTGATCAGGAAGGGGACTCCCGCCAGTGGTGCGCTGCCGGGGGCGGGCCTGTCGTCGGTCGGCCAGGTCTCCACGAGGGCGTTGATGCGCGCGTGGACGGCCGACGCGGCCTCGCGTGCGGCTGATTCCAGTTCGGCGGGGGTCACCTCGCCGGCTGCCACCAGCTCCGCCAGCCCGACCGCGTCGTGGCGCACGTACTCGTTCACTCTCACTGTCACTCCCGGCGACTCGAAGAATACCGTTGGGTACCTGACGATACCCAACGGTATCGAGTGGCACGGACTGGTATCGTGACGGGGAGAGCGAGGGGATCCGTCATGACATCGACCGTCGGCAGGCCGAGCAGAGTGGCCAAACTGCCGCCCCGTGAGCGCATTCTCGACGCGGCGGAGGAGCTCTTCCTCAGCGAGGGGATCCGGCGGGTGGGCGTGCAGGCGATCGCCGACAAGGCCGAGACGACGAAGATGGCGATCTACCGGCACTTCGACACCAAGGACGCGCTGGTCGCGGAGTGGCTGCGGATCGTCGCCGCCGAGTACCAGGCGGCCTTCGACCGGGTCGAGGCCGAACACCCCGGGCGGCCCGGGGAGCAGATCCTGGCTCTGGCCCGCTTCATCGCCGAGGGGCTGCCGGCGGTCTCGCACCGGGGCTGCCCGTTCATCAACTCCCTGGCCGAACTGCCCGACCACGCCCATCCCGCGCGGCAGGTGATCGAGCGGCACAAGGCGCTCCAGACGCGCAGGCTGGTCGGCATGTGCGTCGGGGCCGGGCTGCCCGACCCGGAGCAGGCCGCCGCCGAGATCACCTTCGTCCTCGAAGGCGCGCAGGTCAGCACGCAGAACGGCAGCGTCGACCGGACCGGGGACCGGCTGATGACGATCGTCGAGGGCATCCTGGCCCGGCACCACTCCTCCGCCGGCACCTCGCACGCGACCACCAACTGACCGCCCCCGAAACGACGTTCGCCGGACGGGCAGGGGCCCGTCCGGCGCGTCGCGTCTGCGGAAATCCTAGGCAGCACCCGCCTGACGCACGGCGTCCGCCGTCGGAATCGGGCCCACCGCGCCGTGGCCCGTCGTCGTGAGCGCCGCCGCGATCACCGCGTAACGCGCGGCCTCCAGCGGGGAGTCCCCGTCGAGCAGCCGCGCCGCGAAGGCGCCGTCGAACGTGTCGCCCGCGCCGGTCGCGTCCGTGGGGACGACCCGGTGAGCCGGGACATGGGTGGTACGACCTTCGGTGCCGAGCAGCACACCGTCGGCGCCCATCTTCAGGGCGACGATCGCGGGCCCGCGCGCGGCGAACTCCGCGAGTACGTCGGCCGGTTGATGTACGCCGGTGAGCAGCCGGCCCTCGTCCAGGTTGGGCAGGACGATGTCGGCCAGCTCGGCACTGCGCATGACGATCGCGCGGGCGCGCGCGGGCGGCCACAGGGCGGGCCGGTGGTTGGGGTCGTACGAGACGAGCGTGGAGTGCGCGCGGGCGGTCTCCATCGCGTAGAAGGCCGCGTCGCAGGCCGAGGGGCTGAGGGCCTGGGTGATGCCGCTGATGTGCAGCAGCCGGGCGGCGGCGACCGCGCCCAGCGGTACGTCGTCCGCGGTCAGGCGGCTCGCCGGTGACCCGGCGCGGCGATAGGTGAAGGCGTGCTTCCCGTCGCCGTGCCGGGTGATGAAGTAGATGCCGGTCGCGCCGCCGGGTTCGGTGACGACATGGGTGGTGTCGACTCCCTCCCGGCGCCACAGCTCGGCCAGCGCCTGGCCGAAGGCGTCGTCGCCGACACGGGTGAGATAGCCGGTGCTCGCGCCCGAACGGCAGGCGGCGATCGCCATGTTGGAGGTGTCGCCGCCGAAGCCGATGTGGAAGGCGGTGGAACTCTCCAGCGTTCCCTCGGCTGCGGCGTTGAACTCGAGCAGGGGCTCCCCCATGGCCAGCACGGATGGGTAGGTGCCGGGCATCGCGTCAGATCCGGTTGTACTTGGCGAGGCCGTCCCGCAGTGATCCCGACGACAGGATCAGCGCGGTCTGTTCCTTCTCTCGGTTCTCGATGTCCTGCGCGGTGGCGAGGACTTCGCTGACGAGCCCCTGCGGGACGCGGACGACACCGTCGCGGTCGGCGACTATCAGGTCTCCCGGACGTACCGTCACGCCGCCGAGGACGACGGGCTCGTTGAGCGAGACGGTGCGGTAGCGCCCCAGGGTGGTGGCGGGTACGGCGTGCCGCGCGTACACCGGGAAGTCGGGGAAGTCCCGGCGGATCTCGGTGACATCGCGCACCCCGCCGTCCAGGACGCAGCCGGCCAGTTTCCTGGCCACCGCGCCCGCCGTCATCAGCCCGCCCCACACGGCGACGTCGGCGGCGCCCGCGTCGATGCACACGACGCTGCCGGCCGGGGACTCGTCTATCGCGGCCAGCGCGTGCACCGGCGGCTCCAGCTCCGGGTCCGGCACCTCGCGTACCGTCACCGCCGGACCGGCGAGCGTCCGCGCGCCCGGTACGACCTGGTGGACCGCTCCTTCGAGATAGCCGCGGACGCCGTGCTGTTCGACGGCGTCCGCGACCGACGCGGTGGCAAGGGACCGGTAGGCCTCAAGGGTCGCCTCGGAGTAGCTGGTCATATGGGTTCTCCAGTCTTTGTCCCGGGTTCCGGGATACGGATTTCCGGGGGAACAGGTGCGGGGCTTGGGGTGTGCTGGCGGTCAGGCCGGGCTCTTGGGCGCCGTGGGCACGCCCTTGACCGTTTTCTTCGGCTCGGTGCCGAGCGGCACGACGTGCTTCATGACGACGCCGTACACGAGTGCGCCGAGCAGGGAGACACCGGCGGCCACGGCGAGCGGGACGAAGTACGAGCCGCCGAAGGCGTCGAGCAGGACGCCCACCACGACGGGGCTGAGCGCGCCGGCCGCGTTGGAGGCGAAGCCCTGGATACCGGCGAGCGAACCGACGTTGGCCGGGGTCGGCGCGACGTCCGCGGGCAGCGCCCACAGGCTCGACGCGGCGAAGCAGAGCGACGCCTGGGAGACGGCGAGCAGCGCGAGCGCGACGTAGGCGCTGTCGACGACGCCGGCGAGCACGATCACCGAGGAGAGGATCAGCCCGACGACGATGGGGAACTTGCGGGCGTACGTGACGGTGTGGCCCTGGTTGATCAGCCGGGTCTGCACCCAGCCGCCGGCCCACTGCGCCGGCATCGACACCAGCGCCGGGATCATGCCGAAGAAGCCGAGTTTGAGCAGGTCGAAGTCCCGCTCGTCGACCAGGTACGACGGGAACCAGGTGATGAAGAAGTACAGGACGAAGGACAGACAGAAGAAGCCCAGGACCATGCCCCACACCGTGCGGTAGCGGAACAACTCCCTCCAGGGCATGGCGGGCACCGTCGAACTGGTCGCGTTGGCGCCGCCGTCCCGGATGTAGGCGCGCTCCTCGGCGCCCAGCTTCGGGTGTTCGTCGGGGTCCCGGTAGAACTTCAGCCAGAAGGCGGTGAACAGGAGACCGACGATTCCGGCGGCGACGAACGAGCCGCGCCAGCCGAGCCAGGCGATCACCACCGTGGTGATGGGCAGCGCGAAGGCGGTGCCCGCCCGGCCGCCGCTGTCGAAGATCGAGGCGGCCATGCCGCGCTCACGCACCGGGAACCAGCGCGAGACGATCTGTGAACTGGACGGGTACGCGGGCGACTCGACGGCTCCGAGCACCAGACGTACGAGCAGCAGGACCAGGAATCCGGTGACCGCGCCGACCAGCATGGTCGCGATCGACCAGGCGGCGACGGCGAAGGCCATCATCCGGCGCGGGCCGTAGCGGTCGACCAGCCAGCCGGCGCCGGGCAGGAACGCCGCGTACGTCCAGAAGAACGCGCCGAGCAGCAGTCCGGTCGCGGTCTTGGAGAGGTCCAGGTCCTTGGTTATGTAGGGAAGGGCCACACCGAGATTGGCGCGGTCCATGTAGTTGATGGTGACGGCCCCGAAGGCCAGCCAGATCATGGTCCATCTGACACGTCCCGCCGGGGTCGGCGGGACTGGTGGGGTTGCGGTCATGAATGCTCCTCGAACGTGCGTCGTCCGTGCACGTGAGCAGTGGCAGGAGTCATCGGTCGCCGGGTACGGAGGTGGGGGCTCCTGGTGGATCCCGGTAGTGGCGTGAGCGTATGAGCCCGTTGTCCCCGGCGTGAAGGGCGAGTTACACATACGGGTATTCGGAAAACGGATTGCGGCTCATTCGCTTCGCGGGACGGGCCTTGTTGCCCGCTGTCGGCTCGCGTACAGCAAGGGGCATGCTGCGACCAGAAGTTCGTCTCGAATGGTTTGTCTCATTCCTCGGAGTCATCGACACGGGGAGTTTCAGTGCCGCCGCCGAGGCCGTTCACCGTTCCCAGCCGCGGGTGAGCATGCATGTGGCGGCGCTGGAGCGGGAGGCCGGTGTGCCGCTCTTCGACCGGAGCAAGCGGCCGGTACGGCTGACGGAGGCCGGCGAGGTGCTCGCCGGTCACGCCCGCGCGATCCTGTACCGGCTGGGGACCGCGGAGGAGGCGATGGCCACCCGTCGCGATTCGGCCAGGGGTGTGGTGACGCTGGGGAGTTACCCGAGCGCGAGCGCCGCGTTCGTGCCCGGTCTGCTGGAGCATCTCGCGGTGACCCGGCCGGCGATCAAGGTGGTGCTCGTCGAACGCTCCACGCTGGAGCTGGACTCGGCGCTGTCGCACGGCGAGATAGACATCTACCTGCGGCCCATGGCTCCGCCGGTCGGTGACACGGTGCGGCTGCGGGCGCTGTGGCAGGAGTCCCTGGCCGTCGTCCTGCCGCTCGGGCATCCGCTGGACGAGCTGCCCGACCCCCTTCCGGTGGCGGCCGTCGCGGCGTATCCGCTGATCACCATCGGGCGCCTCGGCTCGCCGGACGTGCCCGGTTTCGAGACGTACAAGGTCTTCCGGGAGCATGGTTTCGAGCCGCAGGCCGTACAGGCGACGAACCAGCCGCAGACGCTCGTCTCGCTCGTCCGCAGCCGGCTCGGGGTGGGGGTGACCAACCATCTCGCGGTGTCGACGGCCGACACCCGGGACGTGACGGTACGACGGCTCGACGCCCCGTGCGGGCGCCGGGTGGCGGTGCACTGGGATGCGAACAGGCCGCTGATTCCGGCGGCGCGTACGCTGTTGCGGGAAATACTCGAAGCGCCCAATCCGCCCGGTACTCAGCGGCTGTCGTAATCCGCCGGGGGCAGTTGGGGTAATTCGGATTCCGGAGGTGAGGCATTCGGAGAACGAATGGCGGGCGCCGGACGGTGCGTACGGCGGGCGGTCCCGGATTTCATCGGCCGGCCTTTTCCGTGCGTACGCTGCCGGCGTCCTCGCCCCACGGCCACCGCGGCATCGGCAGCTTCCCGATGACCTCGCGTACGGCCTCGACGGCGGGCGAGACGACCGGTCCGGCGCGCCACCAGGCGGCGACGGCACGCTCGCACTGCGGATCGGAGATGGGGACGAGCGCCACGCCCTCCGTGTTGGCGGTCGTCATGGCGAGGCTGTTGGTGACGCCGACGCCAAGTCCGTGGCGGACCAGGGAGATCAGGGTCTGGGGCTGGTTGGTCTGGGCCGCGATGACCGGGTTGAGACCGGCGTTGGCGAAGGCGAGGTTCGTCTCGTACTGGCGGGCCTGGCCCTCGCCGCTCTCGCCGATGCTGATCACGGGAAGCATCGCGGTCTGCGCCAGGCGTACGGAACCGGCGTGCGCGAGTGGATGGTCGGCGCGGAAGACGGCGACCAGGGGTTCGCGCCAGAGCACCCGGCTGGCGACCAGGTCGGAGTTGATGAGCGGGTGCAGGGGGCGGATCGCGAGGTCCAGGTCGCCGCTGACGAGATCGGCGCCGAGCGCGACGCTCGGTCCCTCGCGCAGCACGAGGCGCACCTGGGGGTGGGTGACCCGCAGGGCGCGTACGGCCAGCGGGTAGAGGTAGGAGGCCGCGCTGGGGTACGCCCCGAGTCTGACCTGTCCGGAAATCGTCCCTCCGGTGAGATCGGCCAGGACGTTGAGCCTGCGCAGGATCTCCTCGGCGTGCGGCAGCAGCCCGCGGCCCTCGGGGGTGAGGACCGCGGGCTGCACGGAGCGGTCGAGCAGACGGGTGCCGAGGAGCCGTTCCAGCTCGGCGACGTGACTGCTGACTCTTGGCTGTGAGCGGTAGAGGGCCTTCGCCGCGGCGGAGAATCCGCCGTGGTGGGCCACGGCCACGAAGCTGGCTATCCAGTCGATCCGGTAGTGGTACACGCTCCCGATGTCCATATTGTCCCCGTCCCTTGTCACCAGGTCTTCACCTAGGGCAGGGAGCCTACCCCGCAGGTCACGGAGGCCAGGGAGGGTTTCTCAGCGAATGAACCGATTCACGTAGTCGGCGCCGAGGCCATTTTCCGTGTAGTGGGCACGACACATGTCGATCTTTGTGAACGTGTCCTCGTAGCCGGTCTGGACACCGTTGTCGTCCACGTAGGCCATCGCTCCGGTGATGTTGAAGAACGTGATCATCTCGTCGCAGTCCGGCGGTACGGCGAGGGTGTGGATCTCCCCCGGAGGCTCGTAGACGAAGTGTCCGGCCTCGGCGACCCAGTCGTGCTCGTGGTAGTGCCACTTGCCCTTGATGACGTAGCCGAAGACGACTCCGGGGTGGCGGTGGCGTGAAACGATCCCCGACGCAGTGACCTTGAGCAGATTGCACCACTGCCCGGTGACGGTGTTGAACATCAGGGGTCGGAACCAGACGTCGGGGGCCTGCGGCACCCAGATCCGGTCGTCGTCGGGGAGAGCCGCGACGGCGATCTCCTCCGGGACCATCGTGGACAGCGGGATGACGGGGCCTTGGCGGTCGGTCATGGTGCTCCTCCAGGGGGCTCGGGGGTTGAGGCGCTGGGGCATCGGGGCACTGGGACGCCGGGGCTCAGGCGGCGAGATAGCCGCCGTCCACCGGGAGTACGGCCCCGGTGACGAAGCGCGCGTCTCGGCCGCAGAGGAACGTCACGGCGCCCGCCACGTCGGCCGGCTCGCCCCAACGCCCCATCGGGGTGCGCTCGATGATCCGCCGGGCCGCCGCCTCGTCGGTCCGCAGACCGGCCGTCAGGGCCGTACGGATCCAGCCCGGCGCGACGGCGTTGACGCGGATGCCGTCCGGCGCCCAGGCCACGGCGAGGGCCTTGGTGAGCTGCGTGATGCCGCCCTTGCTGGCCGTGTACGCGGGGACCCGGGGGCCGCCGAAGAAGCTCAGCATGGAGGCGACGTTGACGATGCAGCCGCCCGAGCGGCGCAGCAGGTCGTGCGAGGCGACGCAGGCGCGCATGGTGCCGGTGAGGTTGACGTCGACCACGTGGGCGAAGACCTCGGGCTCGTACTCGTGGCCCCGGGCGATCACACCGGCGGCGTTGACGAGGACGTCAAGCCGTTCGACACCGCCGATGAAGTCCTCGAGGTCCCGCGCGTGGGTCAGGTCGATCTCGACCCGGCGGACCGATTCGGGCAGTCGCCCGGCGGCGCCGGCGGTGTCGAGCCCGGCGGCGATCACGCGGGCGCCGGCGGCGGCGAACCGCTCGGCGACGGCCGCGCCGATGCCGCTCGTGCCGCCGGTGACGACGACGGTGCGCCGGTCCTCACCGACCGCGTCGTGCCCTCCGTCGTCGACGGGCTCCGCAAGGTGCTCCTCGCTCACTGCCATCCCCTCCGCACGGAATCACGACGCTACGGATCCGATTCCAACAGCCTTCGCGGCGCGGGGCCTTCGATCATGCGGGAGGAGGATGACCCCCATTCGAATACGCCGCCCTGCCGGACCCGTACACGCGAACCGCTCCGGGCACCGTCGGGGGAACGGTGTCCGGAGCGGTGGCCGGTACGGGCCTTTGGGGAGCGGGTGAGTCAGCCCCGGTACTGCGCCAGTACGCGGGTGAAGTCCCAGTTCGCCTGGCCGACGCCGGAGCAGGTGTCGGCCCCGCCGCCGGTGCAGGGCCGGTCGCGGTTGACGGACCAGAAGGTCAGCCGGGCGAGGTGACGCTGCTGCGCGTAGGCGAGGATCGTGCGGAAGTCGGCGACGGTGATGGTCTCGCCGACGTCGGTGACGCCGTTCATCGAGGAGATGCCGGTCTTGCGGTAGGCCTCGTCGTCGCCGTAGCCGTAGGCGTTCTTGACAGCGGTCTTCAGACCCTCGGCCGCGCGGACGGAGAGGGTGCCCATGTTCTGGCCGTTGCCGCCGAAGTTGAACGGCATGATCGTCCAGCTGTCGACGGTGAGGCCGGAGGAGGCCGCGCGGTTGATCAGGCTGGTGTCGGGGCCGTTCTGGCCGGTGCCGAAGGTGATGTAGATCTTGATGCCGGGGTTGTTGGCCCGGATCGTCTTGAGCGCGTCCACGGTGCGCTGCTGGACGGTGGGGCTGTCGTAGGCGGCGGCCTCGATGTCGATGTCGATCGCCTTCAGGCCGTACGCGTTGATGACCTTCTGGTACGCGGCGGCCAGCTCACCCGCGCTGCCGCAGGAGCTCTCCAGCTTGTTGCCGCTCCAGCCGCCGAAGGACGGGATGACGTCGCCGCCGCCGGCGCGCACGGTGTTGACGGTCTGCTGGTCGACGCCGCCGGTCAGCGGGCGGCTGCCGTCCCACTGCGGGTTGCAGTAGCCGTTGCTCAGGACGAACGCGAGGGTGAACCACTTGACGCCGGTCGCGTTCTGGACGGTGGTGGGGCTCGGCGGGCTGCCCCAGCCGTTGTAGATGTACGGCGCGACGGCCATGGGCGCGCCGCCGGGGTCGGGGTTGCCGCCGCCGCTGGGGGCGGTCCACTTCTGGTTCGCGGCACCGGTGCAGGTCCACAGCTGGAGCCTGGTGCCGTTGGCCGAGCTGTTGCCGGTGGCGTCCAGGCACTTGTCCGCCTGGGTGTTGACGATGTCGCGGGCCGCGGAGACGGTCCACTTCTGGTTGGCGGCTCCGGAGCACGCCCAGAGCTGGAGGACGGAACCGTTCGCCGTGCCGTTGTCCTTGACGTCCAGACACTTGCCCAGCGCGCGGATCGTGCCGTCGGAGGCGACGTCCCACTGCTGGGCGCCGCTGCCGTTGCAGTCGTACAGCTGAACGGCCGTGCCGTCGGCGGGGTTGGCGCCCGCCACGTCCACGCACTTGCCGCCGATGCCGGTGATGGTGCCGACGGCCGCGACGGCGGCGGTCGCGGGCGTCGCGCTCATGGTCGAGGCGACGGCCACCAGGGGCATGGCCAGCAGGGCCAGCGGTCTGAGGTGCTTGAAAGGCAGATACGAGCCGGTCATGCGAGGTCACCGTCCACTTCTGGGAGGGCCCACCGGGGGCGCCCCGGTGGGCGGATCGTCCGCGGGTGCCGGACGGCGCCGCCGGAGGCGGTCCGTCCGGCACCCGCGGAGCGGAAACTGGCTAGGCGTGTCCTCGAAGTGGCGCCGTCCGCCCGCGGGCCGGGCGGGACTTCGAGGACACGGCCTAGTCGCTGACGCGTACGTAGTCGACGACCAGTTGCTGCGGGAAGACCGTGCTGCCGTCGGGGTCGCCCGGCCAGTAGCCGCCGACCGCGAGGTTGAGGATCAGGAAGAACGGCTTGTTGAACACCCACTGCCGGCCGCCGAGGTCGGCGGGAGTACGGGTCTGGTAGACGTTGCCGTCCACCGACCACTTGATCGAGTCGGGCGCCCAGTCCACGGCGAAGGTGTGGAAGTTGTCCGCGAACGCCTCGCCGTTGGGCAGGCTGTAGCCGGCGCCGATGCCGTCCGCGCCCGAGTAGCCCGGGCCGTGGAGCGTGCCGTGGACGGTGTTCGGCTCGAAGCCGACGTTCTCCATGACGTCGATCTCACCGCTGTTGGGCCAGCCGACCTGCCCGATGTCGCTGCCGAGCGCCCAGAACGCGGGCCAGATGCCCTGCCCGCGCGGGATCTTGATGCGGGCCTCGACCCGGCCGTACGCGGAGTCGAACTTGCCGGAGGTGTTGAGGCGGGCGGAGGTGTACTCGCACCGGCCGTACCAGCACTGGTAGTCGCCGGGGTTCTCCTTGCGGGCGGTGATGACGAGATTGCCCTGCCCGTCGAGTTGGGCGTTGTTGTTCCCGGACGTGTAGTACTGCCGTTCGTGGTTGTTGACGTTGTCGCCGGTCTCGATCTGCCACTTGCTTCCGTCGACGCCCGATCCGGCGGGGCCGTCGAAGTTGTCCTCGAACTTGACGGCTGCGGGTGCCGCGGCGGAGTGGGGGTCCGGCGCGGCGGAGGCTCCGGCGGGCACGGCGGCCACGGCTCCGGAGGCGCACAGCAGTGCGAGGGTGTACAGCGCCGTACGGCGCCGCCAGGAGATTTGCACGGTCACGGTCATCACATCGCTTTGCGTGGGGGGCATGCGCATGACAGGTACAGCTGAGAGACGAAGCGCTCGCGGCGCTTATTTCACTGCTTGATTTAAGGCAGCCAGGGGATGCCCGTCAAGGAGTTGGTATGGACCAAAAACTTCAACACCGTGTTTTCGGCCCATCCATGTGAACGCGCGCTGCGCGCCTCACCCTCCACCCAACTCCCGTCATGGGCCCGCTTCTTGACCTGCACATGATGGACGCGGAGCATTCACCCCAGCGTCACAGCCGCTGTGGAAGGCTCCTGCGGAAACGTCACATCGCCGTTGACCGCCGTGCGTGACCCGTTCAACCCATCGGATCTACGCGCGGTGATCTCCCGATCGAGAGGGCACCCCCATATGTCCCGTCGTCACCTCCCCGCCCTGCGGCCGGTGCTGGCCCTGTGCGCCGCCGCCGCGGTGCTGGCCGGCAGCGCCGCCGCCGCTCCCGCCGCCACACCCCCGGCCGCCTCCGGAACAGCCGCGCTGGACGACACGTACTACCAGGGCGCGATCGGCAAGACCGGGCCCGCGCTCCAGACCGCGCTGCACGGCATCATCCGCAACCAGACGAAGCTCTCGTACAGCGGCGTCTGGGAGGCGCTCAAGGTCACGGACCAGGACCCGGCCAACTCCGCCAACGTGGTCCTCCTCTACAGCGGCCTCTCCCGCGCGAAGTCGAAGAACGGCGGCAACGTCGGCGACTGGAACCGCGAGCACGTCTGGGCCCAGTCCCACGGCGACTTCGGTACCTCGCAGGGCCCCGGCACCGACCTCCACCATCTGCGCCCGGAGGACGTCCAGGTCAACGGCATCCGTGGCAACAAGGACTTCGACAACGGCGGCAGCCCGGTCAGCGGCGCCCCCGGGAACCTCACCGACAGCGACTCCTACGAGCCGCGCGACGCGGTCAAGGGCGATGTCGCCCGCATGATCCTCTACATGGCGGTCCGTTACGAGGGCAACGACTCCTTCGCCGACCTCGAACCGAACGACCGCGTCAACAACGGCTCGTCCCCCCTGATGGGCCGGCTGTCCGTGCTGAAGCAGTGGAACGACGAGGACCCGCCGGACACCTTCGAGAAGCGCCGCAACGAGCTGATATACAGCCAGTTCCAGCACAACCGCAACCCGTTCATCGATCACCCCGAATGGGTCGAGTCCATCTGGTGACACCCTGGACGTGACGGCGCGGCCTCCCCGGACGTGATCGCCCCGGCTGCCAGGGTGATCAGTGCCAACTCCGAGCGCCCTCACGGGAACGCCGGCAGGAGCCCCCGGGCGCGGATGACCGAGTCCGCGCCCGGGGGCTTCGGCTTGCCCCGGCGCGGGTCGCACACAGCCCCACTGGAGGTCGTCCATGACACCCGTCCCGGCCACCGATGTCGTCACCGACGCGCTGGTGGAACTCCAGCGTCGGCTCGCCACCCTGGACGAGGGTGAAGTCGCCTCGTACATCCCGCAGTTGGCCACCGCCGACCCGGCCACCTTCGGTATCGCGCTGACCAGCATGGGCGGCAACCACTACTGGTCGGGCGGCGTCGACATGCCCTTCACCCTCCAGTCGGTGTCGAAGCCGTTCGTGTACGCGCTGGTCCTGGCCGAGCTGGGACTCGACGAGGTGACCCGGTGGGTCGGCGCGGAGCCCAGCGGCGAGGCGTACAACGCGATCAGCCTGGAGCCGGGCACCGGGCGGCCCGCGAACGCGATGATCAACGCGGGGGCGATCGTCACGACCGCGCTGGTGCCGGGTGCGGACGAGGAGGAGCGGTTCGAGCGGATCCTCGACTGTCTGGGCCGGTTCGCGGGGCGGCGACTGGACGTGGACGAGCGGGTGCACGCCTCGGAGTCCGAGACCGGCGACCGCAACCGGGCCCTGTCGTATCTGATGCGCGGGGCCGGGTCGCTGCCCGGCGACCCGAGGGGCGTGGAGACGTACTTCCGCCAGTGCTCGGTGCGCGTGACGACGGCCGATCTGTCGCTGATGGCCGCGACGCTGGCCAACGGCGGCGTCAATCCCTCCACCGGCGAGACGGTGGTGCCCGAGCCGGTGGCCGTGCAGGTGCTCGCGGTCATGGCCTCCTGCGGGATGTACAACGCGTCGGGTGACTGGCTGCTACGGGTGGGGCTGCCGGCGAAGAGCGGGGTGTCGGGCGGGCTGATCGCCGCGAGTCCGGCGCGGTTCGGGATGGCGGTGCACAGCCCGCCGCTGGACGCCCTGGGCAATCCGGTACGCGGCGTGGCCGTGCTGCGCGAGTTGTCGGCGCGCTTCGGCCTGCATCTGATGCGCAGGTCAGCGCGGACGGCGCCGACCGTGATGCTGGCCCAGACCGCGCGGACCGCGCCGTCGGACCGGCCGCGCAGCGAGGCCGAACGGGAGATCATCGAGCGCGCGGGCGACAACGTGGCGATCGTCGCCGCGCAGGGGATCCTCGACTTCACCGAGGTGGAACGGCTGTTGCACGACATCGGCACCGTCGTCCCGGAGGAGCCCGGCTGGGTGGTGCTCGATCTGCAGGAGGTGTCGGAGGTCCGGCCCTTCGCCGAGGTCATGCTGCGGGAGGCGCTGACCCGGCTGGCGGCGCGGGGACATCAGGTGACGGTGGTCGGCGATCTGGCCCCGCACGCCGACGAGGGCTCCGGGACGGACGGCGCGGGCGCGTGGCGGCAGGTGCCGTCGCGTGACACGGCGGTGGCCCGGTGCGAGGACGCGTTGCTCTCGGCGGGCATCAACCGGCAGAAGGGACACGGTCGTTCGGACGGCGAACAGTCCCCCGGGTGACACAACTCCTGGACAGGCGTCTATAGTTCACGGACAGCTGTCCAGAATGCCGAGCCCCGAGGATGCCCCCGTGAATACCGCCGCACAGATCCTGGTGGCCCTCGTGGCCGGCCTCCATGTCTACTTCCTGGTGCTGGAGATGTTCCTCTGGGAGCGCGGACCCGGCCGGAGCCTGTCCGGCTTCGACGCCGAGATGGCCCGCGCCACCGCGTCCCTGGCCGCCAACCAGGGTCTCTACAACGGGTTCCTGGCGGCCGGCCTGGTCTGGGGCCTGATCGCGGGCGACCCGACCGGGTACCGCGCACAGATCTTCTTCCTGAGCTGCGTGACAGTCGCCGGGCTGTACGGCGCGGCCACGGCGAACCGCCGCATCCTGGTCGCCCAGGCGCTGCCGGGCGCGATCGCGCTGGCCCTCGTACTGGCGGCGGGATGACGGGCTCCGCCGCCCCGGGCGACCCGAGGGCGGCCCGGACCCGGGCCGCCCTGCGGCAGGCGCTCCTCGACGAGTGCGCGGAGCGCCCGCTCGAACAGGTGGGCGTGGCCGCGCTGGTGCGCCGGGCGGGCGTCGGCCGGGCCACGTTCTATCTGCACTACGCGGACCTCCAGGCGCTCGCCGTCGACGCGTGCGCCACGGTCGTCCGGGAGGCGGTGGACGCGCTGCACGCCTGGCGCGGTGTGCCCGACCCGGCGTCGCCGCCGCCCGACCTGACGGCCTTCTTCACCGGCCTGGTGCCGCACGCCGCCCTGTACCGCACGCTGCTGCGGCCGGGCGGCAGCGGCCCGCTCGGCGAGCTGCTCCACCGGGAGCTGCGGGAGTACAGCCGCAGGGAACGGGCCCTGGCGGGCGCGCCCGAACCGGAGTTGATCGCCTCGGCGGTCGCGGCGTCCTTCGCCGGCGTACTGGCGGACTGGCTGCACGGGCTGATCGACGCGCCGCCGGCCAAGGTGGCCGGGCAGGTTTGGCGACTGCTGATGATGCTTCACCGGGCGCCCGTCAACTGAGCGGGCGGGCTGCGTCTTCTCGCCGGCACCCCCTAGAGTCGGCCGTCAGGACCGCCGTCACGACCGCCGCCGGGGTCCGGAGCACAGGATCGGGAGCCCCCATGCCGCGTACGCCCCGTACGTTCACCGTGTCCGACAGCATCGTCGTCGCCGCCTCCCCCGAGGCGGTGTACGGGCAGGTCAGCCGGCCCGCCCTGACGGGCCGGTGGAGTCCGGAGAATCTCGGGGCGACGGTCCACGGCACCGGCGGCGCGGACCGGGAGACGTACGTGGGGATGGTCTTCGACGGTCACAACAAGCGCGGACCGGCGCGCTGGTCGACGCGGTGCACGGTGACCGCCGCCGACGCGGGCGAGCGGTTCGCCTTCCGCGTGCACGCGATCGGGCTGCGGACCCCGCGCCTGCGCGGTCCGATCGCG
>NZ_MDCR01000141.1 GCF_001723055.1 Streptomyces niveus
CCCGCTCGCCCTCGAACTCGCCTCCCAGCTCGGGCACATCGACACGCTGGTGTGCAGCGTGGGCACCGGGGGTCACTCCGCCGGGATCTCGCGGGTGCTGCGCCAGCTCTACCCGCAGCTGCGCGTCGTCGGGGTGGACACCATCGGCTCGACGATCTTCGGACAGCCGGCCAGGACCCGGCTGATGCGCGGCCTCGGGTCGAGCATCCATCCGCGCAACGTCGCCTACGAGAACTTCGACGAGGCGCACTGGGTCGCGCCGTCCGAGGCCGTGTGGACCTGCCGCAGGCTCGCGACGTCCCACTACGCCACCGGCGGCTGGAGCGTCGGCGCCGTCGCCCTGGTGGCGGGCTGGCTGGCCCGGACCTCCCCCGCCGACTCCCGGATCGTCGCGGTCTTCCCGGACGGGCCCCAGCGCTACCTCGGCACGGTGTACGACGACGAGTACTGCGCCGCGTACGGACTGCTGGACTCGGCCCCGGCGGCCGAACCGGAGGTGATCGGCCGTCCCGACGAGAAGGAGGTCACGCGCTGGACCCGGTGCGCCGAGGTGGCCGACCCGCTCACCCTGACCGGCGCCGCCGGCGCCGTACAGGCCGTGGAAACCGCCAACTCTCCCGAGGTGAAAGCCCGGTGAAGGGTGTGATCGGGCAGGTACGTCGCTACGAGCGCGGTGTCCAGTTGCTGATGGTCAATCAGTTCACCATCAATCTGGGCTTCTACATGCTGATGCCGTATCTGGCCGCGCATCTGTCCGGGACGCTCGGGCTGGCCGGCTGGCTCGTCGGATTCGTGCTGGGCGTACGGAACTTCAGCCAGCAGGGGATGTTCCTGGTCGGCGGGACGCTGGCCGACCGGTTCGGCTACAAGCCCCTCATCGTCGCCGGCTGCGTCCTGCGTACGGTGGGCTTCGCGACGCTCGGTCTGGTGGACTCGCTGCCCGCGCTGTTCGCCGCGTCGGCGGCCACCGGCTTCGCCGGGGCGCTCTTCAACCCGGCGGTGCGGGCGTATCTCGCGGCCGGCGCCGGGGAGCGCAGGGTGGAGGCGTTCGCGCTGTTCAACGTTTTCTACCAGGCGGGCATTCTGCTCGGCCCGTTGGTGGGCATGGTGCTGACGGGTGTCGATTTCCGGGTGACGTGCCTCGTCTCGGCCGGGATCTTCGCGCTGCTGAGCGTCGTACAGATCCGGGCGCTGCCCGCCCGCCGGGCCGACGACACGGACGTACGCGACGGGGAAGGCAGGCGCACGAGCACCCTCTCCCAGTGGCGCTCGGTGCTGGCCAACCGGCCGTTCCTGCTCTTCTCGGGGGCGATGATCGGCTCGTACGTCCTGACGTTCCAGGTCTATCTGGCGCTTCCGCTGGAGGTACGACGGGTGGGCGGCGACGGGGAGTCCGGCGCCGCCGCCGTGGCGCTGCTGTTCGCCGTGTCCGGGCTGAGCACCATCCTGTTCCAGACCCGGGTGACCGCGTGGTGCGCGGCCCGCGTGGCGCCGGGGCGCGCGCTGAGCTGGGGACTGGCCGTCATGGGGTGCGCGTTCCTGCCGCTGCTCGCGGCCACCGCGATTCCCGTGCCGGAGACGGGAGTCGGCCGGTGGGCGCTGGCGGCCCTGCCGCCGGCGGTCGCGGCGCTGCTGCTCGCGCTGGGGACGATGATCGCGTACCCCTTCGAGATGGACACCATCGTCAGGCTCGCCGGTGACCGTCTGGTCGCCACCCACTACGGGCTCTACAACACCATCTGCGGTATCGGCATCACGCTCGGAAATCTGCTGACCGGCGCGGCACTTGACGCGGCGCGCGGGGCCGGCGTCCCGGCGCTCCCGTGGGTCGCGCTGCTGACGCTGGGGCTGGCGTGCGCCGCGGCGCTCAACTCGCTGCACCGGGGCGGGCGGCTCACGGCGCCCGAACCGGTCGCCGCGTCCGTCTGAGGCGCCGCGCGGCGGTGGCGGAGCCATGCCCCCCGCCACCGCCGCCGGTTCAGCAGTTCGGTACGCCGGGCAGCCACGCCTCCACCACGTCGATGAAGATGTTGGAGATGTAGCCGCCGTAGGCCGGCAGATACGACCAGCCGTCATTGGTGATGCCGTCCACCGTGATCCGCTGGCCGTGGACCTGGCACTTGACGTTGACCGTCGTGGGACCGGGCAGTCGCGCCACCTCGGGCGACGCGGTGGTCGCCTGCTGGCGGATACGGACGTCCGTGCCCCAGGTCGGGAAGGACTTGCCGGTCTGGTCGCCGGTCCACAGATACGTGACGGTCACCCAGCCGTTGTCGTTCAGGCCGACGTTGTAGAAGGTGCCGTCGGCGAGGTCGATCCCGGCCGGGTTGAGCACGGTGCGGCCCGATCCGTCCTTGCCGCCGTTGTAGCCGTTCTCGTACGCCGCCTGGGCCTCGGGCCTGCCCTGGGGCAGGTCCTTGAACATCTCACGGGTCGGGGAGGGGTTCCAGTAGTCGTCCTTGGTGTTCCAGGGGCCGACGTCCCACACGGGCGCGGTCTCGCAGCGGGCGGGGCCGCAGACCTGTACGGAGTACTGGCTGCTGCCGTTGGGCGACAGGCCCCGGCGCGAGGGCAGCGCCACGAAGTGGTCGTTCGGCTTGATGATGTGGCCGTTGGCGGTCGTACCGCCGACGAGTCCTTCGCGGGTGGCGAAGACCCGTGCGCTGAAGGCGGTCGCGCCCGCCGAGGCCCGTGGCGCGGCGCCCTTCTCGGCCGTCAGCCGCAGTCCCGTGACGCGCGCCTTCCCTGTCGTGTCCCAGAGGGTGATCCGGGCCTGCACGGTGGTGACCGCGCGCGGCAGGACCGCCGGGCCCTGGTCCGCCGGTATCCACTCGGTCCAGCCGCCGCCCACCGAGCGGCCCCGTACGTCGACCACCACCTCGGCGTCGGCGTCCGAGGGGGTGTCGGCGGCCAGTTCGGCGACGACCCGGTTGACGGGGGCGTCCAGTTCCCTGGGGGCGAGCACCTGGGTGCCGTAGCCTCGGCCGGTCTCGGCCGACGCGGGGCGGAAAGCGGTGCTCCGTACGCTCAACGCGCCTTGCGTGTGGCGGACGTTGACGTCGTCGGACGTGATGCGGGTCAGATCCGCCGACCAGGAGGCCGGCGCGGACTCTACGCGCGTGGATTTCCGGGCGTCGGCCGCCCCTGCGGGTGATGTGGCGACCGCGGCGCCCACGCAGGCGAGCAGTGCGAGGGCCGCGGTGGTCCGACGCGGGTAAGCGGGTCTCGCTCGGTCCGTCATGCCGGTCTCCTCCTGTGGGGGATGGAACCCGGCACACGCTAGCGATGCTGTCATGTAACCGACAAGAGCCGGGAGTTGCCCGGATGGATCACTGGATCAGACGACGGGGGCGTGAGCGGGGGCGTGATGACTCAGCGCCGCGTGCGGGTCCGCCTCGCCGGGAGTGACCGCGGGGTCGGCGTGGACCAGGGCCGCGGTCAGCTTCGGTACGGCGTGCAGCAGGGCATGCTCGGCCGCGACGGCGACATGGTGCGCCTGACGTACCGTCAGTTCGCCGTCCACCACCACCGCGACCTCGGCCCGCAGCCGGTGCCCGATCCAGCGCAGCCGCAACTCCCCCACCGCCCGCACACCGGGGACCGCCAGCAGGGCCGACTCGGCGGCGTCCACGAGCGCGGGGTCGACGACGTCCATCACGCGGCGGAACACCTCGCCGGCGGCGTCGCGCAGGACGAACACGATCGCGGCCGTGATGAGCAGCCCGACGATCGGGTCGGCGAGCCGCCAGCCGATCGCGGCGCCGCCCGCGCCCAGCAGGACGGCGAGCGAGGTGAAGCCGTCGGTCCGGGCGTGCAGCCCGTCGGCGACCAGGGCCGCCGAGCCGATCTCGCGGCCGACCCGGATGCGGTAGCGGGCGACCCACTCGTTGCCGATGAAACCGACGACGGCGGCGGCTGCGACTGCCGGGAGGTAGCTGATCGGCCGCGGGTCCAGCAGCCGGTCGACGGCGGTCCACCCGGCGAACACGGCCGACGCGGCGATGGTCAGCACGATGACGATGCCGGCGACGTCCTCCGCCCGCCCGTAGCCGTAGGTGAACCGGCGGGTGGCCGCGCGCCGGCCCAGGACGAACGCGACGGCGAGCGGCAGCGCGGTGAGCGCGTCGGCGGCGTTGTGGACGGTGTCGCCGAGCAGGGCCACGGAGCCGGACAGGATCACGACGACCACCTGCATGAGCGCCGTCGCGCCGAGCACGCCCAGCGAGACCCACAGCGCGCGCATGCCCTTCGCTGACGATTCGAGGGCGGCGTCGGTCTTGTCGGCCGATTCGTGGGAGTGGGGCGTGACCAGATGGCGGGCGGTGTGCCGCCAGCGGGCGACGCGACCGCCGTGCGCGTGGCCGTCGCGGGGGTGGGGGTGCGAGTGGGGGTGACCGTGCGGGTCGTTCATGGGTGACCTTCCGACGCGCGGGCGGTGGGTCTGACCGGGTGAGGAGCCGGGTGGACAGGGGCGTGGCCCGTTCGCCATTATGTGCATATGAACGCACGCATGCAACTATCACCTGCGCATGATGCGCACCCGCCCAATCCTGGCGAGGAGCAGTTCACGCTCGCCGCCGAGGTCTTCGCCGTCCTCGCCGACCGCACCCGGCTGGTCCTGCTGCACGCGCTGACCAGCGGCGAGGCGGACGTGACCACGCTGACGGAGGTGTGCGGCGCGGCCCGCCCCGCCGTCAGCCAGCACCTCGCCAAACTCCGGCTCGCCGGTCTGGTCGTCACGCGCAAGGAGGGCCGCCGGGTCGTCTACAGCCTCCGCGACGGCCATCTGCGGCGGGTGATCGACGAGGCGCTGAGCCTGGCCGACCACCAGCTCGACGGCCGGCCCTCGCACGACTGAGCGCGGGTTCCCCACGTCATCCGTACAACCGTTCGTCGCTTGTGCGTGTCTTTCCTTCCATACCTGGTTCGCCACCCGGTGCGCACGTCCTCGGAGGGGCACATGACATCTGCGTCGAAGACCACGTCACACAGACCTCAGCGGTCACTGCGGCTCACCGCGGGAGCGGTCGCCGCCGCCGCGGTCGGCTGGTCGCTGGTCGCGGTCCCGGGCGCGGCCGCCGCCGAACAGGCCGAACCCGGGGCCGAGTTGGTCTTCGAGCAGACGGCCGAGCCCATCGAGGGAGTACGGCCCGGGGACCCGGCCGAGGTGTCGTTCGCGCTGAAGAACAAGGGGGACGCGCCCGCCACGCGCGTGGTGCTCTACCTCGGCGGCTCGCAGGGGCTGGAGTACGCGAAGAACTACTCCAACTGCGTGTACGAGGAGGCGCCCGCCCAGGACGAGGGCCCGGCGCGGACGAACGCGGTGTGCGACATCGAGCAGACCCTGGAGCCCGGCGTCGTCTACGAGCCCGGCGAGCCCATCGGGCTGAAGCTCCTGGACCGGGCGCTGTACGAGCGGCTCGACGTCAACATCCTGGCGGGCGTGAACACGTTCCCCGACGGCACACAGCACGGCGGCGGCGCCGACCCGGTGCTGAAGCTCGTCGCGCGGACCACGCCCGAGGCACCCGGCACCGTCCACGGCGGCGAGCTGGGTGTCGACATCACCGCCGAGAACACGGCGGACTTCGCGCTGACCGGTTCGAAGGTACGGGGCGCGGCGGGCCGGACAGTGGAAGCGAAGGTCACCTTCGCCAACAAGGGCCCGGCCTGGGCGAGGAACGACGTCTACGGGCCGATCGGGGTCTTCGACGTCGGGATCCCGGAGGGGACGAAGGTCACCGGGGTCCCGGAGTTCTGCGAGCCGGCCGAGGCCGCGGCGACGTACCGCTGCACGACGCCGTACAACTACGCCGACGAGGACAGCGAGCGCGCGTACGTCTTCGGGCTGCGGATCGAGAAGGTCGTCGCGGGCGCCACGGGCAAGGTCGCGTTCGTCAAGGGCGACAACCGGTGGGGGACGCTGCCGTTCGACAAGAACCGCACCAACAACACGGCCGAGATCGTCGTGAACGAGTCGGGCGGCGGGGCGAGTTCGGGCGGCACGACCTCCGGCGGGGCGACCGGTGGGACGACCGGCGGCGCGAGTGGCGGTACGGACGGCGGCGCGAGCTCCACGGGCGGCTCCGGCGCGGGCACCCAGCTCGACGAACTGGCCGAGACCGGGACGACCGACGGCACGCTCCTCGCCGGCGGAGCCGCCGTGGTCCTGCTGGCGGCCGGCGGGGCCGCCGTCGCGATACGGCGCCGCACGTCCTGACCCGGTCCGCCGGGGGGACCCGGCAGGGCGGTCAGGGCCTCCGTCCGGTCAGGGCCTCCGTCCGGACGAACTGTTCGATTTCGGTGCGGAGCCACCGCCGGCCGTCCCCGCACTGGCGTAACGGCCGGCCACTCCCCCGGAAAACCCCTGGTTGTACGGCCGGGAGAGGAGGCGGATCCCGGCGGCGCGCCATACGCTCATCCCCATGAGCATCGACCGGCGCGTGCTGCTTCGTGGCATGGGCTGGGCCGCCGCAGCGGGTGCGGGCCTCACCCTGGCCGCCGACGCCGCCGGGAGAGCCGGCGAGGACGGGCCCGCCCCTCGCTCGCGCCCGCAGGCACGCCCGGAGCGCCCGCTGCGCTGGGGCAGTGCGCCGCCCGCCGTCGAGCCCCGGACGTTCTGGCAGGAGAAGCCTCCGCCCCGGCGCAAGCCGGAGCTCACGGCGGACGACGTGAAGGCCGTCTTCATCCATCACACCAGCGGCCCCAACGACTACACGCGCCCCGAGGTCGCCGGTCTCATCCGCACCTTCGCCGTCGACCATGTCGACAACCGGCAGTGGGACGACATCGGCTACAACTTCCTCGTGGACCGGGGCGGCGTCATCTACGAGGGCCGCGCGGGCGGCATCGACAACCCGGTCGTCGGCGCGCACACCCTGGGCTTCAACGTCGCCACCGTCGGCATCGCGGCGATAGGCGACTTCAGCGACGGCGCGCCGGTACCCGAGCCCATGGTCGACTCGCTCGCCCAGCTGATCGCGTGGAAGCTCGGCCTGTACGGTGTCGATCCGCGCGGTACGACGACCCTGGTGTCCACGAACGACGGCAGCCGCTACAAGAAGGGCACCCGGCAGATCTTCCGTACGGTGTCGGGCCACCGCGACGGCTACTCGACCCACTGTCCGGGCGGCGCCCTGTACGGCCAGCTCCCCCGGATACGCGAACGCGCCGCACGCCTCCAGGGCCGGCCCTAGGGCGTGTCCGCAGAGAGAACCAGGTCAGAGCGCCCGGTGCATGATGTGCAGTCCGACGTAGCCGTGCACCGGATGGCGGAAGCCCTCGGGGAGCGTGCCGAGGACCGTGAAGCCGAGCGATTCGTACAGCTTCACCGCGTGGGTGTTGGTCTCCACGACCGCGTTGAACTGCATCGCGCGAAAGCCCGCCGCCCGTGCCCACTCCAGGCTGTACTCGCACAGCGCCCGGCCCACGCCCCGGCCCGTGTGCGCGGCGTCGACCATGTAGCTGGCGCTCGCGATGTGCGCGCCGTTGCCCATGTGGTTGTTGTTCATCTTGGCGGTGCCGAGGACCGTGCCCGTGTCGTCGACGGCGACGACCGTACGGTTCGGCGGGGCCAGCAGCCACCAGTCGCGCGCGTCGTTCTCACCGAGGTCGGTCGGGTAGGTGAACGTGTCGCCCGCGGCGACGATCCGGTGGAAGAACGGCCAGATGGCGGGCCAGTCGTCACGGGTGGCTTCCCTGATCAGCATGGCCCCAGCATGCCGGGGCGACGGCCACGGCCGCCAGCGCTTTCCCGGGCCGGTGCCGGGCCCTCGCCGCGCCGTACCGTGTGCCGTCGATGACGGCGGGTACACGCGAGGGCATGGTCGATAAGACGAGTGTCCTTGTCCTGGACTGTGCCGAACCTCTTGAACTGGCCGAGTTCTACGCCGGTCTGCTCGACGCCGAGATCCACCCGTGGGACGACCCCGACTATCTGGAGGTCGTCGGAAGCAACGGGGTACGGCTGGCGATGCACCGCGATCACGGTTACGCGCCGCCGAGTTGGCCCCGCCCCGACGACTCCCAGCAGGCGCATCTGCGCATCCTCGTGAACCGGGGCGACATGGACGAGGCCGAGCGGGAGGCGGTCGGGCTCGGCGCCCGGCCGGTGGAGGCCAGGAACAACAGCGGACCGCGCGACGAGCGCACGTACTCCGATCCGGCCGGCCACTCCTTCACGCTCGCCGTGGCGCCCGGGCCCGCGCGGCGGCCCGCTCCCGTCCCCGGCGGCGGCGCGCGGAGCGGTGACGTATAACGGGACCGTCCTGTCGGTCGCCGCACGAGGTCCGCGGCACGCGTTGAAGGTGGCTCTCGGATGGTGGTTGGCGGATGAGGCTCACGGTCCTGGGCGGCGGGGGCTTCCGGCTCCCCCTGGTGTACGGCGCGCTGCTCGGCGATCACGCCGAGGGCCGGGTCACCGATGTCGTCCTGCACGATGTGGACTCCGCCCGGCTGACCGCGATCGCCCGCGTGCTCGCCGACCAGGCGGCGGGCGTGGCCGACGCGCCGCGGGTCACCGTCACCACCGATCTCGACGAGGCGATCCGGGGCGCCGACTTCGTGTTCTCGGCGATCCGGGTCGGCGGTCTCGAAGGCCGCGCGGCCGACGAGCGGGTGGCGCTCGCCGAGGGGGTGCTCGGCCAGGAGACCGTGGGGGCGGGCGGTATCGCGTACGGGCTGCGCACCGTGCCCGTGGCCGTGGACATCGCGCGCCGGGTCGCGCGGCTCGCCCCCGACGCCTGGGTCATCAACTTCACCAACCCGGCGGGGCTGGTCACCGAGGCGATGGCGCGTCATCTGGGCGACCGGGTCATCGGTATCTGCGACTCCCCCGTGGGGCTCGGCCGCCGGGTCGCGCGCGTGCTGGGCGGGGACCCCGGCACCGTCTTCATCGACTACGTCGGCCTCAACCATCTCGGGTGGCTGCGCGGCCTGCGGATCGACGGCCGTGACCAACTCCCGCGCCTGCTCGCCGATCCCGCGCTGCTGGGCTCGATCGAGGAGGGCCGGCTGTTCGGCGCGGAGTGGCTGCGGTCGCTGGGCTCGATCCCCAACGAGTATCTGCACTACTACTACTTCAACCGCGAGACCGTACGCGCCTACCGCGAGGCCGAGCGCACGCGGGGCGCCTTCCTGCGGGACCAACAGGCCGGTTTCTACGCGGAGATGGAGAAGCCGGGCGCCCCCGCGCTGGCGACCTGGGACCGTACCCGCGCCGAGCGGGAGGCCACGTACATGGCGCACAACCGGGAGGCGGCCGGCGCGGGTGAACGGGCCGTCGAGGACCTGGAGTCGGGCGGGTACGAGAAGGTGGCCCTCGCGCTGATGCGGGCCATCGCGCACGACAGCCGGGCGACCCTCATCCTCAACGTCCGTAACGGCACGACGCTTTCGGTGCTGGACGCCGACGCCGTCATCGAGGTCCCGTGTCTCGTGGACGCGAACGGCGCCCATCCGGTGGCGGTGGCGCCGCTGCCGTACCACGCCACGGCTCTGGTGTGCGCGGTGAAGGGGGTCGAGCGTGAGGTGCTTGCGGCGGCGGAGAGCGGTTCGCGTACGACGGCGGTGAAGGCGTTCGCGCTGCATCCGCTCGTCGACTCGGTGACCGTGGCGCGGCGGCTGGTGGACGGCTATGTGGGCGTGCACCCGGGTCTCGCGTATCTGCGCTGAGGGACCGTCAGAACCCGGCAATCAGCACCGCGCCCGACACCGTCGCGAACACCAGCACCATGATCCGCAGCCGCGCGGCGTCGACACGGTGGTGCGCCAGCCGGCTCAGCCGTACGCCGAGCGCGACGGCGGGCAGGAGCAGCAGGGCGGGCCACACCTGGCCCGGTCCGCCCTGGCCCGTGGCGAACAGCAGTCCGAGGGAGGCGACTTCGCCGACGAGGAAGCAGACGGCGACCGTCGAGCGCAGCTCCGCCGGTGGCCGGTGCTGGTAGACCAGTGCCAGCGGCGGGCCGCCGACGCCGGTCGCCGTCTCGGTGAGGGCGGTGACCGCGCCGGCGCCGACGTACGCCGCCCGGCCTGGGGTGAACGCGGGGACCAGCAGGCTCGCCAGCGCGGCCAGCACCGTGGCGGCGCCGACGACCACACCGAGATGCCGTTCGGGGACCGCCCACAGCAGCACGAGCCCCAGGGGCGTGGCCACGAGCCGGGCCGCCGAGATCCAGCCGGCGCCCCGTACGTCGATGCTCCTCCGCTCGCGCCAGGCCACGTACAGATTCAGCGGGATCATCGAGGCGAGCAGGAACACGGGCAGCAGCCCGGGATCCACCAGGCCGACGACGGGCGCGACGATGAGGGCGAAGCCGAGGCCGCTCGTGCCCTGGACGAACGCGGCGAGCGTCACCACGGCGGCGAGGAGCACGATCACCCCGCCGCCCAGTCCCTGGCTCAGCCCTTCGATCACACGACTCCCCGACGCCTCGCCGCTTTCCGCGCGACGCCGTCATGGGGTGGCGACGGTGGTGTCCGGCGTACGCGGGGTGAATCGTACGGGCAGTGACTTCAGGGCGCGGACGAACGGGCCAGGACGCCAGGTGAGTTGATCACGCGGTGTGACGAGTTCCAGGTCGGGCAGCCACTGGGTGATCCGCTCGATGGCCTCGGTCGCGATGAGCAACGCGTGCTGTTTGACCGGGCACTTGTGGGCCCCCGCCCCCCAGGACAGATGGGAGGCGTCGTGCGGGTGGTGCGGGGCGTCGGTGGCGTCCTGCTCGGAGAGGAAGCCGAGCGCTCCGTACGAGACGATGACGGGCACGGCCTTGCGCACCCATACGCCGTGGAAGCTCAGCGACTCGCGGGCGTAGAGGAGCCCGTAGTTCGCCAACGGCGTCTCGTGGCGCAGCACTTCGAGGACGGCGTCCATGACGGGGCGGGATCCGCTGGTGAGGGTGGAGTAGTACGCGGGGTTGCCGAGCATCCGCGACAGCGCGTTGGCGACGAGGTTCGCGGTCGGCTCGTGGCCCGCGCCCATGGTGAGGAACACCTGCCAGACGACTTCCTCGTAGGTGAGGTCGGCCGGGTGGTCGATCAGCCAACTGGTCAGGTCGTCACCGCGTTTGAGGGTCTTGGCGGTGACGAGTTCCGTGACGTACTCGGCGTACTCCACATCTCCGGCGGCGGCCTCGTCGCCGCCCTCCATCAGCCGTCCGAGCGAGTTGTTGAGCCGGGCGCTCTCGCTGTCGGGCAGGCCGAAGAGGTTGTTGAAGATCAGCGTCATCAACGGGCGGGCGAAGTCGTCCACGAGGTCGGCGCCGCCCACCGGACCGAACCGGCCGACCAGCAGGTCCACGGCCCGGTGCACACGCTCGCGCAGGTCGTGCGGCTCGACCAGGTCGAAGCCGTCGACCAGCGCCTTGCGGTAACGCCTGTGCACGGCGCCGTCGGTGAACAGCGGATTGGGGCGCCACCGCAGCATGCCGAGGATCGGCGAGTCCGGGGAGGCGGTCGACTCCCACTCCCGGGAGTCGTGCGACCAGGTGTCCGGATCGTGCAGGATGTCGAGGGCGGCCCGCCGGTCGGTGACGATGTACGCGGGCTCGCCCGGGGCGAGTTCGCCCCAGCCGACAGGGCCTTGTGCCTTGAGAGCCTCGTAACGGCCCTGCGGGTCGGCGGCGAAGCCCTCGTCCCAGAGGCGGACCGGCGCCGACAGGGAGAACGCCTTGGCGGGCGCGGGATAGGAAGTCACCAGGTCACCGGGTCTCCGTACTGAGGGCCGGCGCCTTCGGCGTGACCCGCTATCAGATGCTGGACGAGTGAGAGCAGCGCGTCGATGGAGGAGTTGGTGTCGCGCGCGTCGCAGACGACCATGGGCGTGCCGGGTTCCAGGTCCAGCGAACCGCGTAGCTGGTCCGCCGTGTAGGAACGCGCGTCGGGAAAGGTGTTGAGCGCGACGGCGTACGGCAGCCCCGACTCCTCGACCAGTCCGAGCACGTCGAAGGAGTCGTCGATCCGCCGCGTGTCGACGAGGACGAGCGCGCCGAGCGCCCCGTGGGCGATGTCCGCCCACAGCGAGCGGAAGCGCTCCTGTCCGGGGGTGCCGAACAGATAGAGCACGATCCCGGCGTCCAGGCTGATCCGCCCGAAGTCGATGGCGACGGTCGTGGTGGTCTTGTCGCGTACGCCGGCGAGGTCGTCCACGGACACGGACGCCTCGGTGAGATGTTCCTCGGTGTGCAGCGGGCGGATCTCGGACACCGAGTCGATCAGTGTGGTCTTGCCGACGCCGAACGGGCCGGCCACCAGGATCTTCACCAACTCGCGGGTGGTGTCCGGCAGATGCAGCCCGACACCGCTGTCGGTGTCATTGCTTGAGGGCGCGGAGGCCATCGGCCACTCTCTTCAACAGGTCGGGGGCGGGCAGGGCGGCCTGGGGTACCGGCGCGCGGAGGCTCACCAGCCCCTGCTCCGCCAGTTCGGCGGCGAGTACGCGTACGGCGGAGACCGGCAGCTCCAGCAGAGCGGCGGCCTCCACGAGGGTGAGCGTCCCGCCGTCGAGCACGTCGAAGAGGGCGTGCCGGGCGGCGGGCAGCCCGTCGGGGGCGGTCCCGGTACCTCCGGTCAGCAGCGAGAGCCGCTCCAGCTCGGTGTTGGCCGGGCGAGCCACACCGCCGGTGGACAGGTAGGCGGGAACCAGTGGACGACCGCTCCTGCGGCCGGTCATACCGGAGCGCCGCCCTCACTCGCGCGTGGTGCGGCGGTCATCGCTTTCTCGCCGAGCCTGGCCACCTGTGAGTGCACCCGGTGGGCGAGCAGGTCGAGCCGTACCTCGGGGGTTCCGTACGCGGCCACACAGGTGCCGTGCGAGGTGGGCGCGACCAGGATGTAGCCGTGGTCGGACTCGATGACGATCTGGCGGATCTCCGCGTCGTCGTGGTCGGCGAAGGCGGCGGCGGCCGTACGGCACGCGCCCTGCACGGTGCTGGTGATCGCCGCCGTGCGTTCGGCGGTTGCCTGGGTCAGCGCGTCCGTGTAGCCGGACACGAGGCCGTCCCTGGTGAGCAGGACGGCTGCCCGCACATGCGGGATCTCCAGGATCGGATCGAGCACCCACGCCGTTTCGCCGGCGTTGCGGCTTTTCATCGCGGGTCGTTCCCTTCGGGGTCGGCGGTGGATCGTGCCGCTGCGGTGCCGGTCTGGAGCGCGCCGAGCGCCGCGGCGGAGTGTTCGGGGGTACGGGCGGGCGGCTGGGCCTGCTCGGGGACGGACGGTCGGGCGGCGAGGGCCGAGGCTTCGGCGCCGGGACGGATGCGGCGGCGTCTGCGCTGGGGCAGGATCTCGTCGCCGGGCTCGATGTCGGGGTCGGTGTCGGTCTCGGCGACGCCGTCGGGCATGTGGTCGGGGTAAGTGCTGTCGGTGTGCGGTGAGTTGGGGTGCGCGGTGGTGTCGGGGGTCGTGGGCGGTGCGGTCCGGCGGGCGTTCGCCCGCAGGGCCCGGGAGGCGGCGGCGGTCCGCACGGGCAGTTTCCCGTTCGTCTCCGCCTTGGCCGGCTGGTCCGGTGTCCCGACGAGCCGGGTGGAGCGCGGGGCGGCGGCGGCCGGTGGCCTGCGGACCGGGTCGACATGGCTGAGCAGGTGGTTGCTGACGAGCAGCACCGCCCGTACGCCGCCGTAGGGCGACGGTGTCGACAGGTCCACGGACAGGTCGAACTGCCGGGTGAGCTGGCCGATCGCGGCGAGTCCCATCCGGGGCGGGTCGCCGAGGTCCGACAGCAGGATCGGTTCGCTGCTCGCCACCATCCGCTGCGCGTAGCCGCGTTCGTCGGCTGACATGCCGACACCGGCGTCGTCGATGGTGACGGCGACCCCGTGGTGGGCGCGTTCCAGGTTCACCGTGACGTCGGTGTCCCGGGAGGAGTGCCGCAGCGCGTTGTCGAGGAGTTCGGCGACGATGATCGCGACGGGCTCGACGGCGTGCGAGACGAGCGCGGTGCCCGGCTCCAGATGGTTGTTGATACGCACCCGGTGGTAGCCGACGAGCCGTGACTGGCCCCCGGTCACCGCGTCCACCAGGTGCGACTCCTCGCGGGCCAGGCCCACCCAGGCACCGCACACCACCGCGGCGACCTGTGCGCGCCGCAGGGACTGTTCGTTCTCGTGGTCGAGTTCGAACAGGGTCTGCGCCAACTCCGGTTCGTCGTACTGCTGTTGCAGTCCTCTGAGGACGTCCTGGAGCCGGTAGAGCCCGGCCTGGATCTCCCGGGTGGTGCCACGCATGCCGGCGCGCGCCGCGGCGTCGACCCGCTTGCGCTCCTGCTTCATGACGGTCAGCAGACCGTCGATCACGACGTCCAGGGCGGCGCCGGGTCCGGTGCGGGCGAACTCGACGCTGAGCGGTCCCGGGACCTGGACGTGCGGGTGCGCGGCACGGGTCGCCACCGCGGGGATGCGCTTCTCGGCGAGGTGCGCGATCTCGGCGGTGACCGCGTCGGACGCGCGTGCGGCCTTCGACCGCTCGTTGTCCAGCCGGTCCCGCAGGTCGGCGATCTCGTCGTGGAGTCTGGACCGGTGGCGGTGGGAGCGGAGCAGCCCGCCGGCCAGGGCGAGCGCCAGCAGGGTCCCGCCGGCCAGACCGCTCGCGGCCAGGACCGTTATCTCGATCATCGGACGAACCTCGGGAGGATCGGAGGAATCGACAGCGGCCGAGGACAGCGTCCACTCCGCCGCGGTAACCGACGAGACAACTCGCCGTACTCACCGTGAGCGTGCACACTACCGCTCTCCGTGTTCGCTTTCTCACCTTCCGTGCACCGGTGTCGAGGTGGCCGACTGTCCGGCGCGGAAGGGGAGTTCCGCGCCGGGCAGCGGCCGTCCGGGGGCGCGCGCCGGGCGTACGAAAGGGCCCTGCCGAGTCGGCCGCCGGCCACCGGGTCGTACCGAACCGGTGGCCCGCGTGGCCGTCGTACGAGGCGCGCGCCGGTTCAGCCGATCGTCACGCGGAAGATCTTGTCCGACCCGGCGGGCTCACCGCCGTTGCTGTCCACATTGGTCGTGGAGAGCCAGAGCGCGTTGGCGCCCGGCACCTTTGTGACACCGCGCAGTCGCCCGTACGTACCCACGTAGTGGGCCTGCGGGGTGCCGACGTTCTCGTTGCCGGCGTTGACCGGGATCCGCCAGAGGCGTTCGCCGCGCAGGGAGGCCATGTAGACGGCGCTGTCGACGACGGCGATTCCGCTGGGCGATGCCTCGGCGGTGGTCCAGGTGGCCTTGGGGTTGGTCATCCCGGCCTGGGAGCAGGTGCCTTCGCAGATGGGCCAGCCATAGTTGGCGCCGGACTTGACGAGGTTGAGTTCGTCCCGGGCGTTCTCGCCGAGTTCCGCCTCCCACAGGCGGCCCTGCGGGTCGAAGGCGATGCCCTGCGGGTTGCGGTGGCCCAGGCTGAAGACGTGGTTGCCGAACGGGTTGCCGGGGGCCGGGGCGCCGGTCGTCGTCATCCGCAGGATCTTGCCGTTGAGCGAGTTCCTGTCCTGGGCGAGTGAGGGGTTCTGGGCGTCGCCGGTGGTGGCGTAGAGATAGCCGTCGGGGCCGAAGGCGAGCCGGCCGCCGTTGTGGTACCTGTTCTTCGCGATGCCCTTCAACAGGGCCGTGTAGCCGGTGAGTCGGGTGCCGTCGTAGGTCATCCGGGCGATCCGGTTGCCCTCGGACGAGGTGTGCATGAAGTACACGAAGTGATTGCTCGCCCAGTTCGGGTCGACGGCGACGCCCATCAGGCCGCCCTCGCCGCCGGTGGTCTGGGACTCGGGGACGGTCCCGACCTCGGTGCGCTGTCCGGTGGGTGTCACCTTGAAGACCTTGAAGGTGTTGCGCTCGGTGACCAGCGCCGATGAGTTGTCGGGCAGCCAGTGCATGCCCCACGGGATCGAGTAGCCGGTGGAGACGGTGGTGATGTCGGTCGGCACACCGGCCGGGGCGGCGGGCGGCTGGGCGGTGGCGGCTTCGGTGGTGGACGCCGGGGCGGCGCCGGACTCGGTCGCGCCGGCGGTCTGGACGAGTCCGGTGACGAGCGCCGCGGCGGCGACCGTGGCCACC
>NZ_MDCR01000142.1 GCF_001723055.1 Streptomyces niveus
CGTCGGCAGAAGCGGGCCGGATTCCGGGACCCGCAGTGCGCGGTACGCGCCGAACTCGAAACCCGCGTCCCTGATCGCCGCCAGGGTGTCCCGTGCCGTGTGGCAGCCGCCCATGAGCTTCGGCCACACCGTCCGGTCCAGAGCCCGCTGCACCGTCGCCAGGCGGCGCTGCGGCGCCAGACCGTGCTCGAAGAAGCGCAGCTCGCCGCCGGGGCGCAGGACGCGGCGGATCTCGGCGAGCGCCTTCGGTACGTCGCGTACGGTGCACAGCACCAGTGAGGCGACGGCCGCGTCGAAACCGGCGTCCTCGACGGGCAGCGCCTCCGCCGTACCGGGCCGTACGTCCACCGAGACCCCGGCCCGCATCGCAGCGCCCACCGCCAGCTGCCGCAGAGCGCGCTCCGGCTCCAGGGCCACCACCTCGGAGACCGCCGCCGGGTAGTGCGCGAAGTTCAGCCCGTTGCCCGCGCCGATCTCCACGACCCGCCCCGACAGACCGGTCAGCAGCTCCGCGCGGTGGGCCGCGATACCGCCCTTGGCGTCGGCGGCGACGCTCATCCGCGCGTAGAAGCGCGCGAAGACGGGATGGTGCACGGAGTCCTTGGGGACCTTGCGGTAGCGCAGATGCATTTCGCGGATCTCCTCCGGCGTACGGGGGCGGCACCATGATTCTTCCCCGTACGGCTCCGCTCAGCAGCTCACGGAACGCAACTCGTTACCGAGGGGCTCCGTGCGTCCGCAGCGGCCAGGCGCGACCGCCGTTCGCCGTGAAGCGCGCCACGTCCCAGCCCCCGCCCAGCTCCGGAGCCAGCCAGTCGCCCGCACGCGCACGGAACCGCGCCACCGGGAGCGCGGCCACGCCGTCCGGTACGGCCCCGAGCAGCGGGGCACCCGCGACATCCGGCAGATCGGTCAGATTGCAGCGCGCCGCCAGATCCGGCACGGCGGGCCAGCTCCCGATCACCACGCCCAGCGCCGCCACCCCGCGCGCACGCAGCGCCTCGGCCGTCAGCGCCGTCGTGTTGAGCGTGCCGAGCCCGGCGGGCGCCACCACCAGCACCGGGGCGGCGAGCAGCCGGGCGGCGTCCGCGAGCGTCCCGCCCTCGTGGTCGAAGCGCACCAGCAGGCCCCCCGCGCCTTCGACCAGCACCAGATCGTGCTCGGTCGCCAGCTTCTCGGCCGTCTCGGCGATCTCCTCGGGCCGTACGGGCCGCGCACCGGCCCGCCCGGCCGCCGTCGCGGGCGCCAACGGCTCGGGATAACGGGCCAGTTCGACGGTGGTGACGCCGCCCGCCAGACGTATCACCTCGTCCACGTCCCCCGGCTCGTCGGGCGCGACACCGGTCTGCGCGGGCTTCAGCACCGCGACCGAACGCCCCTGGGCCAGCGCCACCGCCGCGACGGCCGCGGTGACGACCGTCTTGCCGATCTCCGTCCCGGTCCCCGAGACGATCAGTACCGCCATCTCACGCCTCCCGCGCAGCCGCGGCCACCGCGCGGCAGATCCTGGCGATGTCGTCGTCGCCCGTCACGTACGGCGGCATCGTGTACACGAGGTCGCGGAACGGCCGCAGCCACACACCCTCGCGTACCGCCGCCCGGGTCGCCGCCGCCATGTCCACCTCGCGGTCCAGCTGGACGACGCCGATCGCGCCGAGAACACGTACGTCCTTCACACCGGGCAGCGAGGCCGTCTCGGCGAGGCCGTCACGCAGCCCCGCTCCGATCCGCTTCACCTCGCCCTGCCAGTCCCGGCCGAGCAGCAGGTCGATCGACGCGCACGCCACCGCCGAGGCCAGCGGATTGCCCATGAAGGTGGGGCCGTGGGCGAGCACCGGCACCTCGCCGCGCGAGATGCCCGTCGCCACTTCCGATGTGCACAGCGTCGCCGCCATCGTGAGATAACCGCCGGTCAGCGCCTTGCCCACGCACATCACATCGGGGGAGATCCCCGCGTGCTCCGCCGCGAACAGCGTGCCGGTGCGGCCGAACCCGGTCGCGATCTCGTCCAGGATCAACAGCACGCCGTACTCGTCGCAGGCCTCGCGCAGCACCCGCACATACGCGGGGGAGTGGAAGCGCATGCCGCCCGCGCCCTGCACCACCGGCTCCACGATCACCGCGGCCAGCTCGTCGGCGTGGCGGGCGACCAGGGCACGGAGGTGGTCCGCGTACGTCTCGTCGTACTCCTCGAAGTCGGCCGGCGGCGCGTCCGCGAAGATCTGCCGCGGCAGCACCCCCGACCAGAGCCCGTGCATACCGCCATCCGGGTCGCACACCGACATCGGCTGCCAGGTGTCCCCGTGGTAGCCGCCGCGCCAGGTCAGCAGCCGCTGCTTGGCCGGGCGGCCCAGCGAACGCCAGTACTGGAGGCACATCTTGACGGCGACCTCCACCGACACCGAACCGGAGTCGGCGAGAAAGACATGCCGCAGCGGTTCGGGGGTGATCTCCACGAGCCGGGCCGCCAGCCGGACGGCCGGCTCGTGGGTGAGCCCGCCGAACATGACATGGCTCATCCGCGCGAGCTGGCCGTGTGCCGCCTCGTTGAGCACCGGGTGGTTGTAGCCGTGGATCGCCGACCACCAGGACGACATGCCGTCGACCAACTCGTCCTGCCCGTGCGCCGGTTCGGCGAGGCGGAGCCGTACCCCGGTGGCGGACTCCACGACCAGCGGGTCGGTGCGGCCGGGCATCGGGCCGTACGGATGCCAGACATGGGCCCGGTCCAGCGCCAGCAGTTCGCCCGGACCGAGCGCGTCAGGCATTGGGCGCCAGGTCCGTACCGGCACCACGCCGCCGTACGGTCACCAGATCCGTACGGGCGGACGACGCCTCGGCCCCGGCCGACGAGGCGCTGTCCGACGGAGCGCTGTCCGACGCGGCGCTGTCCGACGGAGCGCACGCACTCGCGCACCCGCCGCCGCCCCGGTGCTCGGGCAGCGTCGCCGTGCCCGCGCCCTCCACCTCGAACCCGGCGTCCGCGATCATGTCCAGGTCCGCCTTGCCCTCCTGGCCCTCCGTGGTGAGGTAGTCGCCGAGGAAGATCGAGTTCACCAGGTGCAGCGCGAGCGGCTGCATCGTCCGCAGATGCACCTCACGTCCGCCCGCCAGCCTGACCTCCACGTCAGGGCAGACGAACCGCACCATCGCGAGAATGCGCAGCGCCCGCTGCGGCGTCAGATTCCACTCCCCGGCCAGCGGCGTGCCCTCGACGGGGATGAGGAAGTTGACCGGCACCGAGTCCGGGTCCAGCGCGCGCAGCGCGAAGACCACGTCCACCAGGTCGGCGTCGCTCTCGCCCATGCCCGCGATCAGCCCGGAGCAGGCCGACAGGCCAGCGCCCTGCGCGTGCCGCACCGTCTCGACCCGGTCCGCGTAGGTGTGGGTGGTGGTGATGTCGCCGTACGTCGACTCGGACGTGTTGAGGTTGTGGTTGTACGCGTCGGCGCCCGCCGCCTTCAGCCGCTCGGCCTGGCCGTCCGAGAGGAGCCCGAGACAGGCGCAGACCTCGACGTCGGCGTTCTGTTCCTTGATCGCGCCGATCGTCTTCGACACCCGGTCGACGTCCCGGTCCGTCGGTCCCCGGCCGCTCGCGACCAGACAGACCCGCTTCGCGCCGCCGGCCACTCCCGCCGCCGCGGCCTTGGACGCCTCGTCCGGCTTCAGCCAGGTGTACTTGAGGATCCCGGCCTCGGACCCGAGCCGCTGGGAGCAGTACGAGCAGTCCTCGGGACAGAGCCCGGACTTCAGATTGACCAGGTAGTTGAGCTTGACCCGCCGCCCGAACCACTGGCGGCGCACCTTCCCGGCCGCGGCCACCACTTCGAGCAGATCGTCGTCGGAGGTCGTCAGCACGGCGAGCGCTTCTTCGCGGGACGGCAACTCGCGCCGAAGGCCCTTCTCCACCAGTGTGTTCAGCAGGTCCATGGCGCCGATCCTGGCCTACGGCGGGCCTCCGGGCCAAGGATGAATCCCACAAGACGGGGGCATTCAGGTGTGTGTATGACCACACCCGGAGCGCGTCCGTGGACGGTTAGGGTCTGTGGGCTGCCTACAAAAGGACCCGAGCCGTGCCAACCCAGCCGCCCGTGCCGAGCACGCCGAACAGGCTGTCCACACCGCCGCCGGACCCGTTCGGCTGGATCGACGGCGAGGCGCGCCGGCGTGAACGGTCCGGTCTCGTCCGTACGCTGCGGCCCCGCCAGGCCGAGTCCGCACTGCTGGACCTCGCCGGCAACGACTACCTGGGGCTCACGCACCACCCCGTGACGACCGGCGCGGCGGCCGACGCGGCGCGCCGCTGGGGCGCGGGCGCCACCGGTTCGCGGCTGGTCACCGGAACCACCGCCCTGCACACCGAACTGGAGCGTGAACTGGCCGACTTCTGCGGCTTCGAGGCCGCGCTCGTCCTGTCGTCCGGGTACGCCGCGAACCTCGCCGCCCTCACCGCGCTGACCGCGCGCGGCTCGCTCGTCGTGTCGGACGCCGCCAACCACGCCTCCATCGTGGACGGTTGCCGGCTCTCGCGCGCCGAGACCGTGGTCGTACCGCACGCGGACCCGGCGGCGGTCGACAAGACACTCGAAGCCCACGAGGGTGTACGGGCCCTGGCCGTCAGCGACTCGGTGTTCTCGGTGGACGGTGACGCGGCGCCCCTCGCGCGGCTGGCCGAGGTGTGCCGTACGCGGGGCGCCGCGCTGCTCGTGGACGACGCGCACGGGCTCGGCGTGCTCGGCGACGGCGGCCGTGGCGCCGTCCACGCGGCGGGCCTGGCGGGCGATCCGGGCACCGTCGCCACCGTCACGCTCTCCAAGTCGCTGGGCAGCCAGGGCGGCGCGGTCCTGGGTCCGGCCCGCGTGATCGACCAACTCGTCAACACGGCGCGGTCGTTCATCTTCGACACGGGTCTCGCGCCGGCCGCCGTCGGCGCCGCGCTCGCGAGTCTGCGGCTGCTGCGCGACGACCCGTCGCTGACGGTCCGGGCGCGCGCGGTGGCGCTCGCGCTGCACCGGGGGCTGACCGGGGCGGGGCTGAGCGCCGTGCGCCCGGACGCGGCCGTCGTCTCCGTACGGGCGCCGTCCCCGGCGGCGGCCGTGCGATGGGCCGCCGACTGCCGGGCGGCGGGTCTGGTGGTGGGCTGCTTCCGGCCGCCGTCGGTGCCGGACGGGATCTCCCGGATCAGGCTCACGGCGCGCGCGGACCTGACGGACGTTCAGGTGGAGAGCGCGCTGGCGACGATCATCGCGACCGCCCCGGCGGCGGCCGGCGCCCCGTAGCCGCGTCTCGGTCGCCGCGGGGTGAAACTTGAGCCCGTTGAAATACGGTCTCGCGTAGCAGGGTTCACCGCTTAGAGCGACAGAGGGGCCCATATCCCGGCGGATCGCCCATGCGCGGGGTGTCGTTGGTGGCAGTGTGGCGCGAAGCGCAATCCGGGGACGTACTCGCGGGCATCAGCCATAGGTCGGTCTGCGTCCCGGTGGGAAAGGGACAGCGTCGCCATGGCAGACCATCAGGAAGCATCCGTCACCCTGCCGAGCGCTCCTGCGTCGGTGCCGGAGGCCCGCAGATACGTCGCACGTGTTCTCTCCGAATGGGGGCTGCCGGGTGACGCCGACACCGCCGAAACGGTTCGCCTGATCATCTCGGAGCTGGCGACCAACGCCGTGCAGCACACCCTCGGCCGGTCGCCGACCTTCACGATCGACGTCACCCTGGAGCGCGACGAGCAACTGCGCGTCGGAGTCACCGACAGCCATCCGCGCTGGCCGCAGCGGCTCCCGGCCGCGGTCCAGCAGGACAACGGCCGCGGCATGGTCATCATCCGGGCGCTGACGGCCGAGTACGGCGGCCGACTGGCCGTCACACCCACCGAGGACGGCGGCAAGACGGTCTGGATCACCCTGCCCTGGACGGCCGGGACCTCGGTCGTCCGGACCCGGGCCGAGTAGGTCCGGCGCCGGCCGTCCCCCGGCGGGCGGGCGTCAGCCGACCCGGCCGTACCGGACGCTCTTGGACCAGATGCGCTCGAGCCGCACCACCTGACCGGACTTCGGCGAATGCCAGATCTTGCCGGCGCCCGCGTAGATCCCGACGTGGTAGACGCGATTTCCGGCGTGGAAGAACACCAGATCGCCCTGCTTGCGGCTGGAGGCCGCGATGTGGCGCGTCCTGTTGTACTGCTGCTGCGCGGACCGTGGGAGCGCCTTGCCGGCCTTCTTGTACGAGAACGCCGTCAGACCCGAGCAGTCGAACCGGTGCGGACCTGACGCCCCGTACTTGTACGGCGCGCCCTTCTTGGATGCCGCGACATTCAGCGCCTTGGCGGCGGCGGGCTGGGCGTGGGCCTCGGACACGGCGCCGGGCGCCAGCATCGTGCCGCCGACGGCGGCGAGGAGGACCGATGCGGTACCGGCCCGGGAGAGCAGCGACGGGACATGCGTCTGCGCGGACATGCGCAACCCTTCGTCAGCCGCCTGTGAAGGATGACCTGTCGGGTTCGGACTGGCGAAGACGCCCGGCCGCGTACGCGGCTTCACCCCGAGGAGCTGTCCATGGTCGGACCGCCCCGAACTGCACGGGTCCTCCACTCCTGCCGATCCACTCGTGTCGACCAGGCATCCGGAGCGGCGGCAGGACTCGGCGTCCACCCGGACCGCCCCGCCGAGGTGGCGGGGGCTTGTCGTCCCAGGGATCTTGACGCGGCCTCAGCCCGATTCCGAGTTGAAACGAGCTTATGTGACTCTCATCACTTATCGACCATTTGGGTTGGTGTGGCCGATTCGGCTGACGGTTCGTATGACCGCTCACGCGCTGTACCTGCGACGCTTCGACTCGCTACGGCCGGACGGCCGATCGGCGGTCGCAAGTTGCCGGCCCGGTCGCGACGGGCGGGTCGATACGCCGAACGGGCAGCCAAATGACGTACGGGCGCGCCGGACAGCACGTCGCCTCAAGTCCCTGGCCCGGGCGGCATGGTGACACGCCCGGCCCTGCGCTCCCCGTCGAGAACCCGGAGCGTACGGTCCAGCGTCGCCGTGTGCAGCTCCCTCTCGCCTCTCGCGTGCATCAGCGTCAGCGCGTCGCGCAGTTCGGCCGCCCCGGTCACCAGCGCCTGCGCGGCCCGCAGTGCGCCGTAGGTGTCCTCGGCGCGTGACGGGTTGATCCGGCCCACCAGGTCCACGACCCGGAGATAGCTGTCGACGAACTCGCCCTCGGCGCGGGTCAGTGCGGGCAGCGGCGGCAGTTCCGGTGGCAGCATCGCCGCCTCACCGGGGGGAGTTGACACCGAGCGACGTCCTGCGGTCCTGTGCGACCTGGTCCACCAGGCCGTACTCCCTCGCGCCCGTCGCGTCGAAGATCGTGTCCCGGTCGATGTCGTTGTCGATCCGCTCCGCGCTCTGCCCCGTGTGCCGCACCAGCATGTCCGCCATCAGTGCCCGCAGCCGCAGCAACTCCTCGGCGTGGATGGCGAGATCGGACGGCTGGCCGCGCATCGGCTCCTCGATGCCGGGCTGCTGGAGGACGACGCGCGCGCCGGGCAGCGCCATCCGCTTGCCCGGCGCCCCCGAGGCGAGCAGGACGGCGGCGGTCGACACCGCCTGGCCGAGACAGGTGGTCGCCACGTCGCAGCCGACGACCTGCATCGTGTCGTAGATGGCGGACATGGCGCTCAGGGAGCCGCCGGGGGAGTTGATGTAGAGCGCGATGTCCTGGTCGGGCGCCGCGTATTCGAGATGCAGCAGTTGCGCGATCACGTCGTTCGCCGAGGTCTCGTCCAAAGCGGTGCCGAGGAAGATGATCCGCCCTTCGAAGAGCTTGGAGTACGGGTCGAGGGAGCGGGTCCCGGTGGAGGTCCGCTCGGTGAACTCCGGCAGGACGTAGCGGGCGGAAGGACGGTTCATGGTGTGCCTCTCCTCGCGGGCCGGACATGGCTCTGGTCCGTCTGTAAAAAATGTACAGGACGTACAGAACGTAAGATGGTGACCATGGCCTACGAAATTCCGGTGACGCAAGCGCGGGCGGAACTCGCCGACCTGATCAACCGGGTCGTCTACGGCGAGGAACGCGTCGTCGTGACGCGGCACGGCAAGCCGCTCGTCGCCCTGGTGTCGGCCGCTGACCTGGCACGACTGGAGAACCTCACGGCCGAGGAGGCCGAGGGGACCGCCGCGGCTGAAGAGCCCGTGATCGGCTCGGTGAGCAGCTCGATCAGGTCGGTGACGTCCGCTCAGGGCGAACGGGCGGACTTCGGCATCGTGGCCAAGCACGAGCCGCCCGAGAGGCGCTAGGGCGTGTCCGCGAAGTAGCGTCGTCCGCCCGTAGGGCGGGGCTCGCGGCGTCTGGTGCGTGCGCTCGCAAGGCGGAGGATCGGCGTTGTGGATGGCCCGGCCGTACTC
>NZ_MDCR01000143.1 GCF_001723055.1 Streptomyces niveus
GCGCCGCGCAACAGGGCCCGGCGCAGCAGCGGTTGGGTGAAGTGGACGCGTTCGCCGTCGATCCGTACCGCGCCCAGCGCCTCGGCCGGTCCGAGCCGGCCGGGGTCGACCCCGGCGAGTCCTCCGGCCCGCAGCAGGACGGCCGCGTCGGCGCCGGCGCCTTCGGGTTCGTGTTCCTCGGCCGCCGCCGCGAACAGCAGCAGGAGGCGGGTGTCGTCGGGCAGGGCATCGACGTGCGCGGCGTAGGCGTCCAGCAGGCTCTCGCCGCCACTCAGGGGGTGCGGCAGCCCGCTGCGGCCCGCGAGTTGGTCCTCGGTCAGCCGGGCGGTGAGCGCGGTGAGCAGCCGGGGGTTGCCCGCGGCCTCGCGCAGGAGTTCCTCCCGTACGCCGGGATCGGCCCGGCCGCCGGTCAGCCGGTCGAGCAGTTCGTGGGACGCGGACCGGTCGAGCGGTCCGAGGCGGAGCGCGGGCAGCGCGGTGAAGTCTCCCGCGAGGTCCCGTGCCCCGTCGTGCTGTTCGGCGGCCGTGAGCAGTACGGCGACCGCGCGGCCGGGGGCCGGGCGGCGGATCGCGTGGACGAGCGCGGCTCTGGACGCGCCGTCCCAGGCGTGCGCGTCGTCCACGCAGAGCAGCAGGGGGCGCGGCGCGCCGATGGTCGCCAGGAGGGCCGGCAGCCCGGCGGTGCCGGTGGGCGGGGGCGTCGGGGACGGCGCCGAGCGCAGGAGGGCGTGCAACCCGCTGTGGGGCAGCAGGCGTTCGGCGGGTGCGGCGGTCGTGTGCAGCAGGACCGGCTCCGTGCCCGCGCCGTCCATGGCGTGGCGCAGGAGCGCGGTGCGGCCGAGCCCCGGCGCCCCGGTCAGGACGAGGGCGCCGCCGCTGCCTGCCCGCAGCCGGGTCAGCAGCTTTGCCAGGATGGTGAGTTCACCGCTGCGGCCGTACAGCCGGAGCGGACTGCGAACGGTCGTCGATGGGGTCACGTCCGGCACGTTACCGCCGCGTAAACAAGCCCGGAAGGCTCGCGTCGACGGCCGCCGCGCGGGCCCCCCGGTGCTGGGCGGCGACCCAGCGGGCGGGCCCCCGCACTGTGCGCGGGCACAGTGCGGGGGCCTCGATCACGTACGGGGCGGTGGCGTCAGCCGAGCGGGCAACTCCCCCGGTACTCCTCGATGGTGAGGCTCGGCCGGGGCAGCGGGCAGAGGAACTGCTCGTAGCGGGTGTCGTCGTCGATGAAGCGCTTGAGCCACGAGAGGCTGTACTTGCCGATCGTGGTGTTGGACGAGTTCGGTGTGAAGTGACTGGCGCCGTTGAGTTCCAGATACGCCTTGTCGAGCGAGCCGGGCAGCGACTCGTAGAACGGCTCCGAGTGCGTGGCGACGGGGGCGACGGTGTCGCCGTCGGCGCCGACGACCAGGGTGGGGGTGCGCAGTTCGGGCCAGGACTTGTCGGTGTTCCAGCCGGTCAGCGGGATCGCGGCCTTCAGCGAGGTACGGCTCTTGGCGGCCTCCAGGGTGCCGCCGCCGCCCATCGAGTGGCCCATGACGCCGAGCCGCGCCGAGTCGATCCGGCCGCGGACCGTGCTGCGCTGTGTCAGGTAGTCGAGCGCGGCGAGGAGTTGACGGCCCCGGCTGTCGGGCTGGTCGAGCGTGGTGAGCGTGTCGATGGTGAAGACGACGAAGCCCTGCGAGGCGAGGCGGGGACCGAGCCAGGCCATGCTGGACTGCGTGGCGGTGAAGCCGGGGGCGACCGCCACCGCGCCGAACGTGCCGTCCGCCGTGGACGTCGGGTAGTAGATGGTGCCGCCGCCGAAGCCGCTGACGCCGAGCGAGGAGACGCTGGTCTGCGAGACGGCGTACGAGCCGCGTGCCGCCTCGACGCTGGAGTTGGTCGGGTCGGGGCCGCGCTCGTAGGGGTTGGCGGCGGCTGCCTGGGCTCCGGGGACGAGCCCGCCGAACAGGGCGGCGGTCGCGGCGCCGGCGGTCAGGGCGAGGCTCCAGAAGCGCGGACGGGGGTGTACGCGGCTGCGGTCCGCGGAGCTGTCGCCGGTGGAGAGTTGCTGCACGAGGGGGGTCCTCTCGATGGAGGCGGCGCGCCCGGCGCGGGGACCGGGCCCGTCGTCCTGGGCCACTGTTCCCGCCGGCCGACGACCGCCGTACTGGCTGGCGGAAACCATGTTCCTGCCGCCAACCCCCCTCGCGCATCGGCGAGTTCACCGGTGTTGGCCCGCGCGCGCAGGGACGGCGTCCCTGTGCGCGGGAAGGATCAGCGCACCGGGTGACCCGCCTCCCGCAGCGCCTTCTTCACCTGGGAGATGCGCAGATCGCCGAAGTGGAAGACGGAGGCGGCGAGTACGGCGTCCGCGCCCGCTTCGACGGCCGGCGGGAAGTGCGCGAGGCCGCCCGCGCCGCCCGAGGCGATGACCGGGACGGTGACGTGCGCGCGTACGGCCGCGATCATCTCCGTGTCGTAGCCGTCCTTGGTTCCGTCCGCGTCCATCGAGTTGAGCAGGATCTCCCCGGCGCCCAGTTCGGCCGCGCGGTGCGCCCACTCCACGGCGTCGATGCCGGTGCCCCGGCGCCCGCCGTGCGTGGTGACCTCGAAGGTGCCGTCCGGCGTACGGCGGGCGTCTACCGACAGGACGAGCACCTGGCGCCCGAAGCGTTCGGCGATCTCCCGGATGAGGTCGGGACGTTCGATGGCCGCCGTGTTGACGCCGACCTTGTCGGCGCCCGCCCGCAGCAGCTTGTCGACGTCCTCGGGGGTACGGACGCCGCCGCCGACCGTGAGCGGGATGAAGACCTGCTCGGCGGTGCGGCGCACCACGTCGTACGTCGTCTCGCGGTCGCCCGACGAGGCGGTGATGTCGAGGAAGGTCAGCTCGTCGGCGCCCTCGGCGTCGTACAGTCTGGCCATCTCGACGGGGTCACCGGCGTCGCGCAGATTCTGGAAGTTGACGCCCTTGACGACGCGGCCGTTGTCCACGTCCAGGCAGGGGATGACACGTACGGCGAGGCTCATGCCGGGTCTCCCGGGACTCCGGAGGGGGCGCGGAAGGCCTCCAGCTCGATCTCGACCACCAGGCTCGGGTCGATGAGACCGGCGACGACGACCATCGAGGCGGCGGGCCGTACGGCGCCGAACAGCTCCTTGTGGGCGCGCCCGACGTCGTCCGCGTCACCGGCGTGCGTGACATACATCCGGGTGCGTACGACGTCCGCGGCGCCGAGGCCGAGGTCGCCGAGTGCCTTGATGCCGACGCCGAAGGCGGTGACGGCCTGTTCGTACGGGCCGCCCTCGGCGATGCGCCCGTCGACGACCGACGTGCAGCCGGAGACGAGTACGAGGCCGCCCGGCAGCTGGACGGCGCGGGAGTAGCCGTAGGCGTCCTCCCAGGGGCCGCCGGAGGAGATCCGGCGTACGCCGTCGGACGCCTCCGCGCCGACCGGGTGGTTCTCGCTCATCGGGACACCTCCACGAGCGCCTCTTCCAGGGTGAACGCCTTCGCGTACAGGGCCTTGCCGATGATCGCGCCCTCGACGCCCTCGGGCACCAGCGTGGCGATCGCGCGCAGGTCGGCGAGCGAGGACACGCCGCCGGAGGCGACCACCGGCCGGTCGGTGGCGGCGCACACGCTCTTCAGGAGGTCCAGGTTGGGCCCCTGGAGTGTGCCGTCCTTGGCGATGTCGGTGACGACGTACCGCGCGCAGCCCTCCGCGTCGAGGCGGGCCAGCGTCTCCCAGAGGTCGCCGCCCTCGCTGGTCCAGCCGCGCCCGCGCAGCGTCGTACCGCGTACGTCGAGGCCGATCGCGATCTTGTCGCCGTGCTCGGCGATGGCCTTGGCCGCCCACTCGGGGGTCTCCAGCGCCGCCGTACCGAGGTTGACGCGTGTGCAGCCGGTGGCGAGGGCGGCGGCGAGCGAGGCGTCGTCGCGGATGCCGCCGGACAGTTCGACCTTGATGTCCATGGCGTCGGTGATCCCGGCGACGAGGTCCCGGTTGTCGCCGGTGCCGAACGCCGCGTCGAGGTCCACGAGATGCAGCCACTCGGCGCCCGCGCGCTGCCAGGCGAGGGCGGCTTCGAGCGGTGAGCCGTAGGAGGTCTCGGAGCCGGACTCGCCGTGGACGAGCCGTACGGCCTGGCCGTCGCGTACGTCGACGGCGGGGAGGAGTTCGAGCCTCGTCACGGAGGGAACGGTGGGTGTGCCGGACATCAGAAGGTTCCGATCCAGTTGGACAACAGCTGGGCTCCGGCGTCGCCGGACTTCTCGGGGTGGAACTGCGTGGCCCACAGTGCACCGTTCTCCACGGCGGCCACGAACGGCTCGCCGTGCCGGGACCAGGTGACCTTCGGGGCGCGGATCTTGGGGTTGGTGACTTGGAGGGACCAGTCGTGGACGGCGTAGGAGTGCACGAAGTAGTAGCGCTCCCCGGCGTCGAGTCCGGCGAAGAGCACGCTGTCCTCGGGTGCCTCGACGGTGTTCCAGCCCATGTGGGGGACGGTCGGGGCGGTGAGCGGCCCGACGGTGCCCGGCCACTCGTCGAGACCGTCGGTCTCCACGCCGTGCTCGATGCCGCGCTCGAAGAGGATCTGCATGCCGACGCAGATGCCCAGGACGGGACGTCCGCCCGCGAGGCGGCGGTCCACGATCCAGTCGCCGCGCGCCGCGCGGAGCCCTTCCATGCAGGCGGAGAAGGCGCCGACGCCGGGCACGATCAGCCCGTCGGCGTTCATGGCCCTGTCGAAGTCACGGGTGATCTCGACCTCGGCCCCGGCGCGGGCCACGGCGCGCTCGGCCGAACGGACGTTGCCGAAGCCGTAGTCGAGGACGACGACGTTCTTGGTCATTCCCACAGTCCCTGGATACGGAGGATGCCGGCGACGAGGCAGAGCGCGGAGCAGATGCCGAGCAGGACGATGACGCCCGTGGGCTGTTTCTGTTTGGCGAAGGAGTAGACGCCGCCGGCCAGGAACAGGCCGAGGACGATCAGGATGGTGTTGAGACCGGTCATGGAATTACAACGCGCCCTTCGTGGACGGGAGGATGCCGACGGCGCGGGGGTCGCGTTCGCTCGCGTACCGCAGCGCGCGGGCGAGGGCCTTGAACTGGCACTCGACGATGTGGTGCGCGTTGCGCCCGTACGGGACGTGGACGTGCAGCGCGATCTGTGCCTGGGCGACGAACGACTCCAGGATGTGCCGGGTCATCGTCGTGTCGTAACCGCCGATCATCGGCGCCATGTTCGCGGGCTCGGTGTGCACCAGGTACGGGCGGCCGGAGAGGTCGACGGTGACCTGGGCGAGTGATTCGTCCAGCGGGACGGTGCAGTTGCCGAAGCGGTAGATGCCGACCTTGTCGCCGAGCGCCTGCTTGAAGGCGGCGCCCAGCGCGAGGGCGGTGTCCTCGATGGTGTGGTGCGAGTCGATGTGCAGATCGCCCTCGGTCTTGACCGTCAGGTCGAACAGCCCGTGCCTGCCGAGCTGGTCGAGCATGTGGTCGTAGAAGCCGACGCCTGTCGACACCTCGACCTTGCCCGTGCCGTCGAGGTCAAGCTCGACGACGACCGAGGTCTCCTTGGTCGTTCGTTCCACGCGGCCGATACGGCTCATGCGCTCTGCTCCTTCGTCAATGTACGTACCGCGTCGAGGAACGCGTCGTTCTCGGACGGGGTGCCCGCCGTGACCCTCAGCCGGCCCGGGACGCCGTTGTCGCGTACGAGTACGCCCTGGTCGAGGATCGTCCGCCACGCCTCGTGCGCGTCGTCGAAGCGGCCGAACTGGACGAAGTTGGCGTCCGATTCGGTGACCTCGAAGCCCATCGCCCGCAGTTCGGTGACCAGCCGGTCCCGCTCGGCCTTGAGCTGATCGACATATCCGAGCAGCGTATCGGTGTGCTCCAGGGCGGCGAGCGCGGTGGCCTGGGTGACGGCGGAGAGGTGGTACGGCAGGCGTACCAGCTGCACCGCGTCGACCACGGCGGGGTCGGCGGCGAGATAGCCGAGGCGCAGTCCGGCGGCGCCGAAGGCCTTGGACATGGTGCGGGACACGACGAGGTTCGGCCGGCCGGCGAGCAGCGGCAGCAGCGTGGGGTGGTGGCTGAACTCGACGTACGCCTCGTCGACGACGACCAACGAGGGCCTGGCGGCCTGCGCGGCGTCGTACAGCCGCACGACGGTCGCGGCGTCGACGGCGCTGCCGGTGGGGTTGTTGGGGGTGGTGATGAAGACGACGTCGGGGCGGTGCTCGGTGACGGCCCGCTCGGCGGCCTCGACGTCGATGGTGAAGTCCTCGTTGCGGGGGCCGGAGAGCCAGCCGGTGCTGGTGCCGCGCGCGATGAGGTGGTGCATCGAGTACGAGGGTTCGAAGCCGATCGCGGTGCGGCCGGGGCCGCCGAAGGTCTGCAGGAGCTGCTGGATGACCTCGTTGGAGCCGTTGGCCGCCCACACGTTGGCGGCGGTCAGCGGGAGGTCGCCCGCGGTGCGGCGCAGGTACGCGGCCAGCTCCGTGCGCAGTTCCACCGCGTCCCGGTCGGGGTAGCGGTTGAGGCCGCGCGCGGCCTCGCGGACCCGCTCGGTGATCCGCTCGACGAGCGCTTCGGGCAGCGGGTACGGGTTCTCGTTGGTGTTGAGGTGGACGGGGACGTCCAACTGGGGCGCCCCGTAGGGGGACTTGCCGCGCAGTTCGTCCCGTACGGGGAGGTCGTCGATGCCGGTCACGCGCCGGGCACCTCCCCCGCGGACGGCACTTTCCAGCCGAAACGCGCCTTGACGGCGGCGCCGTGCGCGGGCAGGTCCTCGGCCTCGGCGAGCGTCACGACGTGGTGCGCGACATCGGCGAGCGCGTCGCGCGTGTAGTCGACGATGTGGATGCCGCGCAGGAAGGACTGGACGGACAGGCCGGAGGAGTGGCAGGCGCAACCGCCGGTCGGCAGGACGTGGTTGGAGCCGGCGCAGTAGTCGCCGAGCGAGACCGGCGCGTACGGCCCCACGAAGATGGCGCCCGCGTTGCGGACCCGGGCGGCGACGGCCGCGGCGTCGGCGGTCTGCACCTCCAGGTGCTCGGCGCCGTACGCGTCGACGACCCGCAGGCCCTCCTCCACGCCGTCGACCAGCACGATCGCGGACTGCTTGCCCGCGAGGGCGGGCGCGATGCGCTCCTCGACGTGCTTGGTGGCGGCGGTCTGCGGCACCAGTTCCTTCTCGACGGCGTCGGCCAGTTCGACGGAGTCGGTGACCAGCACGGCGGCGGCGAGCGGGTCGTGCTCGGCCTGGCTGATCAGGTCGGCGGCGACGTGCGCCGGGTCGGCGGTCGCGTCGGCGAGGACGGCGATCTCGGTGGGGCCGGCCTCGGTGTCGATGCCGATACGGCCCGCGAAGTAGCGCTTGGCGGCGGTGACCCAGATGTTGCCGGGGCCGGTGACCATGTCGGCGGGCGGGCAGCCGTCGGGGCCGGTCGTGCCGTACGCGAACATCGCGACGGCCTGGGCGCCGCCGACCGCGTACACCTCGTCGACGCCCAGCAGCGCGCAGGCGGCGAGGATCGTCGGGTGCGGCAGGCCGTCGAACTCCTTCTGGGGAGGTGAGGCGAGCGCGATCGAGCCGACGCCCGCTTCCTGCGCCGGGACTACGTTCATGATCACGGACGACGGGTAGACGGCACGCCCGCCGGGCGCGTACAGCCCGACGCGGCCGACCGGCACCCACTTCTCGGTGACCGTGCCGCCGGGCACGACCTGCGTGGTGTGCTCGGAGCGCCGCTGGGCGCGGTGCACGATACGGGCCCGCCTGACCGACTCCTCCAGCCCGGCGCGCAGGGCGGGGTCCAGCTCCGCCAGGGCGCGCGCGAGGGCATCGGCGGGGACCCGTACGCGCTCCTGCCGTACGCCGTCGAAGCGCTCCGCGTACTCGATCAGCGCCGCCGTGCCGCGATGGCGTACGTCCTCGCAGATGGGCCGGACCTTCGAGAGGGCGGCTTCGACGTCGAACTCGGCACGGGGCAGGAGGCCGCGCAGCGCGCCGCCCTCGGGGAGGGCGGTGCCGCGCAGATCGATTCGTGAGATCACGCGGTCAATTCTCGCAGACCGGATATCGGCGGCGGTCGCCCGTATCACTGGCTGATATGAGCCCTGGATGTCACTCACGGCTACTAACGTTGACGATCGGCGTTCATTTGGTCACTCAGAGGGAAGAACATTCGTACGACCCCACACCAGCAGTCCCGCCCGGCGACGGCTGCACGGGAGTCACACGGGGACGGACACGCAGAGACACCGTCCGAAATCTGACGGCGCACGACGACCAGGGCACGACCACAGGTACGACCACGGGCACGACGACAGGTACGACGACAGGCACGGCACACGGGGAACGGCACACGGGGAAGCGAGGCGCGGCAGTGTCCGAGCCGCAGAACGACGAAGCTCCGGACTGGCTCTCGGCCACAGAACTCGGCATGTGGCAGGCATTCCGGAACGGCAGCACCTACGACCTGAGCGTGCCGAGTCCACTGCTCAACGACCCGGCGGCGGCGGGCCCCTGGGGCGAGCACCGCAGCGTGCGCGCCCGGGTGGTCGCCCTGCTGCTGCTCAGCGGCCCCTCGGCGCGGCCCGGCCGGGTCGCCGCCCTCAAGCTGCGCGGGGCGTACATCAGCGGGTCGCTGGATCTCGCGGGCGGCAACGTCGAGCCCTATGTCGAGCTGACGTTCTGCCGCTTCGAGCGCGAAGTGGTGCTGCCGGAGTGCCACTTCACCACCCTGCGGCTGGTGGGCTGTGTGATCCCCCGGCTGGAGGCCGCCCGGCTGCGCACCGAGGGCGATCTGCATCTGCCGCGCTGCCAGGTCGCGCGCGGTATCCGGCTGACCGACGCGCACATCGGCACGGACCTGCTGATCAGCCAGATATCCGTCCGGCCGGACAGCAACTGCAAGTCGATCGCCGCCGACGGGATGTCGGTGGGACAGGACTTGCAGGCCGAACAGATCGAGACGCACGGCGAGTTCAGCCTGCGCGGCTCGACGGTCGGGGGCTCGCTGATGCTGCGCGGCAGCCGGCTGCGCGCGGCGGGCCAGCGCCGCGCGCTCAACGCGCCGCAGCTGACCGTGGAGCGCTCGCTCTACATGACGGGCGCCGTGGTGAGCATCGCGACGGGCAACGCGAACTCCACGCCGCCCTACGGCACGGTCTACACGGGCGCCACGGCCGGCCCCGCGGCGCTGCCGCCGGGCACCGAGATCCGGCGCTTCGAGTGCTACGGCGGGGTCCGCCTCGACGACGGGCGGGTGGGCGACACGGTCGACTTCCACCAGGCGCGCTTCCTGATGGCGGCCGGCGAGGAGCTGTCGCTGCGCCGGATCACCGCGACGGAGCTGCGCTTCCAGTGCGAGCGCCCGCTGGAGGGCCGGGTCGTGCTGAACGGCGCCAAGATCACGACGCTGATGGACCTGTCCACGAGCTGGCCGGGCCCGGGCGGTCTGGCGATGGGCGGCTTCGCCTACGAGAACGTGGTGCCGTCCGGTCACTTCCCGCTCAACCGGCGGCTGGAGTGGCTGGACTCGGCGACCCCGGAGTATTCGCCGGAGCCGTACGAGCGCCTCGCGCAGGTGATGCGCAACAGCGGCGAGGACGCCGACGCCCGCGAGGTGCTGCTGGCCAAGCAGCGCAGGCGGCGCGAGACGCTGACGCTGGCGGCGAAGCTGTGGGGGTACGTCCAGGACTGGACGGTGGCGTACGGCTACCGGCCGGGCCGGGCCGCCCTGTGGATGGCGATGCTGTGGGCGGGCGGCACGTTCGCCTTCGCCCGGAACGCGCCGGAGCCGCTCAAGGGCGAGGAGCACCCGGCGTGGAATCCCTCCCTGTACGTGCTGGATCTGCTGATTCCGGTGATCAATCTCGGCCAGGACGGACACTGGCGCACGGAGGGCGGCTGGCAGTGGCTGGCGGCCGGGATCGTCCTGCTCGGCTGGATCCTGGCCACAACTGTCGCAGCGGGTGCCTCACGCCTCCTGCGTCGCGGCTGACACTCCGTCCGACCCGCTTTCTTTGCCGTCCCTTGACCCACTCCCAGGCAACCTTATCCCCACCACCAAAGCTTCACATATGCCCTCTGGCGCCCCTGCGACCTGCGGTTTTCAATGGTCCGCACCATGTCATTGATTCGCGCACTGATCAGTACCGCGCGCATGCTCCGGCACACCCCTCGGCTCGCCGACGGGCTCCCGCCGGACGATGCGGTACTGCTCGACGCCCCCGACGACCGGCTCGCCCCCGCGCTCGTCTCGGCCGCCCTCGGCGAGTACGAGCCGGCGGCGAAGCTGCTGGCGACCACACGCGAATCAGCCGAGTGGGAGAACCGCGACCGCTATGTGATGCGGCTCGCCGCCTTCGCCCACAACCGTGACGAGTGGCTGGGCCGCTGGCTCGCCGCATCGCCGCACGATCCGGACGCGCTGGTCGTCAAGGCCGAACTCGGCGTGCGCAGGGCCTGGGAGTCCCCGGCCCGCGCCGAACTGCTCCGTGAGACGGGCCCGCTGATCGCGGCGGCGGCCGAGGGCGACCCGCGCGACCCGGTGCCGTGGCGCATCGCCCTGGACCACGCGCGCGGCACACACGCGGGCCACGACGCCTTCGAGACGCTGTGGGGCGAGGCGGTGCGCCGCTCCTCGCACCACTACGGATGCCATGTGGCGGCCCTCCAGTACCTCTCCGCGCGGTGGCACGGCTCGCACCGGGAGTGCTTCGACTTCGCCGAACAGGCCGCCGCGGACGCGCTGCCGGGATCGCTCGTGAAGGCGCTGCCGATGCGGGCCGCCTTCAGCGAGCTGATGAGCGGCGACGGTCTCACCCCCGTGACGACGGTCACGACGGGCGCGCTCGGCACGACGGGCCGGACGACCACGACGGACCGGATCGACGCGGCCTGCGACGAGGCCGTCCTGCTCTCCTCCATGTACGCGGTGGGCGACCCCTGGCCGGCGGAGGTGCGCAATCTGCTGGCGTACGTGCTGGTCGGACGGCACCGGTGGGACGAGGCGCTGGAACAGTTCCGGCTGATCGGCCCGTACGCGACGTCCTTTCCGTGGACGTCGCTGACCGACGATCCGCTGGGCCAGTTCCTGGAGACACGTGACGGTGTACGCCTCCAGGTGGCCTCCGGGATGCCCTTGTGGAACCGGACCGACCGAGGGCGCCCGCGCGGCCATTACGCTTGAGCGTTGTGACCACCGCACATCTCCCTCTCTTCCCGCTGAACGCGGTGTTGTTCCCGGGCCTCGTCATGCCCCTGAACATCTTCGAGGAGCGGTATCGCGCCATGATGCGCGACCTGCTCAAGACCGACGAGTCCGAACCGCGACGCTTCGTCGTGGTAGCCATCCGCGACGGGCACGAGGTCGCGCCGACCGCGTCCGGCCTGCCCGACCCCACGTCCCTGCCGGAGCGCGGGCCGGCCGCCGGCTTCGGCGCCGAGCCGATGAACTCCTTCCACGAGGTGGGCTGCGTCGCCGACGCGACCACCATCCGCGAGCGCCCGGACGGCAGCTTCGAGGTACTGGCCACCGGCACCAGCCGGGTCAAGCTGCTCTCCGTCGACACCGGCGGGCCGTATCTGACCGCCGAGGTCGAGGCCGTCGAGGAGGACGCGGGCGAGGGCGCGGGCGCGCTCGCCGAGGGCGTCCTGCGGGCGTTCCGCAGCTACCAGAAACGGCTGGCGGGAGCGCGCGAGCGCTCGCTGTCGACCGGCGACGACCTGCCCGAGGAGCCGTCCGTGGTCTCGTACCTGGTGGCCGCGGCGGCCGTCCTGGACACCCCGGCGAAACAGCGCCTGCTCCAGGCGCCGAACACCGCGGCGCGGCTGCGGGAGGAGCTGAAGCTCCTGCGGGCCGAGACGGCGGTGATCCGGCATCTGCCGTCGCTGCCGGCCGTGGAACTGACGAAGGCCCCGACAAGCCCGAACTGACACCCCTCAACTCACGCGAGGAACCGATCCCTTGGTGAAGAAGCAGGCGCGGAAGCAGGCGAAGAGAGCGGCGGGCGGCACCCCGGCGACGGTCGCGCTGACGACGGCGAAGGCCGGGTTCACCCTGCACGCGTACGAGCACGACCCGGCGGCTCCCTCGTACGGCGAGGAGGCGGCGGAGGCGCTGGGGGTCTCGGCGGACCGGGTGTTCAAGACGCTGGTCGCCGACGTCGACGGCGAACTGACCGTGGCCGTCGTCCCGGTCTCCGGCTCGCTGGACCTCAAGGCGCTGGCCGCCGCGGTGGGCGGCAAGCGCGCGACGATGGCGGACCCGGCGGCGGCGGAGCGCACCACGGGCTACGTACGGGGCGGCATCTCGCCCCTGGGCCAGCGCAAGCGGCTCCGCACGGTGGTCGACTCATCGGCGGAATCCCACGCGACGGTCTGCGTCTCGGCGGGCCGCCGCGGCCTGGAGGTGGAGCTGTCCCCGTCGGACCTGACATCCCTGACGTCGGCGACGCTGGCCCCGATCGCCAGGCCCTAGGCCCAGGTCCGCGAAGTGCGCCCGCCCGCACGGACGGGACGCCGCGGACACGCCCTAGGAGGCGTCCTTCCGGTCCTCCCGGTCGCCCGGCAGGTACGGCGCCCCGAACGGCACCCACTCCGGGTCCGGGTCGCGGGGGCCGAACAGGGCCGTCAGCGCGAGGTGTACGACCATCGCCGCCACCGGCCACGCCAGCAGCGCGCCCCGCGCGTTCAGCTTCAGGGGGGCGTCGAACGTCGCGCCCTCCCCCAGCGCGCGCGCCTGCGTCACCACGTCGTCCGGGCCCAGCCCCCAGCCGATCAGCCAGGCGAGCCCCGACGCGAGCAGCCCGCCCAGCGCCAGTCCCACGACCAGCGGGATGCCGCCGTGCCTGCGGAACCAGAACACCAGGGCGGCGCTGACGGCGCCGAACCCCAGGGCCAGCAGGACAAAGGTGCCGTCCGCGCCGATGGCCTCCTCGCCCTCCGTGTCCTTCAGGAAGACGGCCGAGTCACCGGCGATGAGCGGCACCCGGGGCGACAGCCAGAGCCAGAGCAGTCCGAACAGCACACCGGAGACGGCCACGGCGAGCGTCACGACGGCGGCCTGCTTCAGCTCGGTCCTCGTGTCGGTCTCGTACGCCGCCTCCGGCACGTACGCATGGGCTCCCGCGCCCTGCGGCTGCTGCCAGGGATCGTCGTTCGGCGGCTGGTGGGGCGGCGTCAGGGGTGCTGTCACCCCGCCATCGTGCCAGGCATGAGGCGGCCGTGCCTCATCGGACCGCCGCACGCCGGTACGCCCAGGTGGCCACGGCCAGCGAGACGACGCCGACGGCCGCGCAGACCGCCAGATCGAGCGCGACGGCGGGCCAGTCGGGATGCCGGTCGAAGCTGCGGGCCAGGGCCTCCACGCCGTACGTGGACGGCAGCAGATCGCGGGCGTACGTGATCGGTCCCGGCAGCCGGTCGGCGGGCAGCACACCGAGCAGCAGCGCGGCGGACATGCCCAGCTGCCCGAGCAGCGTGGCCAGCTCCTGGCGGGGCGCGAGAAGCCCCAGGGCCGCGCCGAGCCCGGCGAGCGCGGCGCCGGCGAGCGGGATGACGGCGACGAGCACCCAGAGGTGGGTGAGCGGCAGGTCGAAGAGCAGACTGCCGGTCACGGCGGTCACGGCGGTGCCCGGCACGGTGAACGAGGCGTACGCCCCGGCCGCGCCCAGCACCACGGCGGCGGGCGGCACGGGCAGCGTCGCGTAGTGGTCGAGCCCGCCGGTCGCCCGCAGCTGCCCGAAGTACTGGGCGAGCAGATTGAGCGCCACGAAGGCCACGACGAGCACGCTCGACCCGGCGACCACGGCGCGCGCCTCGGCGCCGCCGTCGACGACGCCGCGCATCAGGATCATGATCCCGACGGACTGGAAGGTCGCGACGAAGAGGAGCGGGATACGCGCGACCCGGGCCCGCGAGAGCTGCGCGCGGTACACGGCGGCCATCGAGGGCAGCAGCCGCGCGCGCGGAGCCAGCGGCGCCGGCGCCCCGTCGGCCGCGTCACTCGCGGCACGGGTGTCCGTGACTGTCCGGCTCTTCCCGGCGACGGCCTCCGCGGGCACGATGCTCACCTGGCGCTGCTCCTGTTCGCTGCGGACGGGCGGGTGCGGGGACGGCACGTCGGGTACGCCGCCGACCGTGACCAGCGTGCCATACGCCGTTTACGCGCCGAACGCCCCATAGGCGCGGGCACGTTCCCGGAGGTGAGGACGGTGACGCCGCCGGCGTTCACGCCCCGCGCGTCCGGGACGGCGGCCCCGGCGGTGGGAGCGGCGCTTCCCCCGGTGGCGGCCGGGGCGCGCCTCGGAGCCGTAGATCTCGAAGCCCTGGGCCGCGCGGTCACGCCTTCACCAGCCCCTGCACCTGGCCGCCGAGCGCCAGATAGACGTCCTCCAGGCTCGGCGTCGCCAGTGTGAAGTCGTCCAGCGCCGCGAAGGCGGCGCCGCCGGTCACCGCCGCGACGGCCGCGCGCGCCTCGTCGGGGGCCAGCCGCAGCACCCAGCGGCGGCCGGACTCCTGCGCGGAGCCGCGCAGCGCGGCGACCTCGGGGACGTCGAGCGGGGCGCGCTCGCGCCAGACGAGTTCGAGCCGTACCTCTCCCGCGACCTGTTCCTTGAGCCCGGACGGGGTGTCGCAGGCGATGACCTTGCCCCGGTCGAGCACGGCGACCCGGTCGAGGACCGTCTCGGCCTCGATGACGTTGTGGGTGACGAGCAGCACGGTCGCGCCGCTCTCGGCCCGGCGCCGGTCGATCGCCGCCCAGACGGCGCGCCTGGCGACCGGGTCCATGCCGGTGGTGGGCTCGTCCAGGACGAGCACGGGCCGCTCCCCCACCAGCGTGGCCGCGAAGCAGGCCATCCGCCGCTGACCGCCGGAGAGCTTCTTCAGGGGGCGTCCCGCGAGTTCCGTGAGGCCGAGTTCGGCGAGTACGGCGTCGCGCTCCGCGCGCGCCTCCCCCACCCCGAGCCCCCGCAGCCGCCCGGTCGTCTCGGCGGCCAGCCCGACCGTCAACTCGTCGAGCGCGGTGGACTCCTGGCCGAGATAGCCGATGAGGCGCGAGGCGCGTTCGGGGTGGCGGACCAGATCGTGGCCGAGGACGTCCACGCTGCCGGAGTCGGGCCGCATCAGCCCGGTGAGCTGTCGTACGAGGGTGGACTTGCCGGCACCGTTGGGACCGAGCAGGCCGAAGATCTCACCGCGCCGCACGTCCAGGCAGATACCGTCGTTGGCGCGCACCTCGGGTGTCGCCGGGGCCCCGCGCCTGCCGCGCGCGGCGGGGTACGTCTTGACCAGCTCCCGTACCGCGCACACCGTACTCACAAGGGTCGAGCCTACGGGGTCCGGCGGCCCGGAATTCGTCCGGGGGCCTCGGGCCCGGTCCGGCGCCCGGGGACGGGCCCCTCTCCCGTCACTCCGCCGTGGGCGGGGTCTCCGCCGCCGCGCGCACGTCGATCTCGCGCCAGAAGCCCGCCCTGATCGCGTACCGGTCGTGCTCGTCGATCTGGTCGTCCTTGTGCGCCAGCAGCCCGAAGCGGGCCGCGTATCTCAGCACCTCGCCGTCGATACGGTGCGGGATCCGCGGGTACATCGTGGACAGCTTCTGCACATGGCTCGCCTCGGGCAGCCGCTCCATCCACCGGCGGGCGAACACCTGCCCCACCTCGAAGGGGTCGCCGCCGACCGTCGTGATGTCCTCCTCGCGGTCCGCCCAGCGCTGCTCGGCGCTGGTGAGCTGCGCGAGGGTGGGCAGCGACGCGGTCTCCGGCGACTCGCCGAGCTGGCCGCCGGC
>NZ_MDCR01000144.1 GCF_001723055.1 Streptomyces niveus
CCGGGACACCGGCGCAAGGACACCGGCATCCGGCGGCCCCGTGCTCAGTGCGCGAGGACCTGGTCCGACGGGTCGGGCGGGCCCGCCTTGCCGCCGGTGCGCAGCGGCACCGGCCGCGTCGCCTCCCGGTGGGACGGGTCCCGTACCTCGCCGACGAGCATCTCCAGCACGTCCTCCAGCGCGACGAGCCCCAGCACCCGGCCCGACGCGTCGGCGACCTGGGCGAGGTGTGTGGCGGCGCGGCGCATGACGGTGAGGGCGTCGTCCAGGGGCAGTTCGGCCCGCAGGGTCGTCATCGGCCGCCAGACGTGCTGCGGTACGGCGCGCTCCCGCACCTCCAGGTCGAGCACGTCCTTGACGTGGACGTACCCCATGAAGACCCCGGTGTTGTCGGCGCAGACCGGGAAGCGGGAGAAGCCGGTGCGCACCGTCAGCTCCTCGATCTCCCGGGGCGTGACGGCGGGCGTCACCGTCACCAGTCCGGCCCGGGTGAGCAGGACGTCGGTGACGGGCCGGGAGCCGAGCTCCAGGGCGTCCTCCAGGCGCTCCTGCTCAGCCGGTTCGAGGAGGCCGGCCTGGCCGGAGTCCTCCACGAGCCGGTTGAGCTGTTCGCTGGTGAAGACGGCCTCCACCTCGTCCTTGGGTTCGACGCCGAAGGCCCGCAGGACGAGCGTGGCGCAGGCGCCGAGGGCGGCGGTGACGGGGCGGCAGAGCCGGGCGAAGCCGACCAGGCCGGGGCTGAGCCAGATCGCGGTCCTCTCGGGCGCGGCCATGGCGAGATTCTTCGGGACCATCTCGCCGATGACGAGGTGCAGGAAGACGACCAGGGCGAGGGCGATGAAGAAGCCCAGCGGATGGATGAGACCTTCGGGCACATGGGCCGCGTGGAAGACCGGTTCGAGGAGATGGGCCACGGTGGGCTCGGCGACCGCGCCGAGCGTCAGGGAACAGATGGTGATGCCGAACTGGGCGGCGGCCATCATCTGCGGAAGGTTCTCCAGACCGTGCAGCACCTGTCTGGCGCGTGCCGATCCCTGGGCGGCCAGCGGCTCGATCTGGCTGCGCCGTACGGAGACGAGCGCGAACTCGGCGCCGACGAAGAATCCGTTGGCGAGGACGAGCAGGACGGCGAAGAGAAGCTGGAGGACGCTCACCGGGCCGCCTCCGCCTTCGCCGGGGCTGTGGTCGCCGCGGGTTCCGTGCCGACGGCGGCTGTCGTCGTGGCCGAGACCGGGACCGTGACCGTGGCGGGCTGCCGGGACGGTACGGGGGGCCGTACGCCGGTGGCCGGGACGTCGCCGGTGCGTACCAGCCGGACTCGCTCGGCGCGGTAGCGCCCGACCTGCCGGACGGAGAGCCGCCAGCCGGGCAGCTCCGCGCGGTCGCCGGGTGCGGGGATCCGGCCGAGCAGATCGGCGACGAGTCCCGCCACCGTCTCGTACGGCCCGTCCGGGACTTCGAGTCCTATGCGCTGGAGGGTGAGGACCCGGCAGCTGCCCTCGGCGTCCCAGGTGGGGCGCCCGTCGTCGGTGGCGACGGAGACGAGTTCGGGGCGCCCGTCGCCCTCGCTGTCGTGCTCGTCCAGGACCTCGCCGACCAGTTCCTCGATGATGTCCTCAAGGGTGACGACCCCGGCCGTACCGCCGTACTCGTCGACGACCACGGCGATGGGCTGCTCGTTGCGCAGCCGCTCCAGGAGCTGCTGCACGGGCACCGTCTCGGGGACGAGCTGGGCCTGTACGGAGATCCGGCCGACCGGGACGCGCTGCCGTTCGTGCGCGGGGACGGCGAGCGCGTCCTTCAGATGGGCCATGCCGACGATCTCGTCGATGCGCTCGCGGTAGACGGGGAAGCGGGACAGGCCCGTGGCGCGGGTCAGGTTGACCACGTCGGCCGCCGTGGCGTCCGACTGGAGGGCTATGACCTTCACGCGCGGGGTCATGACGTGCTGCGCGGTGAGATGGCCGAGGGACAGGGTCCGTACGAACAGGTCCGCCGTGTCCTGTTCGAGCGCGCCGGCCAGCGCGGAGTGCCTGGCCAGCGAGACCAGCTCGCCGGGTGTGCGGGCCGAGGCCAGCTCGTCGGTCGGCTCCACGCCGAACAGCCGCACGAGCCGGTTGGCCACCGTGTTGAGCAGGGTGATGACGGGCCGGAAGACGGTGGCGAACAGATGCTGCGGTCCCGCGACGAAGCGCGCGACCTGCAACGGCCGGGACACCGCCCAGTTCTTCGGCACGAGTTCGCCGATGACCATCTGGACGGCGGAGGCGAGGAGCACGCCGATCACCACGGCGACGCCGGACACGGCCCCTTCGGGGAGGCCCGTGGCCGTGAGGGGGCCGTCGAGCAGCTGCGCGAGCGCGGGCTCGGCGAGCATGCCGACGACGAGGGAGGTGATGGTGATGCCGAGCTGGGTGCCGGAGAGCTGGAAGGACAGCTCCCGCAGGGCGCGGACGACGGCGCGGGCGCGGCGGTCGCCCGCCGCGGCAGCGCGTTCGGCGTCCGGCCGGTCCACGGTCACGAGACCGAACTCGGCCGCCACGAAGAATCCGTTGGCGAGGATGAGAAGGAATGCCGCGGCGAGCAGCAGAAGGGGGATGGTCATGCCGCCGCCTCTTCGAAGGCGGCGGCGCAGGTACTACCGGATGATCCGTCCATTGCTGGAGGGAGTCACTCCTCGGGTCGCAGGATGCCCCGCGGGCCGGTACTCACGGCCGTCGGATGCGGGGCGGGGCGCACTTGGCGTCACCGACCACCAGGGTAGCCACTGGGACGGCGACCGCAATGTTCACGCGGGACCGTTGTCCGTGGCGCTGTCCTTGGAGGGGTCGCTCGCGGCGTCGGTGGCGGCATCCGTACCGATGCCGCGCGACTCCACGAGGGCGCGCAGGGCCCGCGCGTCGCGTACGGCCTTCTGCTTGGCGATACCGGGCTGGATGCCGAGCACCGGCAGGCTGGTGCCGTCGCTGAGATCGAGGAAGACCCACGGGTCACCGACGCGCAGATTCACACGCAGGATCTCCGGCCACTCCAGCCGCCGGACACGGGTGAGATTGACGACGGTGACACCCGTGTCGTCGGCGACGACCTTGGGGCGGCTCAGCAGGCACAGCACCCCGAAGAAGAGCAGCGCGACGAAGATGAAGCTGACCCGCTCCCCCGCGTTCAGTTTCTCCAGCGTCACGGACATGGCCGTGATGACGACGAGCATGAGCGCCCCGACGGACAGCAGGACAGCCCGGGTGCCGTTCGGCCGGAACGTCACGGGCAGGGCGAGCGGGTCGGGAAGCGCGGGGCGCGCGGCCGGCACGGTCATCGGAGGTGAGTCCTTCACAGGCGGCAGGCGTGGATGGCCGTGGTGAGAATGGCGCGGGCACCGAGCTGGTACAGGTCGTCCATGATGCGCTGCGCCTCTCTGGCCGGGACCATCGCGCGGACGGCGACCCAGCCCTCGTTGTGCAGCGGGGAGATGGTCGGCGACTCCAGGCCGGGCGTCAGGGCGACGGCGCGCTCCAGGTGCTCGGCGCGGCAGTCGTAGTCCATCATCACGTAGGTGCGCGCGACCAGGACGCCCTGGAGGCGGCGCAGGAACTGCTGGACCTTCGGTTCGTCGGCGTCCGCCCCGTTGCGGCGGATGACGATCGCCTCGGACTTCATGATCGGCTCGCCGATGACCTCAAGTCCGGCGTTGCGCATCGAGGTGCCGGTCTCCACGACGTCGGCGATGAGCTGCGCGACGCCCAGCTCGATGGCCGTCTCGACGGCGCCGTCGAGGTGCACGACGGAGGCGTCCACGCCCTGGTCGGCGAGGTACTTGACGACGACGCCTTCGTAGGAGGTGGCGATCGTCAGCCCGCCGAAGTCGGCGACGGACGTGGCCGTGCCGGGCTTCGCGGCGAAGCGGAAGGTGGAGCGGGCGAAGCCGAGCGGCAGGATCTCCTCGGCGCCCGCGCCCGAGTCGAGCAGCAGGTCACGTCCGGTGATGCCGATGTCGAGCCGGCCGGAGCTGACGTAGATCGCGATGTCGCGCGGGCGGAGGTAGAAGAACTCCACCTCGTTCTCGGGGTCGACCAGGACGAGTTCCTTGGACTCCTTGCGCTGCTGGTAGCCGGCCTCATGCAGCATCGCCGACGCTGCCCCGGAGAGTGAACCCTTGTTGGGGACGGCGATACGCAGCATGGGAGTCGCTTCCTTACCTATGCGTGACAGCGGGGAACCGTGAGCGGGCGGCGTCCGGACGCGCCGCTGCGCCCGGGGCCGTTAAGTCGTACGTCGATGAGGGTGGTGCTCACAGATGGGCGTAGACGTCGTCGAGCGAGATCCCGCGCGCGACCATCATCACCTGGACGTGGTACAGCAGCTGCGAGATCTCCTCGGCGGTGGCTTCGGGGCCCTCGTACTCGGCCGCCATCCACACCTCGGCGGCCTCTTCGACGACCTTCTTACCGATGGCATGCACTCCCTTGTCCACCAGTTCGGCGGTGCGGGAGGTGCTGGGGTCGCCCGTGGCGGCCTTCTGCTGAAGCTCGGCGAAGAGCTCCTCGAACGTCTTCTTCGGCATGGTGAGGCTTAGCCTACGCGGTCCGGCGGGGCCGTCAGCGCCAGGGTTCGGCGACGGTACGCAGGGTGGCCGCCGTGGCGACGGCGGCGGTGACCGCCTCGTGGCCCTTGTCCTCGCGGGAGCCCTCAAGTCCCGCCCGGTCCAGCGCCTGTTCCTCGGTGTCGCAGGTCAGCACGCCGAATCCGATCGGTACGCCGGTGTCGATCGAGACGGTCGTCAGGCCCTGGGTGACGCCCTGGCACACGTAGTCGAAGTGGGGGGTGCCGCCCCGGATGACGACGCCGAGGGCGACGACGGCGTCGTAACCGCGGTCGGCGAGGACCTTGGCGACGACGGGCAGCTCGAAGCTGCCGGGGACCCTGAGCAGGGTCGGCTCGTCGATGCCCAGTTCGCGCAGGGCGCGCAGGGCGCCGTCGACGAGTCCGTCCATGACCTTCTCGTGCCACAGGGCCGCGATGACCGCCACCCGCAGGTCGCCGCAGTTGCGGACGGACAGTTCGGGTGCACCCTTGCCGCTCATGTCTCTCCTGTTGTTCCGTGTGCTGGTGTGCCGGTGTGTCGTGCGGGTCGCGCGTGGTGGTTACTGGTTGCCGCAGGCCGATGTGGCCGCCGGGTCGAGCCAGGGCAGTTCGTGCCCCATCCGGTCCCGCTTGGTGCGCAGGTAGCGCAGGTTGTGCTCGCCCGCCTGGACGGGCATGGGCTCGCGCGCGGTCACCTCCAGGCCGTGCCGCTCCAACGCGTGGACCTTGTCGGGGTTGTTGGTCATCAGCCGCAGGCTGCGCACCCCGAGGTCGTCGAGGATCTGCGCCCCGGCCGCGTAGTCCCGCGCGTCGGCGGGCAGGCCGAGTTCCAGGTTGGCGTCGAGGGTGTCGCGCCCCCGCTCCTGGAGTTCGTACGCGCGCAGCTTGGACAGCAGTCCGATGCCGCGTCCCTCATGGCCGCGCAGATAGACGACGACGCCCCGGCCGGCCTCGGTGACGCGCCGCATCGACGCCTGGAGCTGCGGGCCGCAGTCGCAGCGCTGCGAGGAGAAGACGTCGCCGGTCAGGCACTCGGAGTGGACCCGCACGAGCACGTCGGAGCCGTCGCCGATGTCGCCATGGACGAGGGCGACATGCTCGACGCCGTCGACGGTGGACCGGTAGCCGTACGCGGTGAACTCGCCGTACGCCGTGGGCAGACTGATCTCGGCCTCACGGCGCACGGTGGGCTCCGCCGCACGCCGGTAGGCGATCAGGTCCTCGATCGAGATGATCGTCAGGCCGTGCTTGCGCGCGAACGGGATCAGCTCGGGCAGCCGGAGCATCACCCCGTCCTCGCCCGCGATCTCGACGATCGCCCCGGCGGGACGCAGCCCCGCGAGGCGCGCCAGGTCGACCGCCGCCTCGGTGTGGCCGTTGCGTGCGAGGACCCCGCCCGGCTTGGCGCGCAGCGGGAAGATGTGGCCGGGCCGGACGAAGTCGCCGGGAGTGGCCTGCTCGCCGGCGGCGAGCAGACGCAGCGTGGTGGCGCGGTCGGAGGCGGAGATGCCGGTGGTGACGCCGTGGGCCGGTGCCGCGTCGACGGTGACGGTGAACGCGGTGCGCATCGACTCGGTGTTGTGGTCGACCATCTGAGGCAGTTCGAGCCGGTCCAGGTCCGCGCCCTCCATGGGGGCGCAGATCATTCCGCGGCACTCCCGCATCATGAAGGCGATGATCTCGGGGGACGCCTTCTCGGCGGCGACGACGAGATCACCCTCGTTCTCGCGGTCCTCGTCGTCGACGACCACGACGGGGCGGCCCGCCGCGATGTCCATGATCGCCCGCTCCACGGGGTCGAGGGCGAAGTCCTCGATGTTGTCGGTGGAGTACCAGGTGGGCTGTGCGGTCATGCTGTTGCTCCTTCCAGAGCGTGGGTGTCGACGCGGGTGCGCAGCCACCAGTCGCGCAGCCCCCACAGGACGAGGCCGAGGTAGACGACGTACACGAAGCCGGAGAAGGGGAGTCCGCTGCTGAAGGCGAGCGGTACGCCGACGAGGTCGACCAGGAGCCAGGCGAACCAGAACTCGACCAGACCGCGTGCCTGGGCGACCATCGCGGCGAGGGTGCCGACGAAGATGTACGCGTCGGGCCAGGGGTTCCAGGACAGTTCGGGTACGGCGGTGAAGAGGCCGCCGACGGCGAGGGTGCCCAGCGCCGTGCCGCCGAGAAGCAGCCAGCGCTCGGGCCAGGTGGCGAACCGTACGGCGATCGTGCCGACCGAGCCGTCGGAGTCTCGCCGCCGTCCGCGCTGCCACATCCGCCAGCCCCACAACGCGACGCCGATGACCAGGAGTTGCTTGCCGACGCCGCCGCTGAGCTGCGCGGAGGCGTAGGCGGTGACGAGGATGACGCCGGACAGGAACTGCGCGGGCCAGGTCAGGATCGAGCGGCGCCAGCCGAGCGCGAGGGCGATCAGGCCGATGGAGTTGCCGATCATGTCGGACCACATGATGTGCTGGCCGAAGGCGGTGAACGCCTCCGCGTTCAGCCAGGGCATGTCCAGCCACGAGGGCAGCGCGCTCACCGGACCGGCCCCTGTGTGTCTCCCGCGCCGGATGCCATCAGCCGCTCCACGTACTTGGCGATGACGTCGACCTCCAGGTTGACCGGGTCGCCGGGCTGCTTGATGCCGAGTGTGGTCAGCGCGAGGGTGGTGGGGATGAGGCTGATGGTGAAGTAGTCGGGTCCCGCGTCGACCACCGTGAGGCTGACGCCGTCGACGGTGATGGAGCCCTTCTCGACCACGTAGCGCGTGAGGTCGGCGGGCAGCGAGATCTTGACGATCTCCCAGTTCTCGGACGCCTCGCGCTCCACGACCGTGCCGGTGCCGTCGACATGGCCCTGGACGATATGGCCGCCGAGCCGGTCTCCGACGGCCATGGGCCGTTCCAGGTTGACGCGTGAGCCGGGCACGAGCGCGCCGAGGCTGGAGCGTTTCAGCGTCTCGGCCATCACGTCGGCGGTGAACTCGCCCTCGGCGAGGTCGACCACGGTGAGGCAGACGCCGTTGACGGCGATCGAGTCGCCGTGCTTGGCGTCCTCGGTGACGGCGGGGCCGCGCAGCCGGAAGCGGGAGGAGTCGCCGAGGTTCTCGACGGCGGTGACCTCACCCAGTTCTTCGACGATTCCGGTGAACACTCAACGCTCCTTGTGGGAAGTGGGAACAGCGGTGGTGGTGCTGTCGGCCGGGCTGTGTCCGGGTGTCGCGGTGATGCGGAGATCGGGGCCGATCCGTACGGTCTCGGTCATCCGCAGACGCAACGCCCGCGCGATGGTGGTGATTCCGGCGTCGCCGAGCGCGGCTGGTCCGGCGCCCAGCAGGACGGGCGCGAGATAGCCGACGACCTTGTCGACGGCCCCGGCCGCGACGAAGGCCCCGGCCAGCGTCGGACCGCCTTCGAGGAGTACGGAGCGCACGCCGCGCGCGTGCAGTTCGGCGAGGAGCGCGGGGACGGACAACCCGCGCTCGGCGCGCGGCAGTCGTACGACGTCCACCGGCTCGTCGCCGGGCCCGGCGGCCTTGAGGTGCGTGGTGTCCGCGTCGTCGGCGACGGCGATCAGTGTGGGCGCGGCGCCGTCCAGGACCCGTGCTCCGGGCCGTACGGCGGTGGCCTCGGTGTCCACGACGACCCGCAGCGGCTGGACGGCGCCGTCGACGCCGCGGACCGCGAGGTGCGGGTCGTCGGCGCGCGCGGTGCCGGAGCCGACGACGACGGCGTCTGCCTCGGCGCGCAGCCGGTGGACGTCGGCGCGGGACTCGGCCGAGGTGATCCAGCGGCTGGTGGTGTCGGCCGCGGCGATCCGGCCGTCGAGCGTCGCGGCGTACTTCCACAGGACGTACGGGCGGCCGAGCCGCACCGAGGTGAGCCAGGCGGCGTTGCCGGCCTCGGCCTCCTCGGCGAGCAGTCCTGCCTCGACCTGGACGCCGGCCGCCCGCAGGGTGCCGGCGCCGCCGGTGGCCTGCGGTGTGGGGTCACCGACCGCGTACACGACGCGGGCGATGCCGGCCTCGGCGAGTGCTTGTGAGCAGGGGCCGGTGCGGCCGGTGTGGTCGCACGGTTCGAGCGTGACGTAGGCGGTGCCGCCGCGGGCGCGGTCGCCGGCGGCGCGCAGGGCGTGGATCTCGGCGTGCGGGCCGCCGGCCCGCCGGTGGAATCCCTCGCCGGCCGGTTGTCCGGCGGCGTCGAGGATCACGCATCCGACGACCGGATTGGGGCTGGTGGCGCCGAGCGCGCGGGCGGCGAGCGCGATGGCTCGGCGCATGGCGTCCGTGTCGGCGGTGGTGGCCACCGGGTCCTCCTGCCTCTGGGGCACGGACTCCGGGGCCTGTCGATGACGACAGAGAAACGGGAAACGCACACGGGAACGCCGAGGCCGAGGAAACGAACCGTCCGGAAAGGACGATCCGTCGACGACGGCGTACCGATGACGGCCCGCCGCGCACTGCCTCCCATCCGGACTTTCACCGTCGGTCCAGGAGTTTCACCTGGTCAACCGGCCGCTGGAAGCGGTCGGGTCGCGGACTGTAACCGCCGGTTCGGAATTGCACCGACCCCGGAGTGCGCTGCTTCTGGTACGGAACCAGTGTGCCACGCCTGATCGTCGGCCATCAGGGCCGGGTGTGTGCGCTGACTCACAGACGGTGGCCGGGCGGCGACGGCGGGAGCGGCGGGCCGGGCGGTCGCGACACGGGCTCGTACCCTGTCGTCCCCCGGTGCGTCACACGCTGGCAGGCTTGGGCCATGGCAACAATCCTCGTGACCGGCGGTACGGGAACACTCGGCAGACAGGTCGTGGACCGGCTGCGCACGGACGGGCACACCGTCCGGGCGCTGAGCCGCAGTTCAGAGCCGTACGCCGTCGATCTGCGCGACGACGACAGCAGGGGCCTCGACGAGGCGTTAAGAGGTGTGGACGTGGTCGTCCACTGCGCTTCCTCGGCGTCGCCGCGCGGCGGTGACGACAGGGCGGCGGCGCATCTCGTGGAGTCGGCCGTACGCGCGAAGATTCCGCATCTTGTCTATGTCTCGATCGTCGGGGTCGACCGATTGCCGCTCGGCTACCACCGGACCAAGCGGGTCGTCGAGCGGATGGTCGAGGACTCGGGGCTCGGCTGGACGATTCTGCGCACGACCCAGTTCCACGACCTTGTGCTGCGGATGCTGGAGGGTGCGACGAAACTGCCGGTCGCGGCGCTGCTGCCGGCGGAGGTGCGGCTTCAGCCGGTCGGGTCGGCGGAGGTCGCGTCCCGGCTGGCGGACCTGGCCACGCGCCCGCCGTCGGGCCGGGTTCCCGACATCGGCGGTCCCGAGATCCTGACCGTGCGGGAGCTGGCCGACGTCTATCTGCGGGCGACGGGTCACAAGCGCCGGGTGCTGCCGATGCCGCTGTTCGGGAAGGCGTACGCGAGTTACCGCCGGGGCGATCAACTGGTGCCCGAACGGGCGGTGGGCAAGGAGACGTTCGAGGACTTCCTGGCGACTCGGAAGATGTGAACCAGCGGGGCGCGGGTCGCACGGGGATGCGCGGGAATTCACGAGGATGTGACACGGCGGCCGGCTGACGCCTCGCCGACGCCCCTCAGGCCGGTGGCGCGAAGAGGTCGTCCTGGGCCGCGTCGCGCGCTGTCAGGAGTGCTCCCCTCAGTACGGCGGCGCCGCCCAGCGGGCTCGCCACCACCTCCGTACGGAGGGGGGACATCTCCGCGAGCCGGGCCTCGACGCGGGAGGCGAGTTCCGGGCCGCCCGCGTGCCCGACCTCGCCGCCCAGGACCACGCGGCCCGGGTCGAGTACGGCGCTGATGGCGGCGGCGCCGACCGCGAGCCGGCCGGCGAGGGCGTCGAGGAAGGCGTCGCCGGCCGTACCGGCCGTGTGGGCGGCGCGTACGACGGCCGCCGCCGGGGGCTCCTGGGGGCGGGCGTCGGCGAACAGGCCGTGGCGCTCGGCGAGTTCGCAGATGGCCGCGGACCCGGCGAGCGTATGGAACCCGCCGTCGCAGGCGGTGGCCGAGGGCAGCCCCGAGGTGCCGGGCACCGGAAGGAAGCCGATCTCGCCCGCGCCGCCCGAGGCGCCGCGCCGGACCTTGCCGTCCAGGACGAGGGCGGCGCCCACGCCGAGACCCAGCCACAGCAGGACGAAGGTGTCCGCGCCCTGGTCGCGGGCGGCGCCGACGCGCTGTTCGGCGACGGCGGCGAGATTGGTCTCGTTCTCCACGAGGACGGTGGCGGGCAGGCGTTCCTGGAGCGCGGCGACAAGTCTTCGGTGCCAGGCGGGGACTCCGCTGGTCTCGCGCAGTTCGCCGGTCACCGGGTCGATCAGTCCTGGCGCGCCGATGCCGACGCTGTGCAGCCGTACCGCGCCGGCCTCCCGGGCCGTGCGCTCCAGCAGGGCCGCGGCGCCCTCGACGGCCGGCTCGATGCCGGTGTCGCCACCGACGGGCAGCACCGCTTCGGCGAGCGTCGCCCCGAGGAGGTCGGCGACGACGACGGCGACGCTCTGGGTCCGTACGTCGAGCGCCGCGAGATGCGCCCGGTCGGCGACCAGCCCGTACAGCCGCGCGTTGGGGCCGCGGCGGGCGCCGCCCGTCTCGCCGACGATCCTGACCAGGCCGGAGCCTTGCAGCCGCTCCACGAGGTCGGCGACGGTGGGGCGCGAGAGCCCGGTGAGCGTTTTGAGCTGTCCCGCCGTCAACGGGCCTTCTTCCTGGAGGAGTTCCAGGGCGAGGCGGTCGTTGATGGCGCGAGCCGTACTCGGGGATGCGGCCATGCCTGGATCCTTCCAGATGTCCGCGATCTCTCGCGGGCGGCGCCATCTATTTATCATGCAGGGTTCCTGATAGTTTACTGCCGCGCTGCCGCAGGGCTGCGCCGGCGTGACCGCGCCGCACGGGGAGGACGAGACGCCATGCCGAGTGGACCACCGGTCTTCGACGAACAACGACTGCGCCAGGCACGGTTCGCCGTGGCCGCCGTCTTCTGTGTGCACGGCTCCGTCACCGGCAGTTTCGCGACCCGGATCCCCTGGATCCAGGACCACGCGGGGCTCAGCGCCGGGCAGTTGGGCCTCGCGCTGGCCTTCCCCGCCATCGGCGCGTCGGTCGCGATGCCGCTGGCCGGGGCGATCAGCCACCGGTTCGGCGCGCGTACGGCGCTGCGCGGGCTGCTCGCGCTGTGGACGCTCTCCCTCACGCTGCCCGCGCTCGCCCCCAATCTGCTGGCGCTCTGCCTGGCGCTGTTCGTGTACGGCGCCACCTCCGGCATGTCGGACGTGGCGATGAACGCGCTCGGTGTGGAGATAGAGAACCGGCTCGACAAGTCGATCATGTCGAGCCTGCACGGCATGTGGAGCACGGGCGCGCTGCTCGGCTCCGCGGGCGGCACGCTCGCCGCCCATATGGACAGCGACGCGCGCGTGCACCATCTGATCGCGGCGACCGTGCTCACGGTCGCCGGTCTGATCGCCTGCCGGTGGGTGCTCGATCTGCGCAGCACGCCGGACGACGAGCCGCCGCCGCGCTTCGCGCTGCCGCCGAGGTCCGCGCTGCTCATCGGCGCCATCGGCTTCTGCGCGGTCTTCGCCGAGGGCGCGAGTCTCGACTGGTCGGCGGTGTATCTGGAGGACGTACTGGACACCTCCCCCGGCCTTGCCGCCGCGTCCACCACCGCCTTCGCGCTCACCATGGCCGTCGCACGGCTGCTGGGTGACCGGGTGGTCGACCGCTTCGGCGCCGTACGGTGCGTCAGGGTGGGCGGCTTCTCCGCCACGCTCGGCGGCGCGCTGGTGGTCCTCGCGCCGAACCCGGTGGTCGCCATGGGCGGGTTCGCCCTCGTCGGTCTCGGGGTGGCGGTGGTCGTGCCGCTGGCCTTCGCCGCCGCCGGGCGCAGCGGGCCGAACCCCAGCCAGGCCATCGCGGGCGTCGCGACCATCACGTACACCTCGGGGCTGATCGCCCCCTCGGCGATCGGCGCGGTGGCCGACGCGACGTCACTGGTGGTCTCCTTCGGGCTGGTGACGGTGCTGGCCTTCGGGCTGGTGCTGGGCGCGAGCGTGCTGAAGACCGGGGACCGGCGTACGGCTCCGGCGGACGGGGCGGGGGCCGGGGCGCCGAAGCCCGCGCCCTCCATACAGAACGACTGAACGCACCGCTGACGGCGGACGCGGAAGGACAAACGGGCCGCGTCCGCCGTCAGTTCAGGGCGCGAGGCTGAGCGCGAAGCGGAACCGGGATATCGCCGAGCGCCCGGAGGGGCCGTACGGGAAGCTGCGGCCGACCGTCCTGGCGAGTACCTGCTGATGGACACCACGCGGCTGGACGTGTTCGCGTTCGATCCGCTCACGCTGCGGTGGGTGCAGGCCGAGCTGACGGTGGCGATGGACTGGTACACCCGCTACATCACCAGGCTGCGCCTCACGCCGGTCGCGACGAAGGCGGTGGACGTCTGCGCGGTGCTCTACCAGGCGTTCCGGCCCCGGCCGGCAGGGCGGGACTGGCCGCGGCACGCGGTCTGGCCCGAACACGGCATTCCCCGCACGCTGTTGCTGGACGTCGATGCGGCCGAGGGGCCGGGCCTCGCGTCTCCGCCGTTGGTTCCCGAGACGCTCGTGGTCGACCACGGCAAGGTGTACGTCTCGGAGCATCTGACATCCGTCTGCCGGCGGATGGGGATCTCGATCCAGCCCGCTCGGCTGCGAACCGGACGCGACAAAGGGCCTGTTGAGCGGTTCTTCGCACCCTGCGTGAGGAGCTGCTGGAGGCGCTGCCCGGCTACAAGGGCCCCGATATTCATGCGCGCGGCCAGGACCCGGAGGGTGAGGCGTTCTTCTTCCTCGACGAGTTGGAGGCGATCGTTAGGGAGTGGACCGCGGTGGTCTACCACTGCCACCCCCACGCGGGGCTCGTGGATCCCCGGGGTGCCGGGCCTGCGGATGTCGCCGGCGAAGATGTTCGAGCACGGCATGGCGCTGCGCATCTCGCGCGAGCAGGCGGCCCTCGAGCTGCCGTCACCGGACACCGCGACGCTCGCCTCCGTACGCACAGCACTGGGCGCCACCCCGCCAGCGGAGCAGCCCGACCCATCGCAGCCCGAGGTCGAGATGAGCGATGACGATGCCGCCGACCTGGAGGATCTTGCCGTCGAAGACGACTTCTACGCGGACGCCCTGGAGGACGTGTGAGCACGGTCGGCGCGCTGGATCTGGGCAATCTGGCCCTGTCGCGCAAGGAGGACTTCCAGGCATTCGTCGACGCTCCGCGCCGCACCCAGCCCGAGCGGCTGAACCGTACGGAACTGCATGCCCTGGACGAGCAAGCCCGGTCCGCCTTCAACGGGGTCCGGCGGCAGTGGCACGCCAATCTGAGGCCGATCCGCACCCCTCAACTGGCCTCGCTGCATGAGGACTTGTGGGACATCGTTGACAGCAACCAGCAGGACGGGGACAAGGCCAAGGGAGCGGTGGCCGTCGCCGCGTTCCCGGGGCTGGGCAAGACCACTGCGGTGCTCGCCTTCGCCCGCGCCTTCCACCGCCGCGAGGTCGCCGAGCACGGGGCGTTCACCGCGCAGGGGCATGAGCGGTGGCCGGTGTGCCGGGTCGGGCTGACGGGCAACACCGGCATGAAGGATCTGAACCGGGCGATGCTGGAGTTCTTCGGCCATCCCGGCCGCCACACGTCCACCGCCGCCCAGCTCGGCCTGCAAGCCCTGGACTGCATGCTGTTGTGCGAGGTCCGTGTGCTCATCCTGGACGACCTGCACTTCCTCAAGTGGCGCAAGACCAACGGGATCGAGGTCAGCAATCACCTGAAGTGGATCGCCAACGAGTTTCCCGTCACGCTCCTCAAGGTCGGTGTCGGTCTGGCGGACAAAGGACTGTTCAGCGAAGGCGAAAGGGCCGGCGACACGGCGCTGGCACAGACCGGTCGCCGTACCACGCGCCTGGACATGCCGCCCTTCAGCATCGACTCCGAGCAGGGGCGACTCCATTGGCGACACCTCCTGCTCGCCCTGGAGCAGCGCATTGTGCTGGCCGACGCCTATCCGGGCATGCTCGCCGACGACTTGTCCGACTACCTCTTCGCCCGCAGCACCGGGCACATCGGCTCGTTGATGACGCTCGTCAACCGCGGCTGCCTGCGAGCGCAGCGCACCGGCGCCGAGCGCCTCACCCGCGACCTGCTCGACCAGGTCAGAAACGATGAGGCTGCCGAGCACGCCCGCAGAGAGCTTGAGTACGCGCTGAGTGAGGGCAAGGCCACCAGCCGGCCACGCAGAAACCGCGCGTCCCGGTGACCGCCGCGCGGCGGACCCTGCCGCTGCGGTATCCGCCGCAACGGGGCGAAGCTCTCGATTCCTGGCTGGAGTTCCTGGCCGCCCGGCTGCACTGCCGGTTCGATGACCTGCTTCGCGCACTGAGCCTTCCGACCCAGGATGCGGTACTGGCCAAGCCGATGTCGTCGCGTTGGACGGTGCTGACCACGGGCGAGGAGATCACGTCGATCGCGGCGGTCTCCGGCGTTGCCGAGGACGACGTGGAGGCGATGACGCTGCAGCGCTTCGACGGCCACGCCGTCGTGATCCATCCCGGTCACCGCCGGGTGGAACCGCATCTGCTGTGGGGGCGGGCCGGATCCCGGTTCTGCCCCATGTGCCTGGCCGACAGCGGCGGGCGCTGGCAGCTGACCCGGCGCCTGGGCTGGTCATTCGCCTGCACCCAACACCAGGTTCTTCTGGCTGACCGCTGCCCGGACTGCCTCAAGATTCCGCGCTTGCGTGCCCACCCGCGCAGGGACACACCTCGCCTTGGCCTGTGCATGAGCCAGGCGCCCGGCCAGCCGCGCGGACGCCGCTGCCACCATCCGCTGACCGACACCCCCGTCACGGGCCTGTCGCCCGAGGGCGCCGCGCTGCGAACGCAACAGCTCATCGACACGCTCTTGGCGGCACCGGACGACCGGGTGACCTGGCCGCTGTATGTGCCGCACGACACGCCGCTGCGGGTCCTACTGAACGACGCACGGTGCCTGGGCGGACTGGTCCTCAACCACGCCGCTCCGAGCGACCTGGCCGACGGGTTCGAATCCGACGTACTTCGACGCCTGGAGCTCTACCGGTCCCGCCCGCCGACTGCAGGCGCGCACAACGAGGGCGGCGCTCAGCGGTTCAACGGCCACAGTTCCTTCGCCCCCAGCGATACCGCCGCTGCCGCGGTGGCCCTCGCCCTGGCCCTGCGCATCCTGACGGCACCGTCGGTGTCCGCCGCTGCCCAGGCCGCGCAGTGGCTGACCGACCGGGTCTCGGGCGGCGGCCGGCCGCTTCACCCCGGCGCTGTCGGCCTGTTGGGCGGCGGCCTCTCGCCGGGGCTGCATGCGGCGCTGCGCCGCAGCAGAGAGGCGAAGGTGATGCCGGTGGCGCGCCTGCGGCACCGTACCGCCATCGCCTCCACCCGCGCCCCGAGCAACCAGAACACCCGGGCGCCGATGCTGCCCACAGCCCTGTGGCCACAGTGGGCGCTGCGCCTGACTCCCTGGCACCCCAGCGGCATGCCCGTGGCACGCCGCTGCGATGAACTCCTCACGGTGGCCTGCCTGCTGGCCGACAACACCACCCCGATCCGGGCCGCCACCCGCCTGACCGGTACCACGGTGAGCAGCCACAACGTGTCCTCCCTGCTCGCCGAACTCACGCGCCGCCCCGACTGCGCGGGCGTCATGCACGCCTTGATCCTGCTCGCCGAACAGATCGATCAGCACGGCAGCCCCATCGACTACGCGCGACGTCGCGCCCTGTTCACCACCCGCTCCTGTTTCCTCGACCCGGCGCAATGGCGGAGCCTTCAGCGTCGGCTGCGTTCGAACCACCTCCCCGACATCGCACACGCCCAGCGCTGGGTCTTCCACACGCTGACCGGATCACCCCCACGCCTCGCGCACCCGGCCATCGCACCCGCGACCGCCTCGCAACGCGGGCAGTACCTGCGCTTTCGCTGGCGGATCCTGCCCGCCGAAGCGAACTGCTCCTGCACACCGCGCGCACGATCCTCGACGAGCACCACATTGACGAACCCGTCCAGTGGACCCCACGCCTCGACCCCGCCCTTCTGCGTCCGCTGCGGCTGCCCGGGCCCGACCCTCACAGCATCACCGCGGCCGAACTCCACCGCGCGGTGCCTGACGGCGACTACTCCATCGCCCGCCTCGCGCACGCGCTGAACACCACGACGGCCCACGTGATCTACCTGCTGTCACAGCACCCAGTCGACTGGAGCCCGCCGCGGTTTCGCCGCACCCAGCACACCGCCACCCGCATCGGGCAATGGCACACCTGGTACGAGGACAACGGCCTCTCCCTCCAGGACATCGCCGATCTCGAAGGAACGAGCCTGGCCACAGTGCGCCTGGCCCTGCTCAAGTACGGCGTCCAGCTTCGCCCAGCCGTGCCCCGACGGGGCCGACCAAGGAAACGGACACTCCCGTAGGAGCGGGCGCGGCGACGGCCCTCCCGCCCTCCATCCCACGTACTCCTCTGGCGCTGATTCGTTTCGCCCCATCCGTGCGACCGCCGAGCTGACACACCTGGCAGCCACCTCGCTGCAGCCCCCGGCAGTGATAGGCACGGGTTATGGCGTGATTCAGCACGCTCCTCTACCGGATCTTGACCTGCGTGCCTAACTTTGCAGGCAGGCGGAGGAGGACGAGGAGCGCCCCCTACTCATCTTCGCCGCGCTGGAGGCATAGCTACGACATGCCTCGACACCTTCGGCCTGTCCGCCGAGACGAACTGAGATAGACCGGAGTTGCCTGTGAGGTCGGAGGCAGTGCCATGGCCAACCTCGACCGACGTATGCCGCCCAAGAGGCGCCACCCTTGGGCAGAAAGAGACCTCCCACGTGAACAACACCGACTCCGTGCCAAACGGCTCTACACCAGGCACCCTTGACTCCGAAATGCTGCGGTTCTGCCGGGAGCTACCGAAGGTCGAACTCCATGTCCACCTCGAGGGATGCCTCGAACCCGACCTCCTCATGACGCTGGCCCAGCGCAACAACGTCACCGTCCCGTGGAAGACGGCCGACCAACTCCGCGCCGCCTACCGCTTCAAGAACCTCGCCTCGTTTCTCGACCTGTACTTCGCCGGCTGCCAAGTGCTCTGCACCCGCCAGGACTTCTACGACCTCACCACCGCCTACCTGGAGCGCGCACACGCGGACGGTGTTGTTCACTGCGAGGTCTTCCTCGGCCCGCAGAGCTTCACCGACCGAAACATCGCCACCGGCACCGTCATGGACGGCGTCCTGGACGCCATCTCCGATGCCGGGCAGCGCTCCGGGATCAGTGCCTCGCTCCTGGTGAGCGCGCACCGCCATCGCAGCGAGAAGGAAGCCTTCGCGCTCTTGGACAGTGTTGCGCCGTGGGCCGACCGGATCGCGGGTTTTGGCATGGGCGGCGCGGAGAACGGCAACCCACCGGCAAAGTTCACCCGCTACTTCGCCGAACTGCAACGGCAGGACTTCAAGACGACCATTCATGCAGGCGAGGAGGGGCCCGCCGACTACGTACGGCAGGCGTTCGAACTTCTGCGGGTCGACCGGATCGACCACGGCATCGCCATTCTTGAGGACGCGAAGCTCGTCCAAGAGATCGTCGCCGCCCGAACACCGCTTACGGTATGCCCCACCTCGAATGCGAGGCTGAACGTCGTTTCGTCCCTCAACAGCCATCCATTGCCGAAGATGCTTGCGGCTGGTCTCAACGTTTCGCTGCACTCGGACGATCCCGCGTACTTCGAGTCCTACCTCAGCGACACCTACGCGTCGAGCGCCGCCCACCTCGACCTCGAGCGCACCACCCTCGCCAACCTGGCCCGCAATGCGATCCGTTCGGCCTTCCTGCCGCCAGCGGCCCAACAGACGTACCTCGACCGCGTTGAGGCTCAGCTACAGCAACGGGGTGCTCAGGAACAAGCTGTGTGACCGTGCCGAAGAGGCGATGGCTGTCTCGTTCGCCGAGCCATTCTTCGACTATTCGCAGCCCTCGTCGTTGCATTCCTAGTCAACGTCGCCCTGTGGTGAGTCTGCTTCGACGCTGACCACAGCCGAGCTCCACCACCCGATGACTGCTCTTACCTGATTGGAAATGAAGGTCCACATGCTCGATCCCACCGTGTCGCCCAGCGAGCTGCCCCGGGCGGAGAAGCGTCTGCTGGAGCGGGCCCGGGAGATCGCGTCCCGGGCCTTGAATCCCGTATCACGCTTCCACGTCGGAGCAGCCGTCCAGGCGGCCAACGGGGACTGCTACACGGGGACGTTCTTCGAGTCGTCCTCGTTCCCACTGGGTGTGTGTGCCGAGGCCGCGGCACTGGCCGCTGCTGTAACTGCTGGAGTCCGTGACTTCGACATGATCGCGGTGGTCGGGGGCGACCCGCAGAGCACGGGACCCGGGCGGCCCGTCACGCCGTGTGGCGGGTGCCGCCAGCGCATCTTCGATGTCACCGGAGGACCCCAGCGGAACGTGACGGTGCTGTGCGCGGACCTGACGCTGTCGCAGATCTACCGGATGGACATCTGCACCTTGCTGCCCCTGCCCTTCAGCGCGGCAGATCTGCCCATCTCGCCTGCCTGACCGATTGTGGGCCACCCGGAAGAGACCGCCCGCCCCGGCGCCTGGCCGGCCGGCGTCCAGCTCACCGGAGGCTGCCGGATCGCGCCCTTCGAGTACCGCCCGCTGTCGGGTCGATCAGTGCGGCAGAGTATGAGGTCAGCCGGCGAGACCGACGACGAGCCGGATGAACCCCGCGCCCGCCACCGTGCAGGTCAGGGTCGAGCGAGCCGGGTGTTCGTGATGGGCCTCGGGCAGGATCTCGGCGGCGGCCAGGTACAGAAGCACACCGCCGAAGAAGCCGAGATAGCCGCCGAGCAACTGCTCCGGAATGCTGAACAGCAGCGTCGAGGCGGCACCCACTACCGGGGCCGCGGCGAACAGCATCATCATCGCCTTGCGGCGGGCGTTCCCGTAAAGGCTCGTAATCGTGTACGTGTTGAAGCCGTCGGCGAAGTCGTGAGCGATGACGGCAAGCGCCACTGTCAGCCCCATGCCTCCGCCGACCTGGAACGCGGCGCCGATCGCGACGCCGTCCATCACGCTGTGCCCGACCATCGCGGAGGCGGCCGTCAGGCCGATCTCGGGGACCCGTCCGTCCGGGTGCTCGTCCGCGCCGTGGGCCGCCTGACGCTGGGCGAGGAGGTGTTCCAGTACGTGCGCCGCGAGGAACCCGGCAACGAACAGGAGCAGCGCCGCAGGCACCCCGAACACCGGGCCGCCCGCCGCCTAGAGCGCTTCCGGCAGCAGGTCGAGACCGACCACGCCGAGCATAAGGCCGCCCGCCAGACCCAGCACAAGGTGGCGCCGGTCGGTAACGCGCTGCGCGGTCCAGCCGCCCACCAGGGTCATCAAGAAGGCGCCGAGCGCCACGAACACTGCCATCATTCGCTCCCTTCGTGGATTTCGTGATCTACATGGCCGGTCGGGTCGCCGGCAGGGCATTTGCCTCATACATGGCGGTTTCTCCGGGCCGGTGTCAGCGGTGAGGTTCAGGCGGAGAGAGAAGGCTTCGCCTGTGCGGGCTCCTCGTTCGGGTCGGGCAGGGCATGGAGGATGGCGTGGGCTGCGCGCTGCCCGCCGGCCAGCGCGCCTTCGATGTGGCCGGCGTAGCCGCGGGCGGTTTCGGTGGAGGCCCAGTGGAGCCGTCCGTCCAGGGCGGGGTGCTGGTAGCGGCGGTGGCCGAAGAGGGAGTAGTCGCCCAGTTGTGCCACCTGCGCGGGAGACGTCCACTGCTCGGTGCTCCAGTCCTGCACGTGCAGGGCGAGAGGCTGGGCGGCCTGCGGGCCGAAGAGCTGCGCCAGTTGACCGGTGACGGCGGCACCGAAGCCGGAGCCGGCGGTGCGGGCGGTGCTCGCGTGGGCGAAACCGAACAGGGCGGCGGGCCGGCCCTCGGGCCCGGACATGTCGTGGATCTCCTGCAGTGGTCCGGTGCGGCTGAAGGCGGCACCGGCCAGGCCGTCGGCGCGCCAGAACGCTTCGGGATATTCGGCGACGACCTTCACCACGGCGCCCATCCACACCGGGGTCTGCTCGGCGACGTGGACGAGGTCCGGGGCGAGTTGGCCGTCGAAGTCGATGCGTTCCAGGGCGAGTGCGGGCGGGACGGCGAGGACGACGTGGTCGGTGTCGATGGCAAAGCGGGGTGTGTCAACCGTCAGGCCGGACGCGGTGGACCGGATCGCGGTGACCGGGGTGCGCAGTTGGAGGGTGCCGGAGGGCAGCGTGGCGGCCAGGGCGTCGGTGAGGGATGCGGCGCTGGTGGTGAACCTCTGGGAGCGTGCGTCGATCGGGTTGCCGTCGAGCCGTTTCACGCCGCCCGTGTCCTGGTAGAAGGCGTCTCCGGTGGTGTGCTGGGGGAAGCTGCCGAGTCCGGAGTCTGTGAGCAGGGCGCGGACGTGCCGCTCGTCGTCCCAGAACCAGGTGGCCCCCAGATCGAGGGAGCCCTGCAATGCGGCCGGGGCGCTCAGCAGGCGGCCACCGATCCGCTCGCGGGCCTCCAGGACGACGACGTCATGGCCGGCTTGTGCGAGCGTGCTCGCCGCGGTGAGGCCCGACGCGCCTGCTCCGATCACGACGACGGACCGACGTGCGCTGTGCGCCATGTGCGGATTTCTTTCCTGCTCAGGCCGCAGGTACGGCCCAGGGAGTGGGTGGGGGATGGTCAGCCGTCGGTGGTGAGGACCATGCGGAAGCGGGCCTGGCCGGCCTGCTGGGTCTTCAGGGCGTCGGCCGCCTGCTGCAGGGGCGCGGTCTGTACCTGCGGTCGGACGCCGCTGGCCAGGGCAAAGCGCATGGCCTGCTCGGTGTCGACGGGCCTGCCGGTGATGTGTCCGGTGATGTGCCGGGCGTGCGGCACCAGTTTGTCCAGCGGCAGCTCCAGGGGTGTGCCGTCGAAGCCGACGACGGTGAGCCGGCCGTGCGGGGTGAGGCCGTCGATCAGTCCGGCAAGCGGCTTGCTGCTGGCGGCGGTGGACAGGATCAGGCGGGCGCCGCCCATGGCGCGCAGGGCCTTGCCGGCGTCCTCGTGCGAGGTGTCGAGGTAGTGGTGGGCGCCAAGTTCGAGGGCGGTGTGCCGCTTGGCCTCGCCGCGGCCGATGGCGACTGTCTCGAAGCCCATGGCGGCGGCGAACTGCACCGCGAAGTGGCCCAGGCCGCCGATACCGAGGACGGCGACCCGGTCGCCGGGCTGGGCCCCGCTGTGGCGCAGTGCGTTGAAGGTGGTCACGCCCGCGCACCCGAACGGTGCGGCTTCCTCGAAGGAGAGCCCGGCGGGGATGCGGACAAGGGCGGCGGCGGGGACGGTGATGGTGGTGGCCCAGCCACCCGGGTAGGTCAGTCCCGGGATCTGCCGCTCGGCGCAATGCACGACATCGCCCGACCGGCAGGCCGTGCAGTGCCCGCAGGAGCCGCCGAACCAGCCGACTCCGGCCCGCTCCCCGGCCTCCCAGCCCGCCACGCCCTCACCGATCCCGGCGACGACCCCGGCCACCTCGTGCCCGGGGGTGATCGGGAACCCGTAGGCGGGCGACGGATTGGCGGCCATGCCGGCGTCCGCTCCGCAGATACCGGACGCCTTCACGTTCAGGCGGACCTCGCCCGGGCCCGGCTCGCGCGGCGAAACGGGGGCGACGTGTACCGGCCCGCCGGGCTCGGTCACCAGGGCGCCGCGGTGCACCTGAAGGTCGGTTTCAGACACGGCAATCACTCCTGACAGAAATGAAGCGGCATTCCCCAGTGGATTTTGCGCGGTACGGTTAATTCACCGGGCGGCACCCCTGTGTGGAAATTGCCTTACCCCGCCGGGTCGGCGGAGCGTACTTCGCCCACCGTAGGACGAATACCCGGCAGCCGGTAGACGACGATCATGAATGCGGCTATAGCCTGAAGCTGTAGCCGAGAGGTGTGGAGTCCACGATGAACATCGAAGGGCTGCGCTACGCGCAGGCCGTGTCCCGGACCAAGTCATTCAGTGCCGCGGCGCGCGACTACGGCGTCACCCAGCCCGCCCTGTCGAACGGGGTGGCCCGCCTGGAGGCCGAACTGGGCATCAAGCTGTTCGACCGCTCGCCGCGCGGCGTCACACCCACGGCGCACGGCGCACATGTCCTGCCGATAATCGACCGCGCCCTGGAAGCGCTGGACTCCGTCACGACCGAGGCGCGCCGGCTGACCAGCCCGGCCGTCGGGCCGATCCGCATGGGCGTCTCACCGCTCATCGGCGCGGACCTGGTGGGCTGCGCCTTCAATGCCGCCCGCGGCCTGAGTCACCCGCGTGACCTGGTGCTGCGCGAGGCCGACCTGGACCTGCTGCGTACCGCTCTCAAGGACGGTGAGCTGGACGTACTGCTGGTGCCCGAGGTGGAACCCATGCCCGCCTACCGGCACCACACGATCTTCACCGAGCCCGTCGTCGTCATCGACCCGGCCGTCACCCCCGGCACCGAGGGCCCCGTGGAACTCACCGATACCGCCGGCGCCGACTTCATCCTGGTGCCCGACACCTGCGGCCTGACCACCTTCACCACACAGCTGTTCCGCGACAACGACCTGCCACTGCGCACCTATCCGGGCGAGGCCGCAAGCTACCGCGTCCTGGACGAATGGGCCCGCCTGGGGGTGGGCGCGGCCCTGCTGCCCCAATCCAAAGTGACGCAGAAGGCCGCGAACTGCCGCCCCCTGGTGCGGGGCGGAGCCCCCGTGGTGATGTCCTACGAGGCCGTCTGGGGACGCGACAACCCGCTCGGCGCCGATCTGGAGGAGTTCGTCGGCTTCCTGGCCGACTCCGCCTGCCACCTGGGTCCAGACCCCGAACCCGGTGGCGGGACCCCTTCGCAGGCAGCAGGCGCCGCGCTGCGCGCGCCTGCTGAGTAATGCAGGTTGGTTATAGCGGCATCACGGAAGATCCTCTACCGGATGCCGTCGCTGCGGCCTACTTTTGACTCATCCGAATCGCCCGCGGTAATTCGCGCGGCAATGCCGAAGAAAGGACGGGTCATGGCTTACCTGGAAATCACGCTGAAGGTGGCGGAAGAAAACCGGGCCGCGGCGGCCGGTGTGTACCAGAAGTACAAGCAGCCGTTCCTCGACACCGTCCCGGGCGCCGAGTCCAAGCAGCTGCTCGTGCGCGACGAGGACGTACAGGTGCTGCACGGCTTCAGCGCCGTCGCCGAAGCCCGCGCCTACCTCGACAGCGCCCTGTTCAAGCAGGATGTCGTCGGCGGCCTGGCACCGCTGCTGGCCGCCGACCCCGAGGTGCGGATCTACGACACCGTCTGACGGGTGCGAACGGGCCGCCCCACCTCACGCGGCGGCTCCTCGCCTCCACCCCTGTCCAGCTGACCTCACGGTCACTCCTCTCATGAGGCAGTCCCGGCACGGCACCCGTGCGGCGATTCCCTCTCACACTCGCACCAGGAGTTTCGGCATGTCCCGCACCACCATCGACCTCACCGGCAAGAAGGCCGTCATCATCGGCGGTACCAGCGGCATGGGCCTGTCCATCGCCCGGCACATTCTGGACGCCGGCGGCAGCGTCGTCGTCACCGGCCGCTCCGAGACGAGCGCGGCGAAGGCCGTGGCCGATCTGGCCAGCCCGAACGCGTCCTCTCTCGCCGTCGACTTGAACGACCCCGCCGCCGTCGAGGGCCTGCGCGAAGAGCTGTCGAACGCCCACGGCGACACGGCCCTGCTGGTCAACGCGGCCGGCGTGTTCGCGCCCAAGCCCTTCCTGGAGCACACGCCCGAGGACTACGACCGCTACCAGGCCATCAACCGGGCCTTCTTCCTCATCACTCAGACCGTTGCCGCGCGCATGGTCGAGCGCGGCACCAAGGGTTCCATCGTCAACGTCGGCTCCATGTGGGCTCACCAGGCCGTGGCCGCGACGCCTTCCTCGGCGTACTCCATGGCCAAGGCCGCACTGCACTCGCTCACCCAGCACCTGGGCATGGAGCTGGCGCCGTACGGCATCCGCGTCAACGCCGTCGCGCCGGCGGTCGTGCGCACGCCGATCTACGAGGAGTTCATCCCCCGGGCCGAGATGGACAGCGCGCTGGACGGCTTCAACTCCTTCCACCCGCTGGGCCGCACCGGCACTCCTCAGGACATTGCCGCCACGGTGGTGTTCCTGCTGTCCGACCAGACGGACTGGGTCACCGGCGCCATCTGGGACGTCGACGGCGGCGTCATGGCCGGCCGCAACTGACAACCGTCCCGCACGGCGGAACCACCCCAGAACGCGCGAGGAGCAGATATGAACACGCCTGAGCAGGGCGGCCACTTCGACCTGGTCGTCATCGGCGCCGGATCGGGCGTCGGCGTGCTCGACGAGCGGTTCGACGGGCTGAAGGTGGCCATCGTCGACAAGGGTGTCGGGCCACTGCACAAGTACGCCGGCACCTGCCTCAACGTCGGCTGCGTGCCCACGAAGATGCTGGTCCACACCGCCGACACCGCGCAGGCCGCCCAGCACGGCGCCGCGCTGGGCGTGGACCTGGAGCTGCGCGGCGTCGACTGGCAGGCCGCCATGGACCGCCTGGGCCGGCATATCGACCCGGCGTCCGCCTGGTGGCTGGAGGGCCACGAGAAGCGTGCCAACATCACCCTGCACTACGAGGGCACAGCCCGCTTCACCGGTGAGCGCCGCCTCGAGGTGGAGACTGCGGAGGGAACCGTCGAACTCACCGCCGACCAGGTCGTGGTGGCCGCGGGCAGCCGACCGGTGGTGCCGCCGATTCCGGGACTGGCCGAGGTCGGCTTCCTGACCAGTGACGAGATCCGCAGCATGGACCGGCTGCCGCGCCGGATGGCCGTGGTGGGCGGTGGCGTCGTGGCCGCCGAACTCGCGCACGTGTTCTCGTCGTTCGGTGTCGAGGTCACCGTGGTCGAGATGCTCGACCAACTGTTGGCCCGTGAGGATGCGGAGATCGCGCAGCACTTCACTGAACTGGCAGGGCAGCAGTGGGACGTACGCCTGGGCCCAAAAGTGGTGAGCGCCCGGCGCCGCGATGACGGGATCGTGCTGGACCTCGAGGGACCGCAGGGTACGGGAGAGATCGTGGTCGACGAGGTGCTGGTGGCAATCGGCCGGCGCCCCAACTCCGACCTGGTCGATGCGGCGGCCGGAGGTCTGGCCACCCATCCGGACGGCCGGATCCAGGTCGACGAGCAGCAGGCCACCTCGGTGCCCGGCGTGTGGGCGCTGGGTGATGTCTCCTCGAAGTGGATGCGCAAGCACGTGGCGAACGCGGAGGCGCGGACGGTGATGCACAACGTCCTGCACCCGGACGACCTGATCACCACTGACCATCGCTACGTTCCGCACGCGGTGTTCTCCTCCCCGCAGATCGCCGCCGTGGGGCTGACCGAGCAGGAGGCGAAGGCGGGCGGTACGCGCTATGTGGTGGGCCGGGCCACTACGCCGACACCGCGTACGGCTGGGCAATGGAGGACACCACCGGCTTCGCCAAGGTGCTTGCCGACCCTGTCACCGGAAAGCTGCTGGGGGCGCACATCATGGGCCCGCAGGCGTCTACCCTCATCCAGCCGCTGATCCAGGCGATGTCACTGGGTCAGGACGCCCGCTCTGTGGCACGCGGCCAGTACTGGATCCACCCGGCCATGCCCGAGGTCGTCGAGGGAGCACTCAGCAACCTGCCGCTTGAGGGATAAGCGACGTCGGCTGTGCGCGCCTGCACTGCCAGGCCGGCGTCACCGGTGCAGCCGGTGCAGTCCGGAGCTGATCGTGTCGCCGATGTGTGCGCGCAACGTTTCGACGAAACCGTCCGTGTTCTCCTCGCGCAGGCGTGCGACGAGGTCCTCGTGCTCGGTGATGATGTCCTGGCAACGGGCCAGGAGGCTTTCTCCGAGGCTGAAGAGCAGGAAGCGCTGTCGGTCGGCGAGACGGTCGTTGAGCTCCAGCATCACCTGGTTGTCGCCGATCTCGACGAAGCAACGGTGGAAGGCGACGGTCTGCTCGATGAACCGCTTCAGGTCGCCGTCGGCCAGCGCACTCCTGTGCAGGTCGAGGTCGCCTGCCAGCCGGTCCGCGAGGTCGATGCGGCTCTGTGGTGCGGCAGCCGTCACTGACACCGACTCGAGGACGAAGCGAGTGCTGGCGAGATCCCGGGCATCCTTCTCGCTCAGCCCCCGCACCAGCGCGCCCCGCTTGGGATACACGGTGATCCAGCCTTCGTCCTGGAGCCGACCGCGCACACACCCGACCCCGCCCACGCGCAGCGCCGCATCCTGCGCGTTCTGGTCGCCTCCCAGGCCCTGAGCGGCGCCGGCCTCGCAGCCGGTGTCACCGTCGGCGCACTCCTGGCACAGAAGATGCTCGGCTCCACCAGCCTCGCCGGCCTGCCCAGTGCCCTGTTCACCGCCGGATCCGCGCTCGCGGCCGTCGCTGTGGGACGCATCTCCCAGGCCCGCGGACGCCGCCCCGGCCTGGCCGCCGGCTACCTCACCGGCGCCATCGGCTCGGCAGGCGTCATCACCGCCGCCATCCTCGGCACCCCGGTCCTGCTGTTCCTCGCCCTGTTCGTGTACGGCGCCGGTACCGCCACCAACCTCCAGGCCCGCTACGCGGGAGCCGACCTCGCGACACCCGACCGCCGCGGCCGCGCCGTGTCCACCGTCCTGGTCGCCACCACCCTCGGCGGGGTCGCCGGCCCCAGCCTCGCTGCCCCCGCCAGCGCATTCGCCGACCACCTCGGCATCCCCGACCTGGCCGGCCCCTTCCTCCTCTCGGGCCTCGCCTACCTGCTCGCCGCTCTCGTCCTCGCCTGCTGGCTGCGGCCCGACCCCCTGCTGACGGCACGCACCCTGTCCCGGACAGCGACTGCGGAAACCGGTGCGGGACCCACCACGGACGTCACCGACGGCGCCCCGGCCGGCAGCCGTACCGGTGTGGTCCTGGGCGCACTTGTCATGGTGGTCAGCCAGCTCGTCATGGTCGCGATCATGACGATGGCGCCGGTCTACATGCACGACCACGGACATGGATCCACGGCCTCCGGGCTCGTCATCGCCCTGCACATCGGCGCCATGTACCTGCCCTCCCCACTGACCGGCTGGCTCGTCGACCGCTATGGCCGCATGAAGGTCGCCGCGGCGTCCGCGCTCACCCTCCTTGCCGCCGGCCTCCTCGCCGCCGCATCCCCCGCAGACTCGGTCGCGCTCCTCGCCCTCGCCCTCGCCCTGGTACTCCTCGGCATCGGCTGGAACTTCGGCCTCGTGTCCGGCACCGCGATCATCACCGACACCGTCCCCCTCGCCACCCGGGCCAGGGCCCAGGGCCGAGTCGACGTCTTCATCGCCATTGCCGGAGCCACCGGTGGCATGACCTCCGGAATCATGGTGGCTGCCGCCAGCTATCCCGCCCTCGCCCTCCTCGGCGGCATCCTCTCCCTTGCCCTCCTGCCCGCCGTCGCTGCCACCGCCTTCCACCGGTAGACCCGGCACACCTGCCGACAAGGCCAGTTGGAGAACCCGCGTCGGTACCGGCGGCTGAGCCCCGGCAGCCGGTTGTACTTGCCGCGCGTCTGTCCCGTCATGGCAGCACTAGGACACGCTCACGGTATTGGTGCACCGGGTGGCGGCGAGACTGTCGGCGAGGCGCAGAAGGTCGGCTGCCAGAGGGGAGTCCGCGCTCCAGACCGCTTCGAAGGAGATCTGCACCTCGCGCCCCTCATTCACCAGCGGCCGGTGTGGTACGTCGGGTGAGGTGAGCTTGGAGCGAGGAACCATGGCCGAGCCCAGACCCGGCTTGGCCCAGTCCTCCAGGACCTGAAAGCTGACCGCTTCTCCCGCATAGGTGCGCAAGGGCATCTGGTGAGCCTCGAAGAGCTGTGTGGTGAAGGTGGTCAGCCCGCAGGTGTCCGCAACGAGGATGAAGCACTCCTCGCCGGCCTGAGCGAGCTCGAGCGGCTCCTTTACAGCGGCGTCGGGGCCGACGACAACGACCGGCTCCACGTCGACGACCCGGTGCGCGAAGCGCGGCATCGCGGCCACGGCCGGGATGAGGATGATGTCGAGCCGGCTTGCCAGCAGGCAGGCGCGCAGGTCCTGCATGTTCGCCTCGCGCAGTACGAGTTCGCGGGGCGCGGGAAAGTCGCGGACCATCCCGAACGCGCGGGATACCAGACCGGAGCTGATCAGGGGCGAAACACCCATCCGGATCTTCTGCTCACCGGGCTCCGTCAGCCGCCTGTCCTCCGCTCCCACTGCGTCGAGCGCGACCAGCGCCTGCCCGATCAGCGGCAGAATCCCCAGCCCGAACGCGGTCTGGGTCACCCCGCGCGTGGAGCGGTCGAACAGCTTGCCTCCGAGACGCTCTTCCAGCTTCGCGATGCCGTTCGACAGGGCGGGCTGAGTGACCCCGTACGCCCGCGCGGCAGCGCTGAACGACTTGGCCTCCGCGACCGCGTGCGCGTAGCGCAGCCCTTCGAGATTCAAGCGTTCGGTCATAGCCGTCCCCTATATCTGCATTCGCCGATCTCCTCTACCCGGGTCCGGCGTGCCCTGCTTACGGTAAATGTCAGGGCAAGCGAATTGTCATAATTTGAAGGGTCTTGCGTCGCGGGTGCCGCTCGCTCGCAGGTCCGCGACCCGAACTCTGCGCTTTTCGCTGCGCTTTGACCGCATCGGCCGTGCGACCAGCAGGGCATTCCCTGCGCCGCGGATGGCCCTAGCGCTGCGCCCCTCCTGGGCACCGTGAGAAACGAGGTCATGCCATGTCCCAGCACGGCGCCGGCAACTTCCCGATCCGTCACTTCGGCAGTGCCACCACTGTGTTCGAATACGGCGGTCTGCGCTTTCTTACAGACCCCGTCTTCGACCCTCCGGGCACCTTTGACGCCGACGGCGGCACAGTGGTGACCAAGACCGAGGCGCCGAACGGCCACGCCACCGATCTCGACTCCATCGACGTCGCGCTCGTCACCCACGAGCACCCCGACCACCTCGACGCTTCCGGCCGGAGCGTGCTCAGCGGTGTCCCACTCATCCTCACCACGTCCAGCGCCGGACAGGAACTCGGGGGCCGGGTCACGCACCTGAGCGACTTCGAGTCCGCAGAGATCGAACGCCCCGACGGCGGGACTGTCACCGTCACGGCTGTCGGAGCGATCCACGGTCCCGCCCCACGCGAGGACGTCGAGTCCCTCCTCGGCCAGGTGATCGGCTTCGTCCTCACCGGGGAGAGCCTGCCCACCGTCTACATCAGCGGCGACAACGCCTCCCTCGACGAGGTCAAAAAGACCGCCGACCGCTTCGCCCCTGTGGACACCGCCATCATCTATGCGGGTGCCCCGCGCTTTCCCGGCCTCTACGACAACCAGTGCATCGTCCTGGACAGCGCCCAGGCCGCAGAAGCCGCACGCCTCCTCGGTGCCCGCCGTGTCGTTCCCGTCCACTACGACGGCTGGGCCCACCTGACTGAAGGCCGCGCCGAGCTCCAGGCCGCCTTCGCCGCCGCCGGCCTCGCCGACCTCCTCGACTGGCCCCAGACCGCCCGAACCGCCGTCAGCCTGCGCGCCTCGTCGGTCGGGACGCGGCCGGCCCGGACGAAGCCGCCCTGCTACTACGGGCCTTCCAGCGCGGCGAAGGCATCCTGAACGAGCTCAGCGAACTGGCCGACGGTCAGGGGCCCGGATTCCTCGTCGGCGCTCAGGACAAAGAGTGCCCGCAGCGCGGAGACACCTGCCCGGGCTTTCACCGCGGCCTGGAGACGCAGAGCCGCCGCGCCCGGATCCGGTGCATTCGCGCTCAGGCGCTCCCGCAGGGCGTCGGTGACTTGCGCCTCCAGCTCGGCCAGCAGGAAACGGTCGGCGCGTGATTCGGGGCCGAGCCGTACGGGCGGGCCGGTGGTGAAGATGGCGGGCGGGATGTCGTGCTGGGCGGCGAGCTCGAGGACGGCGTTGCGCATCGCTTCGTAGGGGGGCTCGGCAGCGGGCCTCTCGCGCAGCAGTTGGGCGAGGCGGGGGATGAGATCACGGACCTGACCGACGACGAGCGCTTCCTTGGTGGGGAAGTAGCGGAAGAAGGTGCGCTCGCCGACGCCGGCCGCCTGGGCGATGGCGCTGACGGTGGTGTCGGCGTATCCGTGCTCGTCGAAGAGGCGGGCTGCTGCTTCTTCGATGGCCTGCCGGGTCTTCTGTTTGTTCTGCTCGCGGCGTCCGGGGCTTTCCATGGTCGCGATCATCTCTCCGTCCCGCCCAAACAGAAACTGGCAGTACTGCCAGTTTCAGGTAAAGTGGCAGTACTGCCACTTTGCGTGTGCCGGAACCGTGTCCGGCCGTTTCCGATGGAGCACTTCCATGGCCACTCTTCTGTACCGGCTGGGCCGGGCGAGCTTCCGGCACCGCCAGCTGGTGATCGCCGTCTGGCTGGCCGTCCTGGCCGCCGCGATCGCGGCAATGTCGCTGTTCGGCGGGGTGGGTAAGGTGAACGACGACTTCACCATTCCCGGCTCCGAATCCCAGCAGGCCCTCGACATCATGGGCCGGCAGTTCCCTGGGTCAGCGGGCACCAGCGCCCAGCTGGTATTCCGCGCGCCGCCCGGGCACACGGTGACCGAGGCCCACTACGCCCGGGCGATCGACGCCGCTCTCGCACAGGCCGCCAGGGCCCCGCAGGTTGTCGAGGCCACGCCGCCGCAGAAGGCCGGCACCGTCTCTGCCGACCAGCGCGTGGCGGTCGCCCAGGTCTCGTACGCCGTCGTCAAGGACGATCTGCACGCCGGCAGCCTCGATGCGCTCGACGCCGCGGCCCAGCCCGCCCGCACCGCCGGCCTGGACGTCGACCTCGGCGGTGCAGCGCTCGGTGGGGGCGGCGCGCAGCCCGGCGCTCAGGACCTGATCGGTGTCGCGGTCGCCGTGATCGTGCTGGCTATCACGTTCGGCTCGCTGCTGGCCGCGGGGATGCCGCTCTTGAGTGCGCTGGTGGGTGTCGTTGCAGGGGTGGCCGGGGTGCTGGCACTGACCGGCGTCGCCGACATCTCCTCCACCGCCCTCACTCTCGCGCTGATGATCGGTCTTGCGGTCGGCATCGACTACGCCCTGTTTATCGTCACCCGTCACCGCTCCCAGCTCGCTCAGGGCGACGACCCGGAACACGCCGCGGGGCTCGCCGCCGGAACCGCGGGCGGGGCTGTGGTCTTCGCGGGCCTGACCGTCGTCATCGCCTTGGCCGGTCTGTCCGTGGTCGGAATCCCGTTCCTGACCGTCATGGGTCTGTCAGGCGCCCTCGCGGTCGTGGCCGCGGTCGCCGTCGCCCTCACGCTGCTGCCCGCGATCCTCGGATTCGCCGGACACCGTCTCGCGCCGAAGAGCGGCTCTCGGGCCGCACACCGCGAGCAGGCGGCCGCCGCCGGCACCGAGAAGGCCGCCAACGCAGGCGAACGCTGGGTGCGACTTGCCACAGCCAAGCCGTGGCTGACCGTCCTCGCGGTCCTGGCCGCGCTCGGCGCACTGGCCTGGCCGGCGAAAGACCTCACTCTTGCCCTGCCCGACAACGGTTCCGCCCCCGCGCACACCTCGCAGCGCGCGGCGTACGACACAATCGACACGGCGTTCGGGCCCGGCTTCAACGGCCCGCTGATCGTACTGGCGGACACCCGCGGCTCCGACGCCCCCCGGGAAGCTGCACAAGCGATCGCCGGGGACCTCAAGAAGCTCGACAACGTGGCCACCGTTGCGCCCCCGGCGCTCAATGCGGCCGGCAACTACGCGATCATCCAGGTGGTCCCGCAGAGCGCACCCGACACGCGAGCCACCGAAGACCTGGTGACCACGATCCGCACCAAGGAACCGACGATGGCGAAGGAGACCGGAGCCTCGATCCAAGTCACCGGCAAGACCGCGGTGTCCATCGATGTCTCCAGCCAGCTCTCCTCCGCCCTGGTCCCCTTCGGCGCGGTCATCGTCGGACTCTCCCTCCTTCTTCTGCTGGTGGTCTTCCGCTCCCTGGTCGTACCGCTCAAGGCCGCACTCGGATTCCTGCTGTCGATCGCCGCCACCTTCGGCGCCACCGTCACGGTCTTCCAAAACGGCCACCTGCAGAGCCTGATCGGCGCCGACGGCGCCACCCCCATCGCCTCGTTCCTGCCCGTCGTCGTCATGGCCGTACTGTTCGGCCTCGCCATGGACTACGAGGTCTTCCTCGTCTCACGCATCCACGAGACCTACACCCACACCCGGCGCCCCCTCCACGCCATCCACCAGGGCGCCCGCCACAGCGCCCGCGTCGTCACCGCAGCCGCCCTCATCATGGTGTCGGTGTTCGCCGCCTTCGTGCACAGCGAGTCGATGATCCTCAAGCAGATCGCCTTCGCTCTCGCCCTCGGCGTCCTCATCGACGCCTTCATCATCCGCATGACCCTCGTCCCCGCAGTCCTCGCCCTGACCCGGCACGCCGCCTGGTGGCTGCCGGCCTGGCTCCGCAGGCGCCTGCCCGACCTCGACATCGAGGGCGCCCGCCTCACCCAGACCCCCCGCTCCCCGGAAAATGAGAGCCTCGACCTGCACCCGCTCGCACCGGCCGAACGCGGCTGACCCCCAGACCGAAGGGCCCCGCGTGTCGGCGTGCGGGGCCCTTCTCTGCGCTCGTTGTCCATACCCGCGACATGGACGACTTGCATGAGATCCATTGACTGTTTGCTATAGCGGGCGTCATTCTGGTCACATGAGTACAGGCGCCCTCGGCCCCATGGAGACCACATCACTGGCGGACCAGGCTTACCGGCGGCTGCGGTCCGCGATCCGCGAGGGCGTCCTGCGGCCGGGCGAGAAGATCACCGAACGTGATCTCGCCTCGCGGCTCGGGGTCAGCCCCACCCCGATCCGTGAGGCACTGCGTCAGCTGGTGCACGAGAAGGTCGTCGAACGGGCCGGTCCGCGTTCCCTGCGCATCGCCGATCACTCCACGGCGGCCCGCTCCGAGATCGTGGAGGCGGAGGTGCGCCTGTCTGCACTGATGGCTCGCCTGGCAGCACGCAACGCCACCGCCGAGCAGCTCACCGGCCTGGTCGCCCTGCTCACGCAGACCGACCTGATCGTGGCCGACATCGAGAATGCCGTCGCCGCACAGGGCCCGGAAGCCGACGTCGCCGACCAATTGACGGCCGTCTTCCGCAAGTTGCGCCTCTTCCACCACCAAGTGGAGGCATGCGTTGCCAACCCCGTCCTGGAGGGCCTGCTGGCTCAGGCTCGCGCTTTCAGCGACGAGGAACGGCTCGACCTCACCATGAAGATCGTGCCCGAGCGGGGCGAAGCCTTCCGTGCTCGCTACCGCGAGCACCGCGAACTGCTGGACGCCCTCCTGGAGCGGGACGAGGACCGGGCCGAGGAACTCGCCGCACGGCATCACCGCGCCGCGCTGGTCCAGCTTTCCAGCACCTGACCCACCCTCCAGCTAGCTGCCTGTCCGTCATCCGGCGTCGGGACACGCCGACGGAAAATTGGCACCCCTCTTGCTATAGCATGTGGCACAGGAGCCGTTATGACGTCCGATTCCCTGCCCGCCGCCAGCGCGGCCCCGACCTCAGCCCCCGCCCTCAGCGGGCGCATCAATCGCAGCGCGGTGCTGTGGGTGGTTCTCGCCGTCTTCGCGCAGGAAGCGGTCTGGAACTTCTACGACGCCCAGGTCCCCGAGCAGCTGCGGAACTACTTCTCCTCGGCGGGTGTGATCGGCCTGATCATGGGCCTGGACCACTCCTGGGGAATTTTCACCCAGCCCTCAGTCGGATTCTATTCCGACAAACTCGCCCGCCGCCGCACCGGCCGGTGGCCCATCGTGTTGATCGGCGCGGCCATCGCCACGGTGCCGTTCGCCCTCATCCCCTGGGCCACCAACTTGCCGGCCCTGCTGGTGTGCGTGGTGGGATTCGCCGCGGTCGCCAACGCGTTCAAGGGCGTCACCGAGACTCTCGTCTCCGACTACGTGACGCCGGGCAACCGCAGCAAGGCCCAGGGCTTCATCAAGGCCGGCGTGAGTCTGACCATCGTCGTCTCCTCACTGATCAGCCTTCTCGTCGTCGACCGCAGCCTCCACCTCGCCTTCGCCATCCCGCCACTGCTGATGCTGATCATGCTGGGGCTCTCCTGGGCCTTCCTCGGCCGCCGCCACAGCGACACGCTACTGCCCGAGGAACAGACCGCGGACGAACCCGAGTTCACCACCCCCTGGGCCGTGCTCAAAGACGCGCTGCGCTCCCCGTCCAGCCCAACCTTGCTGCTGATGATCGGCATCTTCTGCTTCGCCGGCATGTGGTCCGCGCTGCGTTCCCTCATGACCCCCTACGGCACACAGGTCCTCGGACTGTCGCGCGGCGAGGCCGGCGGCCTGTCCCTGCCCGGCGCCGTCGCCTTCCTCCTGTGCGTGCTGCCGATCGCCTACCTCTCCAACCGGCTCGGCCAACTGCGCGCCATGCGCTACGGAGTTGCCCTGTTCATCGCCGGACTCCTGGTCGGCTTCGCGTGGCCCAGCGTGCCCGGCACGATCGCGTCGATGATCCTCTCGTCCCTCGGGTACGCCTCGTTCGCGGTCAACGCCCTCGTCGCACTGTGGAACCTGGCTCCGTCCCAGAAGGTCCTGGGTACCTACACCGCCCTCTACACGATCGCCTCGGCCTCCGGCATGGCCCTCGGTCCGGCCATCCTCGGCACCACGATCGACTTCACCAGCTGGCGCTACATGCTGCTGAACGCCGCCGTCTTCGCCTGCGTCACCTTCGCCGTCTTCACCCGCCTGGCCCGCCACGCCCCCGACCGCGCAACCGCCTGACTCTTCGACACTCTGCTCCACAACGCGCCTCGAAAGGCACCACCCATGGAACTGCGCATCCTGGCCCCCACAGGCGCCCTCGGCGCCGGATTCGACGCCGACGCCTTCGAACGCGGCGTCGCCGCCCGCCCGGACGTGATCGCCTGCGACGCCGGCTCCACCGACTCCGGCCCCGCCGCCCTCGGCTCCGGCACCCCGAAGCTCTCCGCACAGGCCGTCACCCGCGACCTGCGCCTGCTCCTCAAAGCACGTGACCGGATCGGCGTCCCGCTGATCATCGGCTCCTGCGGCACCTCCGGCCGCGACACCGGAGTCGACTGGGTCGCCGACATCACGCGTACGCTCGCCGCCGAGGAGAACCTGCACTTCAGGCTCGGCCTGATCTACTCCGACCAGCCCGCCGACCGCCTCCAGCACCTCCACGACGCCGGCAGGATCCGGCCGCTGGCCAACGCGCCCGCAATCGACCGGGACTTGTTCGAACGCAGCCACACCGTCGCGATGATGGGCGTCGAACCCATCCAGGAAGCCCTCGATGCCGGCTGCGACGTCATCCTCGCCGGACGGGCCAGCGACACCGCCCTGTTCGCCGCCCTGCCCCACCTGCGCGGATCCGATCCGGGCCTGACCTGGCACATGGCCAAGACCATCGAATGCGGCGCTGCCTGCGCGATCCCGCCCTCCGCGAACGGACTCCTCGTCACACTGCGCGACGACCACTTCGACGTCACCACCCTGGCCGCCGGCAGCCGCCTCACCCCACGGTCGGTCGCCGCGCACACCCTGTACGAGAACGCCGACCCGTTCCACATCGCCGAGCCCTCCGGCGTACTGGACACCACCGACGCCACGTACGAGACGGTCGACGACCAGACCGTCCGCGTGCGCGGTGCTCGCTACCTTCCCGCCGACGGCTACACCAACAAGCTCGAAGGGGCCGAACTCGTCGGCCACCAGACCGTCATCATCGGCGGCGTCCGCGACCGCGTCGTCATCGACACCCTGCCCAAGCTCCTGCCGATGGCCAAGCAGTACTTCGACGCCAAGATCCTCGACGTGTTCGACGGCCACGTCGACCCCTCCGACATCGACATCGACTACCGCCTCTACGGCAACGGCGCCGTCCTCGCCGGCCACGAACCCGACCCGCTCACGCCCCGCGAACTCGGCGTCCTCATCACCGTCACCGCACCCGACCAGGACACCGCCCACGCCATCGCCACCTTCGTCGCCCACGCCAGCAGCCACCTGCCGATCGCCGAGTACGACGGCCTGGTCTCCACGCTCGCCTATCCCTACTCCCCGCCCGAGATGGACCGCGGCCCCCTGTACCGCTTCACCCTCAACCACGTCGCCACCGGCGTCACCCCCACCGAGCTCTTCCGCACCACCACCGAGGAGCTGTGATCCCATGGCCACCCTGCTCGACTACTGCTCCCTCGTCCGCTCCAAGAACGCCGGACCCTTCACCCTCACCTTCGACTTCATGTGCCACGACCAAGGTGCCTACGAGGCGCTCGTCGCCACCGGCTTCCTCAACAAGGACCTGTTCGCCGCGCTCTACGACGCCGACCCCGAACAGATCCTCGTCGTCAACCATCCCCTGGCCCTCGCCGTGAAGGTGTCCCTGCCCCGCCCGACCGTCCAGGGAGACCTGCACGACACCGACTGCTACGCCGGCCAGCAGTACGCCCCCCTCATGGACATGGAGGTCGCCGCGGACTGACGAAGCGCGGTGGCCGGCAGCACAGTGATGCTCGCTCGTGGGGACGGCCACGCTGAGGATGCGACGCCCGCCGTGAGACAAGCGGCGGGTCCATCGGCGTGAGACAAGTTGAAGTCAGCAGGTCACGGTGCTGAGCTATGACATCAGTAGGGAGATCCCACACCGTTGATCACCACCGTGGCGGGCGTGGCGGGCTTGGCGTAGGTGGCGGCGGTTGCCGGCGTGGCGGACGACGAGGTCGTGGGTACGAGGACAGCGGCCAGGGCCGCCGAGGAGGCGAGCAGGGCGCCGAGACGCCGTCGGGTTCTGCTCCGCATCCAGCACTCCCATCACGTATGTGAATGATGTTCATGAACAGGACCATGCGAGCTGTGAGCGTAGAGGCATCCCGACTCCAACGGACAATGCCCCGGACCGGATTCAGGTAGCAGAACCTCCAGAGGAGGCGAGCCTAGACCGCCGGACCGCAGGCCATACCATGACCTGATCTTTTCGACCGGTATCTTTTCGGCCCCGTATTCGGAAGTGGAGCCATCCTGATGAAGCTCGGTGTGCGCTGGACCCTGCACGGCGACGGGCGCACGCCCGCGCCCGGCGCCGTCGTACGCCCCGACGAACGGCTCTCCTGGCCCCGTACGGCCGGACTCGGCGCCCAGCACGTGGTGGCGATGTTCGGCGCGTCGTTCGTCGCGCCCGTCCTGATGGGACTCGACCCCAACCTCGCGATCATGATGTCCGGTGTCGCGACGGTCATCTTCCTGCTGGCCACGCGCGGCCAGGTGCCGAGCTATCTCGGCTGTTCGCTCTCCTTCGTCGGGGTCGCCGCCACCATCCGGGCGTCGGGCGGCGACAGCGCCACCGTGACCGGCGCGGTGTTCGTCGTCGCCGTCGCGCTGTTCCTCTCGGGGCTGGCGGTACGGCGCTTCGGCGCCCGCATCATCCACGCCGCGATGCCGCCGGTCGTGACGGGCGCGGTCGTGATGCTCATCGGGTTCAATCTGGCGCCGGTCTCCGCCAAGACGTACTGGCCGCAGGACCAGTGGACCGCGCTGCTGGTGATGGTGGTCACGGCGCTGGCCGTGGTCTGCCTGCGCGGCTTCTGGTCGCGTATCGCGATCTTCCTCGGTCTGCTCTTCGGCTACGGCGTCTCCTGGCTCTTCGACCGGGTCTTCGGCAAGATCCACTCACCGGCGGGCGGCGCGGAGGCCGTCGACCACTGGCGCCTGGATCTGTCCCTGGTCGGGAAGGCCGACTGGATAGGTCTGCCGGACTTCCACGGGCCGAGCTTCGAGTGGTCGGCGATCCTGGTCGCGCTCCCGGTCGTGATCGCGCTGATCGCGGAGAACGCGGGGCATGTGAAGGCCGTCGGCGAGATGACCGGTGACTCGCTCGACGGGAAGCTGGGCACGGCGATCGCCGCCGACGGCGCCGCCTCGATGCTCTCCACCGCCGTCGGCGGGCCGCCCAACACCACGTACTCCGAGAACATCGGCGTGATGGCCGCGACCCGGGTGTACTCCACGGCGGCGTACTGGGCGGCGGCCGGCTTCGCCCTGCTCTTCGGACTCTGCCCGAAGTTCGGCGCCGTCGTGGCGGCGATTCCCGGCGGTGTGCTGGGCGGGATCACCGTCATCCTCTACGGCATGATCGGTCTGCTCGGCGCGCAGATCTGGATCAACGCCGGGGTGGATCTGCGTAATCCGCTGAATCTGGTGCCGGCCGCCGCGGGCATCATCATCGGAGTCGGCGGGGTGAGCCTGAAGTTCACCGACAGCTTCGAACTCGGCGGCATCGCGCTCGGCACCTTGGTGGTCATCGTCGGCTACCACGTGCTGCGCGCCTTCGCCCCGCCGCATCTGAAGGGCGAAGGACCGCTGCTGGACTCCGGTACGTCGACGTACGACAGCAAGGACTGAGGGTACGGGGAGGACCGAGGCCGTACGGCTCAGTCCTCGGGCAGCTCCACCGGCGCGATCTCGTCGTAGACGTCGCCCGGCCCCGGATTCGTCGCGTCCGTGGCGCCGCCGAAGTGTGTCAGCACACCCCACACGGCGTTGAGCGCGGTCTGTACGGCGCCCTCCGCCCACCCCGCGGTCCACGAGATGTCGTCGCCCGCCAGGAAGATCCCGCGCTTGTCGGCGGGCAGCCGGTCCTGCATGAAATGGGTGAACAGGCGGCGCTGGTAGCGGTAGTGCCCCGGCAGGTTCGCCTTGAACGCGCCCATGAAATAGGGCTCGTTCTCCCATGAGACCGTCACCGGGCTGCCGATGACATGGCTGCGGATGTCCACCTTCGGATAGATCTCGCCGAGCGACTTCAGCATGACCTCCATCCGCTCGTTCGCCGACAGCGGCAGCCACTTCAGGCTGTCGTCGCACCAGGTGTACGAGAGACAGATGACGGCCGGCTTGTCGGGCCCGTTGTCCAGCAGGTAGGTGCCGCGGGTCATCCGGTCGGTGAGCGTCATCGACATCGTGTCGCGGCCGGTCGGGTTGCCCTGGTCGTCGACGGCCTCGTCCAGCCAGAACGGCCGGTCCACCGGCACGAACAGCTTGGACGACTCCATGTAGTGGGTACGCTCCATCGCCGTCCAGTGGTCGATCGGGAAGAGCGAGTCGGAGCAGTCGATCTTCGAAAGCAGCAGCCAGGACTGCGCGGTGAAGACGGCGGCGCGGTAGGTCCGGATGTCCCCCGATGCGTCGGTGACGGTGATCCGGTTGCCCGCCGTGCGGTGCAGCCGGGTCACGGCGCCGCGCGGCTCGCNNAGCCGCCCGTACCGAAGCCGACCTGGCCGAAGATCTCGCGGTGCCGGAAGGACTTGAAGGCCTCGGAGTCGCAGAGGAAGCCGTAGAAGGTCTGGTTGTCGAGCTTCTCCACCAGCCGCGCCCAGATCTCCCGGATGCGCGGCACGTCACGCTCGCGCATGGCGCGGTTCATGTCGGAGAAGTCGGCGCCCTCCTCCAGGCAGGTGTTCCAGGCGGCCATGACGTCGCGGTAGACCTGCGGAAGGTCGTCGATCGTCCGGGCGTAGTGCGACTCGCCCTTGAGGTCCACGACCGTCGAAGGGGTGCCGGGGGCAAGGG
>NZ_MDCR01000145.1 GCF_001723055.1 Streptomyces niveus
CTCCCAGACGGCCAGGACGAGGGCGGCGACGGTCAGCTTCCCGAGGATGTCCGCGCGCCGACCGACCCCTCTCCCGGCGCGCGGACATCCTCGGGAAGCTGACCGTCGCCGCCCTCGTCCTGGCCGTCTGGGAGATCTCCGTACGGCTGTGGCTGCCCGACTATCTGCCCACTCCCTCCGGTGTCGCCGGCGCCGCCTGGCCGACCCTCACCTCGTCGGACTTCGGTACGGCGCTGGGCGAGACCCTCGGCGGCGTGCTGCTCGGCCTGCTCATCGGCTGCGTCGCGGGCACCGCGCTCGGCCTCGCGGTGGGACGGGTGCCCTGGCTGCGCCATCTCACCTCGCCGTACATCAGCGGTCTGTACGCCATGCCGATGCTCGCGATCGTCCCGATGGCGACGATCTGGCTCGGCTACTCCGGCGACACGCGGCTCGCCGTCATCGCCCTCTCGGCGCTCCTGCCGTGCGTGGTCAGCACGGGCGACGGCGCCCGGAACGTCCCGCTCCAGCTGTCCGAACTCGCCCGGATGCTGCGGCTGTCCCGGCCCCGGGTGGTGATCGACGTACTGCTGCCCGCCACCCTCCCGTTCGTCGTCGCCGGTGTCCAGGTCGCTGTCGGCCGGGCGCTGGTCGGCGCGGTGGCGGTGGAGTTCCTGGCCAGCCTGCCGGGGCTCGGCACGTTCATCCTCACCAACGCCCGCTCGTTCGACCAGGACGCCGCGTTCGTCGCCGTCCTCGTGCTGGCCGTGCTCGGCATCGCCGCGCGCACCGGGACCGAGGCGGCGCTGCGCCGGCTCGCGCCCTGGCATCTGCACGTCAACCGCTGACGCGCGCGGCCCTCCACCGTCCTTATTCCACAGCTCAGTTGCGAGGAGCGAGAAATGCCCCACCACGACGACGACGCACGGCCGTACCGGACCGAGATCGTCCACGGCATGCGGGTCGAGTGGGACGTGCCCGTCGAGATGGACGACGGGATCGTCCTGCGGGCGGACGTCTTCCGCCCGGCGACCGGCGGACCGGTACCGGTGATCATGACGTACGGCCCGTACGCCAAGGGCCTGCCCTTCGAACGCGGCTACCCCAGCGCCTGGGAGGCCATGGCGCGCGACCATCCCGACACCGTGACCGGCACCTCGAACACGTACCAGAACTGGGAGGTCGTCGACCCGGAGAAGTGGGTGCCGCACGGTTACGCGTGCGTGCGTGTCGACTCGCGGGGGACCGGCCGCTCACCCGGCCGCGTCGACCCGTTCTCGCCGCGCGAGACCCGCGACTTCCACGACTGCGTCGAATGGGCGGGCACCCGCGACTGGAGCAACGGCCGCGTCGGACTCAACGGCATCTCCTACTACGCGATGAACCAGTGGCAGGTCGCCTCCCTGCGGCCCCCGCACCTGGCCGCGATCTGTCCGTGGGAGGGCGCGTCGGACTTCTACCGCGACGGCTCCTACCAAGGAGGCATCCGCTCCACCTTCTGGGACCACTGGTACGACATGCAGGTCAAGACCGTCCAGTACGGCGTCGGCGAGAGCGGCGGGCGCAACCCGAACACGGGGCAGCTCATCTGCGGCGACGACCTGCTCGACGCCGCCGAACTGGCCGAGAACCGCACCGACCTGGGCGCCGACATCGCCGCGCACCCGTTCTTCGACGCGTACCACCGCGACCGGTCCGCCGACTGGGACGCCATCGACGTACCCGTCCTCAGCTGCGGCAACTGGGGCGGCCAGGGACTGCACCTGCGCGGCAACGTCGAGGGCTTCGTACGGGCCGCTTCCGGCGCCAAGTGGCTGGAGATGCACGGACACGCGCACTGGCCGCTGTTCTACACCGACTACGGCGTCGACCTCCAAAAGAGGTTCTTCGACCGCTATCTGAAGGACGAGCCCAACGGCTGGGAGGACCGCCCGGCCGTACAGCTCCAGATCCGGCACGTCGACGCGACCTTCACGGAGCGCGGCGAGGACGCCTGGCCGCTGCCGTCCACCCGGTGGACGGCACTCCATCTGGACGCGGCCGGCCCCTCCCTCCGTACGGAGGCGCCCGCCGCCGGGGCGACGGCGCAGTTCGAAGCCCTCGGCGACGGCGTGGAGTTCAGCACCCCGCCGCTCACCGAGGAGACCGAGATCACCGGCCCGCTGGCGGCCAGGCTGTATGTCTCCAGCAGCACCGCCGACGCCGACCTGTTCCTCGTCGTACGGGTCTACTCGCCGGACGGCGACGAGGTCGTCTTCCAGGGCGCGCTGGACCCGCACACCCCCGTCGCCCAGGGCTGGCTGCGGGCCTCGCGGCGCCGCCTCGACCCCGAACTGACCACCGCCCACCGCCCGTACCACCTGCACGAGCGCGCCGAGCCGCTGGAGCCGGGGGAGGTGTACGCGCTCGACATCGAGATCCTGCCGACCTGTCTGGTCGTCCCGGCCGGGTACCGGATCGCGCTCCAGGTACGCGGCAAGGACTACGTCTACCCGGGCCCCAGCGCCCGGCTGTCCAACCTGAAGAACGACCTCACCGGGTGCGGACCGTTCCTGCACAACGACGACCGCGACCGGGTGGCGGGCACGTACGACGGTCTGACCACCGTCCACACGGGCGGCGAGCACGCCTCGTACCTGCTGCTTCCCGTCATCCCGCCCGCTCCAGGCGCACCGCGCACACCTTGAACTCCGGCATACGGGAGACCGGGTCGAGCGCCGGGTTGGTCAGATTGTTCGCCCGGCCCTCGCCCGGCCAGTGGAACGGCATGAAGACGGTGTCCGCGCGGATCGCGTCCGTGACCCGCGCGGGCGCCACCGCCCGCCCCCGCCGAGACACCACGGCCAGGAGTTCGCCGTCTGCCACCCCGACGCGCTCCGCGAGCCGGGGATGCAACTCGACGAAGGGTCCCGGCGCGGCCTCGTTCAGCTCCGCGACCCGCCGCGTCTGCGCCCCCGACTGGTACTGCGCCACCACCCGCCCGGTGGTGAGCAGCACCGGATACTCCGCGTCCGTCTCCTCGCCGGCCGGGCGGTGGACCACCGGTACGAAGCGGGCCCGCCCGTCCTCCGTCGCGAACCGGTCGAGGAACAGCCGGGGCGTGCCGGGGTGGCCCTCCTTTGGGCACGGCCAGAACACCCCGTCCTCCGCCGCGATCCGCCGGTAGGTGATCCCCGAGTAGTCCGCGGGGCCGCCCGCCGACGCCCGGCGCAGTTCGTCGAAGACCTCCTCCGGGTCCGGCGGGAAGCCCTTCTCGTGCCCGAGCAGGGCGGCGAGGCCGTGCAGCAGCTGGAGGTCCGTCCGTACGCCCGGTGGCGGGGTCAGCGCGCGGCGGCGCAGCAGGACCCGGCCCTCCAGGCTCGTCGTCGTGCCCGTCTCCTCCGCCCACTGCGTCACCGGCAGCACGACATCGGCCAGCGCCGCCGTCTCCGAGAGCACCACGTCCGCCACCGCCAGGAAGTCCAGCGAGCGCAGCCGCCCCTCGATGTGCGCGGCGCGCGGCGCCGAGACGACCGGGTTGGAGCCCATCAGCAGCAGCGCCCTGACGTCGCCGCCCAGCGCGTCGAGCAGTTCGTACGCGCTGCGCCCCGGACCCGGCAGCGAGTCCGGGGCCACGCCCCACACCCGCGCCACGTGCTCCCGCGCGGCCGGGTCGGTCAGCTTGCGGTAGCCGGGCAACTGGTCGGCCTTCTGCCCGTGTTCGCGTCCGCCCTGGCCGTTGCCCTGCCCGGTGAGGCAGCCGTAGCCGGACAGCGGCCGGCCCGCGCGGCCCGTCGCGAGACACAGGTTGATCCAGGCGCCCACGGTGTCGGTGCCCTTGGACTGCTGCTCGGGGCCGCGCGCCGTGAGCACCATGCCCGTCGGCGCGTCGCAGAACAGCCGCACCGCTTCCCGGAGTTGGGGCACCGGGACGCCCGTGACGCGCTCGACGTGCTCCGGCCAGTGCGCCATCACCGCCGCCCTGGCGGCCGGCCAGCCGGTCGTCCGCTCCCGCACGAACTCCTCGTCCGTCCGGCCCCGCGCCACCACCAGGTGCGTCAGGCCCAGCGCCAGGGCCAGATCGGTGCCGGGCCGGGGGGCCAGATGGAGGTCCGCCTGTTCGGCAGTTCTGGTCCTGCGCGGGTCGACGACGATCAACGTGCCGCCGTTCTCGCGCAGTTCGGTCAGATACCGCAGCGCGGGCGGCATCGTCTCGGCGAGGTTCGAGCCGACCAGGATGACGCACCCCGTACGCGCGACGTCCGCCAGCGGGAACGGCATCCCCCGGTCCAGCCCGAACGCCCGCTGATGCCCGGCGGCGGCCGACGACATGCAGAAACGCCCGTTGTAGTCGATCTGCGAGGTCCCGAGCACGACGCGGGCGAACTTGCCGAGCGCGTACGCCTTCTCGTTCGTCAGCCCGCCCCCGCCGAAGACACCCACCGCGTCCGGCCCGTGGCCCGCCCGCGCCGCCGTCAGACCGGCGGCGACGGCGCCCAGCGCCTCGTCCCAGCCGGCGGGTTCGAGCGGGCCGTCCTTCGACCGCCGCACGAGCGGTCCGGTCAGCCGTACCCGCGAGGACAGCACGGCCGCCGCCGTACGCCCCTTGCCGCACAGCGCGCCCCGGTTGACGGGGAATTCCGGGCGTTCGACGACCTCGACGCCGGGGTCGTCCGCCGTACGCCGCAGACTCATCCCGCACTGCAGCGCGCAGTACGGGCAGTGGGTGGGAACGGCGTCGTCACCGGCGGCATCGGTCATGGCACCAGCCTGCGCGGCGGGTGTTACGGCCCCGGCCGTACGCGGTTACGCCCCCGGCACGCGGACCTCCCGCGCCCCGTCCCGCCGATGTGAGGCGCGTCCCGTACGACCCCGGTCACTTCGCCAGTGCCTCGCGGACACCCGTCTCGACCGGGCCCAGGAAGTGCGGATCGGGCCGCGTCACCGCGTCGAGCGCCGCCTTGCCCGCCGCCGCCAGCTCCCGGACCCCGCCGTAGTACCAGGTCGCGTCGCGCCGTTCGGCGACCCCGACCCCGTACGAGTCGACGCCCGCCGCCCGGCAGAGCGCGACCGCGCGCCGCACATGGAACCCCTGCGTCACCAGCACCGCCCGCTCGACCCCGAAGATCTTCTTCGCCCGGACGCAGCTGTCCCACGTGTCGAAGCCCGCGAAGTCGCTGACTATCCGCTCGTCCGGCACCCCACGCGCCGTCAGATACGTCCGCATGGCGTCCGGTTCGTCGTACTCCTCCCGGCTGTTGTCCCCGGTGACGAGCACGACCTTCACCTTTCCGCCCTCGTACAGCTCGGCGGCGGCGTCGAGCCGGTGCGCCAGATACGGGGTCGGCGCGCCGTCGCGCAGACCGGCGCCGAAGACGACCACGACCTCCCGCGCGGGTACGTCGGCGAGGTCGCGGACATGGGCGTCGGCCGTCGTGTACAGCCAGGTCGCGGGCACCAGCGCCAGGACGCACCCGACCATGACGGCCTGCACCGCGCGCCGTTGCCCGCGCCGCGTCCTCGGCAGCCGTACGGAGGGCGGTCGCAGGGACGACAGTCGTACGGAGGGCAGCCGCGTCTTCCGCAGCCGCGTCTTCCGCAGCTGGGCCATCCCCGGCATCTTCGGCTTGAACATGAGTCCCCATCATCCGTACGTACTCCGTAGGACGATCGGCGCCGCCGAAGAGTTCGCCGCGACCGCCTCCCGCCTGTGAGCACCTGGAAAACCTTCACGACACACCCGGCAACCACCCGGCAACGTCCGCCCCGCAGGATCGGCCCATGGATGAGCCGCCCACCCCTGCTCCCACCCTCGTCGTCGTCGCCCACGGCAGCCGTGACCCCGCTGCCCTGCGCACCGTCCGGGCCCTGCTGCGCCGGGTCCAGCGGTACCGGCCCCGGCTCACCGTCCGGCTCGGGCACATCGAGATCGAGCAGCCGTCCCTCACCGACACGCTCGCCTCCCTGGGAGGCGGCCGGGCCGTCCTCGTACCGCTGCTGCTCGGACCCGGCCACCACATCACCCACGACCTGCCGGCCGCGGCCGCCGCCGCGCCCCGGCTGCGCACCACGATCGCCGCGCCCCTCGGCCCGCACCCGCTGCTGGTCCGGACGCTGCACGCGCGCCTGGTGGAGGCCGGCTGGCGCGACGAGCCGCACCGGGCGGCCGGCACCGGCGTCGTCCTCGCCGCCGCCGGCTCGCGCGACCCACGGTCGGCCGCGGCCACCCGCCGCACGGCCGCGCTGCTCAGCGCCCGGCTCGGCGGAGTGCCCGTCGTCCCCGCGTACGCGTCGGCCGCCGCGCCCACCGTCCCCGACGCCGTACGCGACCTCGCCGCGCGCGGCCGGAGCCGGATCGCGCTCGCGTCGTACTTCACCGCCCCCGGCCACTTCGCGACGCGCGCCGCCGCCGACGTGGCCGCCCACGCGCCCTGGATCGCCGCCGCCCCGCTCGGCGACCATCCGGACCTGGCCCGCCTCCTGCTGCGCCGTTACGACGAGTGTCACGTCCGGCAGCGGGACCACCGGGCCGCCGGCCCGGTTACCTTCGACGCATGGAAGGCATCACCGCACCTCATGACGACCACGCCTACGACGAGGCGGACACCGCGCGTTTCTCGGCCGAACCCGACAAGCGCCCCGGCCGCACCGCCTTCCAGCGCGACCGCGCCCGCGTCCTGCACTCCTCTGCCCTGCGCCGGCTCGCGGGCAAGACCCAGGTCGTGACACCCGGCTCGCAGAGCCGGGAGTGGGACGCCAGCCCACGCACCCGGCTGACGCACTCCCTGGAGTGCGCCCAGGTGGGCCGCGAACTCGGCGCCGCGCTCGGCTGCGACCCGGACCTCGTGGAGACGGCGTGCCTCTCGCACGACATGGGCCACCCGCCGTTCGGCCACAACGGCGAACAGGTGCTGAACGACTTCGCCAAGGACTGCGGCGGCTTCGAGGGCAACGCCCAGTCGCTGCGCCTGCTCACCCGCATCGAGCCGAAGCGTTTCGTCCGCGCCGACTCGGTGTCCCCGGCGCTCACCGCACCGCGCGCCGAGGCGGCCGTGGAGACGTACGAGGAGACCGGCGCGGGCGCCCGCCTCGTCAGCGTCGGCCTCAACCTCACCCGCGCCGTCCTCGACGCCGCGACGAAGTACCCCTGGCCGCAGGGCGCGCACCCCACCGACCCCGGCTCGGTGAAGTTCGGCGTGTACGAGGACGACCTGCCGGTCTTCGAATGGGCCAGGCGCGGCGCCCCGCCGAACCGCACCTGCTTCGAGGCCCAGGTCATGGACTGGGCCGACGACGTCGCGTATTCGGTGCACGACTTCGAGGACGGCCTGCACGCCGGGCACCTCGACCCGAGGACGCTGCGCTCCGCGGCCGAACGGGACGAGATCTGGGCGGTCGCGATCGGCCGCTACGTACCGCACGACACCGAACCGGGAGCGCTGGCCGCCGCGCTCGACCGCCTCATGGCCGAGGAGTGGTGGCCGCACGGCTACGACGGGACGGCCGTCGCCCAGGCCGGGCTCAAGGACGCCACCAGCCAGCTCATCGGCCGGTTCTGTCTCGCCGCCGAGGGCGCGACCCGCGCCGAGTACGGCACCGGACGGCTCACCCGCTACGGCGCCTCCCTGGTCGTCCCGCGCGAGGCGCGCGACGAATGCGCCGTACTGAAGGCCGTCGCCCACCGCTATGTGATGCAGCGCGCCGACCAGGAATCCCTCCGCGCGGACCAGCGCATCGTCCTCGCCGAACTCGCCTGGAGCCTGACGGCCCGCGCTCCCGAGGGCCTGGACCCCCAGTTCCGCGCGCTCTTCGAGACGGCGCCGGACGACCGCGCCCGCAAGCGCGTGATCGTCGACCAGATCGCCTCTCTCACGGACGCGGCGGCACGGTCCCTGCACACGGCGCTCACAGGACGCACCTGACCGCCGCCGTACCGGCCGTCGTACTGTCCGAGCCGCACCCGTCATATTCAGCCAACGGCCAAAGCGGTCGAGCCGTCCGCCTCAGGGGTGACGCGTGTAGCAAGGTAGCCACATCAAGCCGGAACCATGCCCGTGGAGCCTCCCCCCTTTCGCCATCACGCTCCGTGCGGGACGCTCACAGATGGCGGCAGCGTAACGAGGAGGCATCAAGTGGTCGACGCACATCGGACATTCGTCATCGTCGGGGGTGGGCTGGCCGGGGCGAAGGCCGCGGAAACCCTCCGTTCCGACGGATTCACCGGCCGAGTGATCGTCATCGGTGACGAGGGAGACCACCCCTACGAACGCCCCCCGCTGTCCAAGGGCTTCCTGACCGGCAAGGAGGAGCGCGACAGCGTCTTCGTCCACGAACCCGCCTGGTACGCCCAGCACCAGGTCGAGCTCCACCTCGGCCAGACGGTCACCGAGATCGACCGCGAATCCCGCTGCGTCCACCTCGGCGACGGCAGCTCCGTGCGCTACGACAAGCTGCTCATCGCCACCGGCTCCGAACCCCGCCGCCTCGACATCCCCGGCACCGACCTCGCGGGCGTCCACCATCTGCGCAGGCTCGCCCACGGCGACCGGCTGCGCCATGTGCTGTCCGCCCTCGGCCGCGACAACGGCCATCTGATCATCGCGGGCGCCGGCTGGATCGGCCTGGAGGTCGCCGCCGCCGCGCGCGGTTACGGCGCCGAGGTCACCGTCGTCGAACCGCACCCCACGCCCCTGCACCAGGTCATCGGCCCGGAGCTGGGACAGCTCTTCACCGAACTGCACGGCGAGCACGGCGTACGGTTCCACTTCGGCGCCCGGCTCACCGAGATCGTCGGCCAGGACGGCATGGTCCTCTCCGTCCGTACGGACGACGGCGAGGAGCACCTGGCGCACGACGTGCTCGCCGCGATCGGCGCCGCGCCCCGTACGGGACTCGCCGAGGCCGCCGGTCTCGACCTCGTGGACCGCGGGCGCGGCGGCGGCATCGCCGTCGACCTGGGCCTGCGCACCTCCGACCCGGACATCTACGCGGCGGGCGACGTGGCCTCCGTCCCGTTCTCGCTGCCCAGCACCGAGCTGCCGACGGACCGGCTGCGCGTCGAACACTGGGCCAACGCGCTCAACGGCGGCCCCGCCGCCGCCCGCTCGATGCTCGGCCAGGACGTGACGTACGACCGCCTGCCGTACTTCTTCTCCGACCAGTACGACCTGGGGCTGGAGTACTCGGGCTGGGCGCCGCCGGGCAGTTACGACCAGGTCGTGGTGCGCGGCGACGCCGGCAAGCGGGAGTTCATCGCCTTCTGGCTGAAGGACCGCCGGGTGCTCGCGGGCATGAACGTCAACGTGTGGGACGTCACCGGCGACATCCAGCGGCTCATCCGCTCCGGCGCCCGGCAGGACCTCGACGCCCTCGCGGACCCGACGGTGGCCCTGGACACGCTCGGCACCTGACCGGCCCGCGCACCCGGTCAGGCGACCGGGCGTCGGCGACTGTCGGTGCGCCCCCGTAGAATTCTCGCGTGGCAGGCAGGATCAACGATGACGACGTGAAGGTGGTTCGGGACGCGGTCCCGATCGACACCGTCGTGTCCGAGTATCTGCAACTGCGCCCGGCCGGCGGCGGCAACATGAAGGGGCTCTGCCCCTTCCACGACGAGAAGTCCCCGTCCTTCCAGGTCAGTCCGAGCAAGGGTCTCTTCCACTGCTTCGGCTGCCAGGAGGGCGGGGACACCATCGCCTTCGTGATGAAGATCGACCATCTCTCCTTCTCCGAGACGGTCGAGCGTCTCGCCGCCAAGGCGGGCATCACCCTGCGGTACGAGGAAGGCGGGTACAACCCCACCCACCAGCGCGGCGAGCGCATCCGGCTGGTGGAGGCGCACAAGGCGGCGGCCGATTTCTATGTGGAGCAGCTCGGCGGCGAAGAGGCCGCGATCGGCCGGAAGTTCCTCGCCGAGCGCGGCTTCGACCAGTCGGCGGCCGAGCATTTCGGGGTCGGCTACAGCCCGGCGGGCTGGGACCATCTGACCCGGTTCCTGCGCGGGAAGGGCTTCAGCGACAAGGAACTGCTGCTCGCCGGGCTCTCCCAGGACGGCCGCCGGGGACCGATCGACCGGTTCCGGGGCCGGCTGATGTGGCCGATCCGCGACATCTCGGGCGAAGTCGTCGGCTTCGGCGCGCGCAAGCTGCGCGACGACGACAACGGGCCGAAGTATCTGAACACCCCCGACACCGCGATCTACAAGAAGTCGCAGGTCCTGTACGGCGTCGACCTCGCCAAGAAGGACATCGCCAAGGCCAGCCGCGCGGTGGTGGTCGAGGGGTACACGGACGTGATGGCCTGCCATCTGGCCGGGATCACCACCGCCATCGCCACCTGCGGCACGGCCTTCGGCACCGACCACATCAAGATCCTGCGCCGGCTCCTGATGGACAACGGCAGCGCACGGGTGATCTTCACCTTCGACGGTGACGCGGCCGGCCAGAAGGCCGCGCTGCGCGCCTTCGAGGACGACCAGAAGTTCGCCGCCGAGACCTACATCGCGATCGCGCCCGACGGCATGGACCCGTGCGAACTGCGGCTCAACAAGGGCGACGCGGCGGTCCAGGACCTGGTGGAACCGCGCACGCCGCTCTTCGAGTTCGCGATCCGCCAGATCGTCTCCCGGTACGACCTGGAGACCCCGGCGGGCCGCGCGTCCGCGCTGGACGAGGCGGGCCCCATCGTGGCCCGTATCAAGAACGGCGCGTCGCAGCACGAGGTCGCCGTCCAGCTCGCCGGCATCCTCGGCATCCTGGACACCCAGTTCGTCGTCAAGCGCGTGGCACAGATGGCGCGTTGGGCGCGCGACCGGGGCGGTCGCGGCCCCGCCGGCCCGGCGTCCTCCTCCTCGTCGTCGTCCCCGTCGTCGGCCGCGTCCTCGTACGACTCCGGGCAGTCCCCGGCGCTCTCCGGCCCCGCGCTCAACCTCCGCAGCCCCGCCCACCGCACCGAGCGCGAGCTGCTGAAGCTCGCCCTCCAGCGCCCGGAGCTGGTCTCCCCGGCGTTCGACGCGTACGGCGTGGACGAGTTCACCGCCCCGCCGTACGCGGCGGTCCGCCGGGCCGTCGAGGACGCGGGCGGCGCCGAGCAGGGCATGGCGTCCGCGCCGGAGTATCTGGCGGGCGTCCGCGAGGCCGCGCCGAACGACGCGGTGCGCGCCCTGGTCACGGAGCTGGCGGTGGAGGTGTTCCACGGCAAGACGATCGACGAGGCGTACGCGGGGGAGCAGCTGGTCCGCGTCCGCCTGCGCGCGGTCGACCTGCGCATCCACGACGTGACGAGCACCCTGGCCCGCCTGGGCACGGGCGCGGACCACGAACGCCACCAGGCGGTCCAGAACGAGCTGTGGGTGCTCCAGCAGTACCGCCAGTCCCTCCGCAACAGCGGCGCCGCGGCCCTCTAGCCGGACCGGTTCGTTTCCCCGTACTCCCGCCCCACCGGCCCCAACTCCCCCCGTTTCAAACATCCTTCGGTAACTGCCCGGTTACGCACGGGACTCAGAAAGTCCCCGCACACCCCTCGTGGCGGCCCTGTGCCGTACGCCACACTGGGCAGCGGTGCCTGTGTTCTCGGAGCGCGGCCGGTCCACCCACGGTGGACCTCTCACCCCCGCGGATCCGCTCATCGTGTACGGGACTGACGGCGGTCCGGCCGCCCACGTCCCGCTGCCGCACGCCCCCGATCCGGCAGCGATCACCCTGGAGGCCGCGCCCGTGCAGACCCAGACCCTGACCGAGACCGAACTGGCATCGGCGGTTCCACCGCAGAGCCGTGCCGCGCACCACCCTGAGGCGACTTCCGGGGCGCCCCCCGGGCCGGTCCCGGAGACCGTCACCGAGGACCCGGTCGACATCCCCGAGATACCGGAACGTCTCGGCACGCGCGGCAAGTCCGACAGCGGCGGGCCCTCCTCCGACCTCTTCCGGCAGTATCTGCGGGAGATCGGACGGATCAAGCTGCTCACCGCCGTCGAGGAGGTGGACCTCGCGCGCCGCGTCGAGGCCGGACTCTTCGCCGAGGAGAAGCTCGGCTCGACACCCGACCTGGACTCCCAGCTCGCCGTCGACCTCGACCGGCTCGTCGTGCTCGGCCGGATGGCCAAACGCCGTCTGATCGAGGCGAATCTGCGGCTCGTCGTCTCCGTCGCCAAGCGCTACGTCGGCCGCGGACTGACGATGCTCGACCTCGTCCAGGAGGGAAACCTCGGCCTGATCCGGGCCGTGGAGAAGTTCGACTACGCGCGCGGCTACAAGTTCTCGACGTACGCGACGTGGTGGATCCGCCAGGCGATGTCCCGCGCACTCGCCGACCAGGCCCGGACGATCCGGGTGCCCGTCCATGTGGTCGAACTGATCAACCGCGTCGTCCGGGTCCAGCGCCGCATGCTCCAGGAACGCGGCTACGAACCCACCCACGAAGAGGTCGCCGGCCAACTGGAACTGACCCCCGAGCGGGTCGGCGAGGTCCTGCGGCTCGCCCAGGAACCCGTCTCGCTGCACGCACCGGTCGGCGAGGAGGACGACGTCGCCTTCGGGGACCTGATCGAGGACGGCGACGCCGCCTCACCCGTGGAGTCGGCCGCGTTCCTGCTGCTCCGCGAGCATCTGGAGGCGGTCCTCTCCACCCTCGGCGAGCGCGAACGCAAGGTCGTCCAGCTCCGCTACGGCCTCGCGGACGGCCGCCCGCGCACCCTGGAGGAGATAGGCCGGATCTTCGGCGTGACACGCGAGCGGATCCGGCAGATCGAGTCCAAGACCCTGAGCAAACTCCGCGACCACGCGTTCGCGGACCAACTGCGCGGCTATCTGGACTGAGCCGCACCCCCGTGCCGGACGACCACCCGTGCGGTCGTCCGGCACCGGAGGAACTGGCTCTAGTCCACCTCCGCGACCGCCTGCGCGAACTGCGCCGCGTACAGCCGCGCGTACGCGCCCGACGCCGCCAACAGCTCCTCGTGCGTGCCCTGTTCCACGATCGCGCCGTTCTCCATCACCAGGATCACATCCGCGTCCCTGATCGTGGACAGCCGGTGCGCGATCACGAAACTGGTCCGCCCGTGCGCCAGTTGGGCCATCGCCTTCTGGATCAGCACCTCCGTACGGGTGTCCACCGAGCTGGTCGCCTCGTCCAGCACCAGGATCACCGGGTCCGACAGGAACGCCCGCGCGATCGTGATGAGCTGCTTCTCGCCCGCGCTGACCCCCGACCCCTCGTCGTCGATCACCGTCTCGTACCCGTCGGGCAGCGTCCGGATGAACCGGTCCGCGTGCGCCGCCCGCGCCGCCTCCTCGATCTCCTCTCGGGTGACCTCGCGCGCCGCGCCGTACGCGATGTTCTCCGCGATCGTCCCGCCGAACAGCCAGGTGTCCTGAAGGACCATGCCTATTCGGGACCGCAGGTCCGCACGCGACATCGTGGCGATGTCGATGTCGTCCAGACTGATCCGCCCGGCCGTCACCTCGTAGAACCGCATCAGCAGGTTGACGAGCGTCGTCTTGCCGGCGCCCGTCGGGCCGACGATCGCGACCGTCTGGCCGGGCTCCACCGACAGCGACAGGTCGTCGATGAGCGGCTTGTCCGGCTCGTAGCGGAACGCCACGCTGTCCAGCGCCACCCGTCCCCGCAGCTCGTGCGGTCGCTCCGCCGACGGCGCGTCCTTCTCCTGCTCGTCCGCGTCCAGCAGTTCGAAGATCCGCTCGGCGGACGCGACCCCGGACTGGACGAGGTTGGCCATCGACGCCACCTGCGTCAGCGGCATCGAGAACTGCCGCGAGTACTGGATGAACGCCTGCACATCACCGATCGACAGCGTGCCCGACGCGACCCGCAGCCCGCCGACGACCGCCACCAGCACGTAGTTGATGTTGGAGATGAAGAACATCAGCGGCTGCATGATCCCGCTGTTGAACTGCGCCTTGAAGCCCGCCTCGTACAGCGCGTCGTTCTGCTCCTTGAACGCCTGCGCCGACTCGTCCTGCCGCCCGAAGACCTTCACCAGGGCGTGCCCGGTGTACATCTCCTCGACGTGCGCGTTCAGCGTGCCCGTGGACTTCCACTGCTGCACGAAGTGCGGCTGCGAGCGCTTGCCGACCTTCGCCGCCACCAGCACCGACAGCGGCACCGTCACCAGCGCGACCAGCGCCAGCAGCGGCGAGATCCACAGCATCATCCCCAGCACGCCGACGATCGTCAGCAGTGAGTTGATGAGCTGGCCCATCGTCTGCTGGAGCGTCTGCGAGATGTTGTCGACGTCGTTCGTCGCCCGGCTCAGCACCTCGCCGCGCTGCTGCCGGTCGAAGTACGACAGCGGCAGCCGCGACAGCTTGGCCTGTACGTCCTCACGCATCCGGTAGATGGTCAGGTTGATGACCCGGATCGACAGCCGCGTCGAGACCAGCATCAGCAGCCCCGCCGCGACGTACACCGCCAGAGCCACCAGCAGCACCCGGCCGACCGCGTCGAAGTCGATGCCCTGCCCCGGTGTGAAGTCCACCCCGGAGAGCAGATCGGCGAGCCCGTTGTCGCCCTCCTCCCGCAGCCGCGAGACGGTGTCCTCCTTGCTGACACCCCCCGGCGTCTGCCGGCCGACGACCCCCGCGAAGATCAGGTCCGTCGCCGCGCCGAGGATCTTCGGGCCGACCACCGAGGCCGCCACGCTCAGCACACCCGCGGCGATCATCCACCACAGGGTGACCTTCTCCCGCGCCAGCTGCCGCAGCAGCCGCTTGCTGGACCCCTTGAAGTCCATCGACCGCTGGTCGGGAGCCCCCGCGCCGGCCGCCATCATGCGTCCACCAGGACCGCTCATCAGGCCGCCTCCGCCTCGGTCAGCTGGGAGAGCACGATCTCCCGGTACGTCTCGTTCCCGTCCATCAGCTCGTGATGACGGCCCTCACCGACCACCCGGCCCTCGTCCATGACGATGATCCGGTCGGCGTCGCGGATGGTCGCCACCCGCTGGGCGACGATCACCACCGTCGCCTCGGCGGTCTCCCGGCCCAGCGCGGCCCGCAGCGCCGCGTCCGTCGCGTAGTCGAGCGCGGAGAACGAGTCGTCGAACAGATAGATCTCCGGCCGCTGCACCAGCGTGCGCGCTATCGCCAGACGCTGGCGCTGCCCGCCGGAGACATTCGTGCCGCCCTGCGAGATCGGCGCGTTCAGCCCGCCCTCCAGCTCGGTCACGAACTCCCTGGCCTGCGCGACGTCCAGCGCGTGCCACAGCTCCTCGTCGGTCGCGTCCGGATTGCCGTACCGCAGATTCGTCGCCACCGTCCCCGAGAACAGATACGGCTTCTGCGGCACCAGACCGACCGTCCTGGCCAGCAGGGCCGGGTCGAGACCGCGCACGTTCTCCCCGTCCACCAGCACCTCGCCGGCGGTCGCGTCGACCAGCCGGGGCACCAGCCCCAGCAGGGTCGACTTGCCGCTGCCGGTCGAGCCGATGACGGCGGTCGTCTCGCCCGGCAGCGCGGTCAGCGACACCTCCCGCAGCACCGGCTCCTCGGCCCCCGGATAACGGAACTCCGCACCCCGCACCTCCAGATGACCGTGCCGGCGCAGCGCCCGTACCGGCATCTTCGGCGGCACGACACTCGACCTGGTGTCCAGCACCTCCTCGATGCGCTCCGCGCACACCTCGGCACGCGGCACCATCATGAACATGAAGGTGGCCATCATCACGGCCATCACGATCTGCATCAGATACGCGAGGAACGCGGTCAGCGCGCCGATCTGCATCCCGCCGCTGTCGATGCGGTGCGCGCCGAACCAGACGACGGCGACCGACGACACGTTCACGACCGTCATCACGACCGGGAACATCAGCGCCATCAGCCGGCCGGTCGCCAACTGCATCTCGGTCAGGTCGGTGTTGGCCTTCTTGAACCGCCCCTTCTCGTACTCGTCGCGTACGAAGGCCCGGATGACGCGGTTACCGGTGATCTGCTCGCGCAGCACCCGGTTCACCGTGTCGAGCCGCTCCTGCATGGCGCGGAACAGCGGGCGCATCCGCCTCACGATCAGACTCACGGAGACACCGAGGACCGGTACGACGGCCAGCAGCACCCCCGACAGCGGCACGTCCTGGCCGAGCGCCATCACGATGCCGCCGACACACATGATCGGGGCGGACACCATCAGCGTGAACGACATCAGCACCAGCATCTGCACCTGCTGGACGTCGTTGGTCGTACGGGTGATCAGCGACGGCGCCCCGAACTGGCCGACCTCACGGGCGGAGAAGCTCTGCACCCGGTCGAAGATCGCGGCCCGCACGTCACGGCCGAGGGCCGAGGCGGTGCGCGCCCCGTAGTAGACAGCGCCTATCTGGCCGATGACCTGAAGGATGCTGACGGCGATCATGAAAGCGCCGAACTGGATGATGTAGCCCGTGTCACCCTTCACGACACCGTTGTCGATGATGTCGGCGTTGAGTGTGGGCAGATAGAGGCTGGCGCAGGTCTGGAGGAGCTGGAGCACCACCAGCAGGCCGATGGCTCTCTTGTAGGGGACCAGATGCGTTCTGAGTAGTCGTAGCAGCACGTGCTGTCTCTCGGGCTCGGCAAGATCGGGGGTCGGACCCCATCCTGCGCCACCACGACCGCCGGAACCCAAAGGTTTTCCACAAAGGACAGGTCAAGAACGACTGTCGTACCGCAGCGCCCCGCTCTACGCCCCGGCCCCGCGCCTCCGGTCCCGCCCTTACGCCCCCGGCGCCGCCGCGAACGCCCCCGGGTGGATCTGCTCACGCGCCGCCGTGTACTGCTGGCGCACCGCCGCGCCGACCGCAGCCTCCTCGCCCGGCTCGAAGACCTGCACCGCCGCGCCCCGCCACTCCGGCGGGCTGTGCGGGGACAGTGTGTTCTTCGAGACACCCAGCGCCCACGCGGCCTGCCGCGCCGCGCCCAGCGCCGCGTACTCCGCCGGTTCGGGCACGACGACCTGCGCCCCGAAGATCCCCGGCGCCGACGCCTGTACGGCCGGCAGCCCGGCCGCCGCACCGAGCAGGAACACCCGCCGCACCTCGACGCCGCGCCCGCGCACCACGTCCATCGCGTCGGCCAGCGAGCAGAGCATCCCCTCGAACGCGGCCCGCGCCAGGTGCTCCGGCTTCATCGACTCCCGCCGCAGACCGGTCAACGTGCCCGCCGTGTGCGGCAGTTGCGGCGTCTTCTCGCCCTCCAGATAGGGCAGGAACACCAGACCGGACGCGCCGGGCGTGGACTTGAGCGCCAGCGCCGACAGCGCCTCCAGGTCCTCGGTCCCCAGCAGCTCCGCCGTGCCGCGCAGGGCCCGTACGGCGTTGAGCGTGTGCACGACCGGCAGATGCATCCCCGTGGCGTCGGCGAACGACGTGATCATCCCGGACGGGTCGGCCAGCGCCTCGTGGTGCACGGTCATCACCGACCCGGAGGCGCCCAGCGACACGACCGCGTCGCCGATCCCCACCCCCAGCCCGAAGGCGGCGGCCATGGTCTCGCCCGTACCCGCGGAGATCAGCAGGCCCTCGGGGGTCGTCCCGGCGGCCTCGGCGGGGCCGAGCACCTCCGGCAGCGCCGCCTGGTGGCCCAGCGCCAGCTCCATCAGATCCGGCCGGTACGCACCCGTACGGGCCGACCAGAAACCGGAACCGGACGCCGCGCCCCGGTCCGTCGTGCGCCGCGCGGGCCGGCCGAGCAACTGCCACACCAGCCAGTCGTGCGGCTGGAGGACCATCGCCGTACGCCCCGCCGCCTCCGGCTCGTGCCGCGCCAGCCAGCGCAGCTTCGCCACCGGCTGACCGGACTGCGGCACCGATCCGACGGCCTCGGCCCAGGCCTGCCGCCCGCCGAGCGCGTCGATCAGATCGGCTGCGGCGACCTGCGCGCGCTTGTCGTTGCCGAGCAGCGCGGGCCGTACGAGATTGCCGGACCGGTCCAGCGGCACGAGCCCGTGCTGCTGCGCGGAGACGCCGATGGCCTCCACACCCTCCAGGAGCCCGCCGCCCGCGGCCTCGCCGAGCGACAGCAGCCAGGCCTGCGGATCGACCTCGGTGGCCTTGGCCTCGACGGGATGTACCGCGTATCCCTGCCGCAGCACGGCACCCGTGTCCGCGTCACACACGACGATGCGCGTGGAACCCGACGAACTGTCCAACCCGGCGACTATTCCCATGGCACGATTCTGCCGCACTCGCGAGGCGACGGCGGCTGCCGGGACCGACAGGCCGCCGGACGCCCGGCGGCGCGGGTCAGGTGTTGGTGGTCCCCCAGTCGTCCTCACCGTTGTGGTTCCGCGAGCGCAGCGACCGGACGCGGTCGGCGACGGACCCCGGGACCTTGTCCCCGACCTTGTCGCTCACCGAGTGGTACGCCTTGCCCGCGTACTCACGCCCGGACAGCGCCGCCGTCTCCGCGGCGTTGCGCACGGCCGGGTTCTGCGAGATCCGGCTGGCCGACTTCTTGAGCTGCTCGTAGCGCTCTCGCCCGGCCCTGGTACCCAGTACATAACCGACAGCCAGTCCCGCGATGAACGTGAGGCGCCGCATGGCCTGCCACCCTTCGTTAGTTCGTTGGCATCGGACCTCGAGCCGTGACGTCCGCCTACCCACCAGGCCCGAGATCACCCAGTGTGACCCGGCGGGATACCGATTGGCGGAGCACCCCCCTGCTTGCGCTAATGTATGTGTCGCAGCGAACGTCCGCCGCCCCGGCAGAGCCGGGTGGGTGCGTTCGACGCATACGCAGCAATCCCCTGTAGCTCAATTGGCAGAGCAGCCGGCTGTTAACCGGCAGGTTACTGGTTCGAGTCCAGTCGGGGGAGCGCGATCTCCTGTAGCTCAATTGGCAGAGCATTCGGCTGTTAACCGGAGGGTTGCTGGTTCGAGTCCAGCCGGGAGAGCAAGCACGGAAGAGGACCCCTCGGGGTCCTCTTTCTTGTGCCCGTGTCCGTCCGCGGCGGTGCGCGGAGCGTGGGTCAACGGTTCGAGGAACGTCTTCCGGGTGATCTTCGGGGTTCCCTGGAACCGGTCGGCGCGCGACGAAGTCCTCATGGTCAGGCGATGCCGACCATCCGAGGCAGGAGATCGTATGAGCGGCTATGCTGCGGCAGACGGCGCGCACAAATGTGCGCGACGCGCCGTTAGGGGCGGTAGCTCAGCCGGTTAGAGCAGCGGACTCATAATCCGTCGGCCGTGGGTTCGAGTCCCACCCGCCCCACCGCGCGGCGCAGGTGACGAAACGTTTTCACCTGCGACAACAGCATGCACGGACCAAGGCCCCAAGCGTGGAGGACACGCCGGGGCCTTTCTGCTGGCCCCCTGCTCGCCCGGGAGTTCCGCGATCAAGGGGCGTGGGCCATTCGGCGGATGTGCGGCCGGGGTTCGAACACGGCGGAGTCCGGATGGCCCGGGCCGATGCCGCAACCGGCGCCGGGCTCTCCGTTCGTACAAGCTCCGGTCAGGAAGAGGCCGCCGTCAGGGTCCGCAGCTCGGTGTCCGTCAGGTGCAGGTCCTGTGCGGCGAAGAGCGCCGGCAACTGCTCGACGGTGCGCGCGGAGGCGATCGGCGCGGTCACGGTCGGCTGCTCCGCGAGCCAGGCCAGCGCCACCGTGGCCAGCTCCACCTCCCGCGCCGTCGCGACCCGCTCCAACGCGTCGAGCACCTTCACGCCGCGATCGGTGTCCGCGTAGCCACCGGCGAGCCCGGGAAGGTTGCGCACGTTCTCGACGCTCTCGCCGGGGCGGTACTTGCCGGTGAGGAAGCCGGAGGCGAGCGCGAAGTACGGTACGCAGGCCAGGCCTTCACGCTCCACGATCTCCCGCCGCGCACCCTCGTAGGTGTCGCGCGAGACGAGGTTGTACGGTGGCTGCAGAGCCACGTAGCGCGCCAGGCCCTCCCGGTCGGAGAAGGCCAGTGACGCGGAAAGCCGTTCGGGACTGATGTTGGAGGTCGCGATGGCGCGCACCTTGCCCGCCTTCACGAGGTCGTCGAGCGCGGTGACGATCTCGTCCACCGGGATGGATTCGTCCCGGTCGAAGTGGGTGTAGTAGAGGTCGATGTGGTCGGTACGCAGCCGACGCAGGGACTCCTCGGCGGCGGCCTTGATCGTGGCGGGCGCAAGCCCCATGTACTTCGGGTGGTCGCCGACCTTGGTCGCGATGACGACGTCGTCGCGATTGCGGCGGGTGGCGAGCCAGTCGCCGATGATGGTCTCGGACTGGCCAGGCTCGTTGCCCTGTTCGGGAAAGTAGTGCATGTACGAGTCGGCGGTGTCGATGAAATTGCCGCCCGCGGCGACGTAGCTGTCGAGCACCGCGAAGGACTGTGCTTTGTCGGCGGTCCAGCCGAAGACGTTGCCACCCAGGCAGAGGGGGGAAACGAGAAGGCCGGACGAGCCGAGGGCGCGAAGTTCAGTCATGCCGGGGCCAACGTGCGCTCCGCGCCTGGTGTTCCGGACCTGCTGAACCCCCCGGGGATATTCCGGGCATCGACCGGAATCGGCCACGTCAGCGGGATAGATGAGCTGTCAACGTTTTCGCTACACTCCCTCAATGAATGCAACGCCTCGCTGGCTAACCTCGGAGCAGAAGGTTGCCTGGGACAGCTTCATCCGCATGCAGGAGACGCTCATCGGACGTCTGTCGCGCCTGATTCAGTCCGACTCGCACATGTCCGCCTCGGACTACCTGGTGCTGGCGAGTCTCACCGAACGGGGCGGCGGGCGGATGCGTTTTCTGGACCTGGCCAAGTCGGTGGAGTGGGAGAAGAGCCGTATGTCCCACCAGGTCCGGCGGATGACGACGCGGGGACTGGTAGCCAGGGAAGAGTGTCCCGATGACGGACGCGGCGCGTTCATCGTCGCCACCCCGGCCGGCTACAAGGCGATCGAAGAGGCCGCGCCCGTACACGTCGATCACGTCCGCCGGCTGTTCATCGACGCCCTCACCCCGGAAGAACTCGACACGCTCGCCCGGATCTCGAACCGCGTCCTCGCGCATATGGAGACGCAGTCCGACCGACCGGTCTGAGAGATTCCACGACTTCGTAGCCCCGTGAGTGCGTAGTTCTAGTTGATGGATCAACCGCCACGGTAGGGCAATGTCGCCAACCCGTCAATCGTCGGGCTTGGCGCGCGTGTTGTCGCGCCCGATCCGCATGGTCGGATCGGTCTTCGTCCGCACTTGATCGCACCCCGGCTCCGGCATGCTCTCTGCCGCTTGCCGCTTCTCGGCTGATCGTCGGATTCACCGTCAGTTCCCCATTCATCGGAGCTAGTTGACGCATCAAGGGTCGATATCTATCGTAGGTGATGCGTCAACCAAACGGTTTGGGTTCGTCAGCCGGTCGCCGCGCCGTCTGAGGCCCGTGGACGCGAAACTCCAGCGAGGGAATCCCATGAGCTCTGCGAACAAGGCCGGCCTCGGCGCGCTGCTGACGCCCGAGGAGAGCGTTCTCGTACTGATCGACCACCAGCCGTTCCAGTTCGCCAACCTGCACAGCCACGAGCCGACGATGGTCGTCAACAACGTCGTCGGACTCGCCAAGGCCGCCAAGGTGTTCGACGTACCGACGATTCTCACGACCGTGCTGGAGGAGCGCGGCGGCCTTCTCCTCCAGGGGCTGCAGGATGTGTTCCCGGAGCAGAAGCCGATCAACAGGACCTGGGTCAACACCTGGGAGGACGAGCGCGTCGTGGACGCCGTCAAGGCGACAGGGCGCAAGAAGCTGATCATCGCCGGTCTCTGGACGGAGGTCTGTGTGGCCATGCCGGCGATACAGGCGGCGGGCGAGGGCTTCGACGTCTTCGTCGTCACCGACGCGTCGGGCGGTGCCTCGAAGGAGGCCCACGACATGGCGGTGCGGCGCATGAACCAGGCGGGCGTCACCCCGATCAACTGGATGGCCGTGATGTCCGAGTGGCAGCGCGACTATGCCCGCGAGAAGACCGTGCCGGGCGTCGTCGAGGTCCTGGCGCAGCACGGCGGCGCCAGTGGTGTGGCCTACGCCTGGGAGACGCAGCTCCTGGCCACGCCCGCCGGAACAGAGGCCTGACACAGCTGCCGCGCCGGCTCCCGTCCGTATCGGGTGGCCGCCTACGTGGTCGAGTTCAGTTGATGTGTCAACTGGATTGGGTTACTGTGCGGCGAGACTCACGCGCAGGACCTGAGGGAGGACAACACATGGCGGTGGAAGTGAGCGACGCTCCCGGAGCCAAGCGGTACGAGGCCCGGGTCGACGGAAAGGCCGAGGTCGCGGGCGTCGCGCAGTACATCCGTACCAAGGAACTGGTCGCCTTCGTACACACCGAGGTCTCTCCGGAGTACGAGGGCAGGGGAGTCGGGGCGGCGCTGGTGCGCACCTCGCTCGACGAGGCGCGTGCCGCGAACCTGCGGGTGCTGGCCACCTGTCCGTTCTACTCGGGGTGGATCGCCCGGCACCCCGAGTACCAGGACCTGCTGTACCAGTCCCGCAGCAGAGTCAGCGACTGAACAGCATGAGCGGCCGAACCGAGAAGAAGGCGTACGAGGGCCGGTCGATCACCGTGACCTTCGAGGCCCGGCGGTGCTTGCACGCCGCCGAGTGCGTCCACGGCCTGCCCGAGGTCTTCGACACCGCCGCGCGCCCGTGGATCCGGCCCGACAGCGCCGACGCCGAGCGCCTGGCCGAGGTGGTGCGCCGTTGTCCGTCGGGTGCGCTGCGGTACGAACTCGTGGACGGCGAGCCGGAGACCCCGGACCGGCCCACGGTGATCACACGCAACTCCGTCGGACAGCTCGTCGTGCACGGCGAGTTGAGCGTGGACACGCCGGAGGGCCCCCGGGCCGAGACCAGGGCCCTCCTGTGCGGGTGCGGACAGAGCCGGCTTCAGCCGTACTGCGACCACGCGGGGCCTTGCGGTGAGACGGCGCCGGCCTGACGACGCCCGGCGAACAGGAAGGGAAAGCACATGGGTTACATCACCGTAGGGAATGAGAACAGCACACCGGTCGAGCTGTACTACGAGGATCAGGGCGAGGGGCGGCCCGTCGTTCTTATTCACGGATATCCGCTGAACGGTCACAGCTGGGAGCGCCAGACGCGAGCTCTTCTGGACGCCGGACATCGCGTCATCACCTATGACCGCCGGGGCTTCGGCAACTCCTCGAAGGTCAACTCCGGGTACGACTACGACACCTTCGCCGCAGACCTGAACACCGTGCTGGAGACGCTCGACCTTCGCGACGTCGTTCTGGTGGGCTTCTCGATGGGTACCGGCGAAGTCGCCCGTTACGTATCGCGATTCGGGCATGAAAGGGTCGCCAAGCTCGCGTTCCTGGCCTCGCTGGAGCCGTTCCTCGTCGCCCGGGACGACAACCCCGAGGGCGTGCCGCGGAAGGTCTTCGACGGAATCGAGGCGGCGGCGAAAGGCGATCGGTACGCCTGGTACACCCAGTTCTTCTCGGACTTCTACAACCTTGACGAGAACCTTGGTGGCCGGATCAGCCAGGAGGCCGTCACCGCGAGCTGGAACGTGGCGACGTCGAGTGCCCCCGTGGCGGCCTACGCGGTCGTCCCGGCCTGGATCGAAGACTTCCGCGCCGACGTCGAAGCGGTCCGCGCCAGCGGCAAGCCGGCGCTGATCCTGCACGGCACGGCCGACAGGATCCTGCCCATCGACGCCACCGCCCGCCGCTTTCGGCGGGACCTGCCGGACGCGCGGTACGTGGAGATCGAGGGCGCCCCGCACGGGTTGCTCTGGACGCACGCGGACGAGGTCAATTCGGCTCTGCGCTCCTTCCTCGGCTAGTTCCACCAGTTCCACCAGTTCCACCAGATCCGCGACAGGAACGGCCACCCCCGCTTTCATCGAAAGCGGGGGTGGCGGAGCGAGCATCGAAGCCGCCGGACAGAAAGACCTGCCCCCATGAAGACTCCCGTCCCCGACTACCTGGACGAAGTGCTCGACAGCCTGCGTGACGACACCAGCGGCGCCAACGCCGACTACATCCCCGAGCTGGCCGAAGCCGATCCGGAACGTTTCGGCATGGCGCTGACCACGACGCTCGGTCGCACCTACGCCGCCGGCGACGCCGACACGGAGTTCTCGATCCAGTCGATCTCCAAGCCGTTCGCCTATGCCGCCGCCATCATCGACCGTGGCCTCGACCGGGTCCTGGACGCGGTCGGGGTCGAGCCGTCCGGCGAGGCGTTCAACGAGCTCTCCCTCGAAGGGGGCACCCACCGGCCCAAGAACCCCATGATCAACGCCGGTGCCATCACCACGCATTCGCTCCTGGTCGGCGCGGAGGCCGGACCGGACGACCGTGTCGAGCGTGCCGTGGCGTTCTTCTCCCGCCTCGCGGGCCGGGATCTGCGGGTCGACGAGCGCGTCTGCGCCTCGGAGCTCGGCTCCGCGCACCGTAACCTCGCCCTCGCCTACATGCTGCGCACCTACGGCATCCTCGACGGTGACGTGCCGTCCGTCGTTGAGGGATACACACGCCAGTGCTCGATCCTCGTCAGCGTCCGGGACCTCTCCGTGATGGCCGCGACGCTCGCCACCGGAGGTGTCCAACCCGTCACCGGCGAACGGGTGATGGACCCCTCCGTCGCCCGGCACGTCATGGCCGTGATGGCCGCGGCCGGGATGTACGACGCGGCGGGCGACTGGCTCACCCGCGTGGGCATCCCCGCCAAGAGCGGCGTCGCCGGGGGCATCGTCGGTGTCCTGCCCGACAGGGTGGGCATCGGTACTTTCTCCCCGCGCCTGGACTCCTTCGGCAACAGCCAGAGAGGGCGTCGCGCCTTCGAGCGGCTCTCGCAGGACATGGGGATGCATCTGTTCTCCGCCGACCGGGGCCGCGTCGACGCCGTGGACGTGAGCGAGTCACCGGGCACGGTCACCTTCGCTCTCCAGGGCAACGTCCAAGTCACCGCCGCCTCCGAGCTGTTGGACCTGATGGCCGAATCGGACGGCGCGGCCGACGTGGTTCTGGACGTCACCAAGGTCCATTCCTTTTCCGATCTCGGCCGCCGCATGTCACTCGAAGGGCTGCGCCGACTGCGCCTGGACGGACGCCGGGTCGCCCTCCGCGACCCCTCGGGCGTGCTGCCGGACCCTGATCTGGGAGACGGCACCTACCCGGACGCCCGTTGACCATACGGTTGACCAATCAACTACCCTGATGGTTGTGTTGTCACGAAAGCCTCCTCCTCGTGCGGAGGGACGACGGCGCAACGACCTCCTTAGGAGGAGCGATGGAATCCCGCGTGGCGGACAACCCCGGCCGATCGCGTTACGAAGTCTTCGACGGCGACGAACTCGCCGGCTTCACCGAGTACCACCGGTACCGGGACGAGATCGCCTTCATCCATACGGAGATCGATCCGCGGTTCGCAGGCCGGGGCCTCGGCGGCGTACTCGCCCGCGGGGCCCTCGGCGCGGCCAGGGAGCAGGGGCTCGCGGTGCTTCCCTTCTGCCCCTTCATCCGTGGCTGGATCGGCAAGCACCCGGACTACGCCGACCTGGTGCCACAGGAGCAGCGGGCGCGGTTCGGGCTGTGAGGCGGATCGTGTCACAGGCGGAGCAGGCCGAGCAGGCGGCTGCCGAGCAGCCCGGCTTCGTACGAGCCGCAGCCGTCGTCGCCACCGGCACCGGATCGGACTACCGGGTCGACATACGCGCGGGCCGCCACCCGCTGGCCGCCGACGAGCCGGAGTCCGTCGGCGGGGCCGACACCGCGCCCACCCCCGTCGGCCTCCTGCTGTCGGCCCTGGGCTCCTGCACGGTCATCACCCTGCGTATGTACGCCCAGCGCAAGCAGTGGCCCCTGTCCGAAGTCCGGGTGCGTCTGGCGTACGAGAAAGGGCCCGACCGGGCCGGTCGCATCACCCGGCGCATCGAGCTGACGGGCGACCTCGACGACGCCCGGCGCGCCCGGCTGCTGGAGATCGCCGACCGGACCCCCGTCACCCGTGCGGTACGGGGCGAGATGCCCATCGTGCCCGCGCCCGAACGCCCGGGACGGCCCAACTCCGCATCCCGGCCCGCCGCGACAGAAGGGACGCAGTCGTCATGAGTGACCTCGACCTCCTGCCCAGTCTCCGTGAATGCGGAGGCCGGGCCGATGTGTCAGGACAGCCCGTCAGGGAGTTGCTGAACCCCCGCGAGGCGAGCCTCGGTACCACGGTCGTGCGCAGACTGCTGCCGAATCTGGGGCGGCGCATGGTGGGCGCCTGGTGCTTCGTCGACCACTACGGGCCCGACGACATCGCCGACGGGTCCGGGATGCAGGCGCCGCCCCACCCGCACATGGGCCTGCAGACGGTGAGCTGGCTGCACGAGGGCGACATCCTGCACCGCGACAGCGTCGGCAGCGTGCAGGTCCTGCGTCCCCGTCAGCTCGGTCTGATGACGTCGGGGCGGGCCATCGCGCACGCCGAGCAGAGCACCGTGCCCCATCCCCGGCTGCTGCACGGCGCCCAGTTGTGGGTCGCGCTGCCCGACGCCCACCGGCACACCGCGCCCTCCTTCGAGCACCACGTAGACCTCCCGGCCGTCACGGGACCGGGGCTGACGGCCACCGTCATCCTGGGCCAGCTGGACGGCGCGGTGTCGCCGGGCACGACGTACACGCCGCTGGTCGGCGCGGACCTCGCGCTCGCCGAAGGCGCGGACGTACGGCTGCCGGTGGAGCCGGACTTCGAGTACGCCGTGCTGACGATGTCCGGAGTCACGGAGGTCGACGGCGTGCGCCTCGATCCCGGCTCCATGCTCTATCTGGGGTCCGGACGCGGCGAGTTGCCGCTGCGCGCCCTCAGCGACTCGGGGCTGCTGCTGATCGGGGGAGAGCCGTTCGAGGAGAAGATCATCATGTGGTGGAACCTCATCGGACGGACCCAGGAGGAGATCGCCGAGGGGCGTGAGGCCTGGATGTCGGGCGACCGTTTCGGGACGGTCCACGGCTACGACGGCTCGCCGCTGCCCGCCCCCGCACTGCCGGCGACCCCGCTCAAGCCCCGCGGCCGTACGCGCTGATGACTGACAGCACGAGTGCACCGAAGCGCCGTGCCGGGAAAGGGGATTGACGCGATGCCGGACACAACCACGACGCCCGGGGCGGACGGGTGGACGAACCCGCTGCGCAGCGCGTCCGACCGTCGGCTGCCGCGGATCGCGGGCCCGTCGGGGCTGGTCATCTTCGGTGTCACCGGTGACCTGTCCCGCAAGAAGCTGATGCCTGCCGTGTACGACCTCGCCAACCGCGGGCTGCTGCCGCCGGGCTTCTCGCTCATCGGTTTCGCCCGGCGGGACCGCGAGGACGAGGACTTCGCACAACTGGTCCACGACGCGGTGCGCGAGCACGCCCGTACGGAGTTCCGGGAGGAGACCTGGCAGCAGCTCGCCGAGGGCATGCGTTTCGTCCGGGGCGACTTCGGTGATGACGAGGCGTTCAAGAAGCTCCGGGAGACCGTCGACGAGCTCGACGCGTCCCGTGGCACCGGCGGCAACGTCGCCTTCTACCTGTCCGTGCCGCCGAAGTTCTTCCCCAAGGTCGTCCGGCAGCTGAAGAAACACGGGCTGGCCGACGCGCCCGAGGGATCCTGGCGGCGGGCGGTGATCGAGAAGCCCTTCGGGCACGACCTGAGGAGCGCCCGTGAGCTGAACGCGCTCGTGCACGAGGTGTTCGAGCCGGACCAGGTGTTCCGCATCGACCACTACCTGGGCAAGGAGACCGTCCAGAACATCCTGGCGCTGCGCTTCGCCAACCAGATGTACGAGCCGGTCTGGAACCGGTCGTACGTCGACCACGTGCAGATCACGATGGCCGAGGACATCGGCATCGGCGGCCGGGCCGGCTACTACGACGGCATCGGCGCCGCGCGTGACGTCATCCAGAACCACCTCCTCCAACTCCTCGCCCTGACCGCCATGGAGGAGCCCCTCGCCTTCGACGCCGAGTCGTTGCTCACCGAGAAGCTCAAGGTCCTGAAGTCGGTGCGGCTGCCGGAGGAACTCGGCGAGCACACCGTGTTCGGCCAGTACGCGGCCGGCTGGCAGGGCGGCGAGAAGGCCGTCGGCTACCTCCAGGAGGACGGCATCGATCCCGCGTCGAAGACCGACACGTACGCGGCCGTCAAGCTGGAGGTGGACAACCGCCGGTGGGCGGGCGTGCCGTTCTACCTGCGTACCGGAAAGCGGCTGGGCCGCCGGGTCACGGAGATCGCGGTGGTCTTCCAGCGCGCCCCGCACTCGCCGTTCGACTCGACCGCCACCGCGGAACTCGGCACGAACGTCCTGGTCATACGGGTGCAGCCCGACGAGGGCATGACCACCCGATTCGGTTCGAAGGTGCCGGGCACCTCGATGGAGATCCGCGACGTGACCATGGACTTCGCCTACGGCGAGTCCTTCACCGAGGAGAGCCCCGAGGCGTACGAGCGCCTGATCCTCGACGTCCTGCTCGGCGACGCCAATCTCTTCCCGCGTACCGAGGAGGTCGAGGAGTCCTGGCGGATCCTCGACCCGGTCGAGGAGTACTGGGAGACGCGTGGCAGGCCCGCGCAGTACACCTCGGGCGGCTGGGGCCCCACCGAGGCCGACGAGATGCTCGCACGAGACGGACGGAGGTGGCGCAGGCCGTGATCACCGAACTCACGCACACGACGGCCGGCCGGATCAACAAGGCGCTGACCGAGGGCAGGGCCAACGGCAGCGGCGGCTCCGGCATGGTGCTCACCCTCGTCGTCGTCACCGACGAGGAGAACGCACACGACGCGGTGAAGGCCGCGACCGAGGCCTCCCGTGAACACCCCTCCCGGATCCTGGCCGTCATCAAGCGGCCGGCCCGTGGTTCCCGGCGCCGCGGCGAGGCCCGCGTCGACGCCGAGGTCCGTATCGGCGCCGACGCCGGCAGTGGTGAGACCGTGCTGCTCCGGTTGTACGACGAAGCCGTCGACCACGCCGAATCGGTGGTCCTGCCGCTGCTGTTGCCGGACGCGCCCGTCGTCGTCTGGTGGCCGGCCGACGCGCCGGCGGTGCCCGCCGAGGACCCGCTGGGCGCGCTCGCCCAGCGCCGGATCACCGACATGCACGCCGTCGACGAGCCGCTGCGGGAACTCGCCGCCCGTGCGGCCTCCTACGCCCCCGGCGACACGGATCTGGCCTGGACGCGTCTCACCCCGTGGCGTTCCATGCTGGCCGCCGCCCTCGACCAGGTCCGCGCCACCGTCACCTCGGCGGTGGTGGAGAGCGAACCCGGCAACCCCAGCGCCGAGTTGCTGGCCCGCTGGCTCACCGAGCGCCTGCGCGTACCGGTCGAGCGGCGGGAGACCGACGGGCCCGTGGTGACAGGGGTCCGGCTGTACACCGGGTCGGGCGAGATCCACATCGACCGCCCGGTCGGCGTGACGGCGACCCTCTCCATCACCGGTCAGCCGACCCGTACCCTCGCCCTGCGCGTACGGAGCACGGCCGAGCTGATCGCCGAGGAACTGCGCCGTCTCGACCCGGACGACGCGTACGCGGCGGCGCTGCCCACCGCTGTGACACCACCGGCGTAGCCGCGCGCGGACCCGGTACGACCCGGAGACCGCTCGCCGTGCCGAACGGTGACCGACTACGAACAGCGCGGGCGCAAGTCGGTCACCGCGGCCGGGACTTGTTCGCGAACACCCAGCGGTTGCCCTCCAGCGCGTCGTTCCGCTGCTCCGGCAGCGGGCCGCGGCCGTGGTGGTGGGTGAAGTCGAAGGGGGTGCGGACCGAGGTGGACCAGCCCCTGCTCGCCAGGGCGCCCGCGGAGTCCGGCCGCGGCTCGTCGTCGAACAGGGTGAGCAGGTCGATCCCGATCTGACGCCTCGTCGCGACGTAGAGCGGGCTGTCGCGGTATGCCTGCAAGTCCCTTTCGAGCTTGACCTCGTACGCCAGCGCGCTTCCCGGCGCGCTCATCCGGTCCACCATGTCGATGAGATACGTCTCGGCGGTACGGGGCAGATAGAACAGCAGCCCCTCGGCCAGCCAGACGCTCGGCGCCGCCGGGTCGAAACCGGCGTCCGTCAGCGCTCCCGCCCAGTCGGCGCGCAGGTCGATCGGGATCGGTACGCGTGTCACGCGCGGGGTCGCCGACAGCGCGCCGAGCACCTGGTGCTTGAACGCCAGCACGCCTTCCCGGTCGATCTCGTAGACCACACAGCCGGGAGGCCAGTCCAGGCGGAACGCCCGTGCGTCCAACCCCGCCCCGAACAGCACCACTTGGCGGGCACCGCCCTCGTGCGCCGACCGCAGCAGGAAGTCGTCCAGCACCCGCGTCCGCAGACCGAAGTACCGGGCGAAACGGCCCCACAGCGGGTTCGCGTCCCCGTCCGGGACCTGCGTCGGGGCGACCGGCCAGTGGGCGGACGCCGGGGCGGCGCGTACGAAGTGCTCCGCGTAGACGTCCCGCGCCAGGCTGTCGTGGCGGTGGGTCTCGATCGCCCGTGCCGCCGCGACCAGGAGCGCCGTCAGACCGACGCCCCCGTCCACGCCCTCCGCACCGGTGTGTTGCCGCACTGTGCCGGTCATACGTCCTCCGTCGGTACGAGTCACGAGAGTCGGGCGAGTTGGGCGAGTCGGGCGAGGCATCGGGTGGGCCGCCGCCGCGCGGTCAGCCCGGACCGTCCCGCGGGATCAGGACGGGCTTGACCACGAGGCCCTCGTCGCAGTCGCGTTCGGCCTCGTTGATGTCGGCGAGCGGATACGTACGGATCAGCTGGTCGAAGGGGAACAGCCCGGCCCGCCACAGTCCGGTCAGCCGCGGGATCAGCAGGCCGGGCACCGCGTCGCCCTCGCAGATGTGGGAGATCCGCCGGCCCCGGTCCAGCGTCCCCGGTTCGAGCGGCAGCGCGCTGTGGAGCCGTGCCACCAGACCGAGTCGGCCCCTCGGGCGCAGCGCCCGGAGCGCGTCGTTGATCAGCCGGCCGGAGCCCGTGGTGTCCAGCGCGTACCGCGCGCCGCCGTCCGTCAGCCGCCGGACGCCCTGCCGGCAGGGCGGCCGGCGGCTGACGGACGGCGG
>NZ_MDCR01000146.1 GCF_001723055.1 Streptomyces niveus
GCTGCTCGGGATCGCCGTCGGCGGACGCGGTCCCGACGGCGATCCCGAGCAGCGCCACCAGAAGCACGGCCTGCACGACGAGGGACCCGGCAAGCGCCCGCGGTATCTGATCCCGCACCCGCCGCCGCACCACCACCGCCTCCCGCACCCCACGCCGCCGCGGATGCACGACCAGATCGGCGAGGAGCACACCGGCGACGGAGCAGAGCCCGAATACGGGGATGGCGTAGAGGAGATGGACGTCGGCATCGGAACTGAAGGTGACCCCTCGCCCAATCCCGACCCCGACGACCGGCCCGGCCCAGCGCAGGGGCGCGTCGGCCCAACTCCGCCAACTCTTCACCGCCCCAAGGGAATCAGACATACGGGCACCCCTCCCCGAGGCATCGTCAACTGTATCGGCGCTCTGACACAATCTGCCGACCCGAACCAACTGTGTCAAGCGCCTGATACACCTGCGCCGTGAGCGGCGGCCTGGCCGCAATCGGCCCGGGAGGTGAGCGAGCACGCCCCTCGGAGCCGTACCACTGCCCGGGAGGCGGGAGGATTGATGGCCGAGAGTGGAGACACCGGCGGAGGCGTACGCGTATCTGCGGGCGCCGGCCGGCGTCACGCGGGGTGTCGTCACTCTCCACGCTTCAGGAAATCAATGAGCCGGTGACATTGACGGGTCCTCCGGGTTCATCTACACAACAGAGGTGAGAGCGCTCTCACCGTCTCGCAGACATATCTCGGCACCATCCACACCGGAGGTGTTCCTTGAGAACGAGCCGCATCGGAAACAGACCCCGCACCCCCCTGATCGCCGCCTTCCTGGCCATGTCCGTCGCCGTCGCCGGGTTCGTCGGGCTGACGAGTGCCGGTACCGCACGGGGCGACGTGCCGCCCGCGCCCGGCTGGAGCCTCCAGTGGAGCGACGACTTCAACGGGGCGAACGGCGCGCCGCCGTCCGCCGCAGACTGGCAGGTCGACACCGGGCACGGCTATCCCGGCGGTCCCGGCAACTGGGGCACCGGCGAGATCCAGAACTACACCGCGAACGCGCAGAATCTGAGCCTCGACGGCAACGGGAATCTGAAGATCACCCCGCTCAGGGACGGCGCGGGCAACTGGACCTCCGCGCGCGTCGAGACCAAGCGCGCCGACTTCAAGGCACCGGCCGGCGGCACCCTGCGCATCGAGGGCCGCATTCAGATGCCGAACGTGACCGGCGCCGCCGCGGCCGGCTACTGGCCCGCCTTCTGGGCGCTCGGCGCGCCCTACCGGGGCAACTACTGGAACTGGCCCGCCATCGGCGAGTTCGACATCATGGAGAACGTCAACGGGATCAACTCCGTCTGGGCGGTGCTGCACTGCGGCGTCAACCCGGGCGGCCCCTGCAACGAGACCACCGGGCTCGGCGCCAACCGCGCCTGCCCCGGATCGAGTTGCCAGTCGGCCTTCCACACGTACCGCTTCGAGTGGGACCGCTCCAGCTCACCCAACGCGCTGCGCTGGTACGTGGACGACCAGCTCTACCACACCGTCACCCAGGCCCAGCTGGACGCGACGACGTGGAACAACATGACGCAGCACGCGGGGTACTTCATCCTGCTCAACGTCGCGATCGGCGGCGCGTTCCCCGACGCGCTCGGCGGGCCGACCCCGACACCGGCCACCGTGCCGGGGCGGCCGATGCTCGTCGACTACGTGGGGGTGTGGACGCGCGGCGGCTCGGGCCCGACCGATCCACCGCCGTCCGGCTCCTCGCAGTTGTACGCCCGTACCGGCGGCGGCCTCGGTGACGCCGCGGCGTCGGGTGCCAACGCCACGGTCGCGTCGGCGGACGGCGGCAACCGCGACGGGACGCCGTACAACCCGCAGGTCTTCACCTCGGGCGGGATCACCCGCGCGTACAACGGCGGCGCGACGCAGTTCGACCTCTTCGTCGACTCCGGTACGACGGTGGCCAACGGCCAGCAGGTGAGGGTGAGTTACGACCGTACGGGCGACGGCACCTGGGACCGTACGGAGACGTTCCACTACTTCGCGACGGACCCGCAACCCGGCTTCGAGCACTACACGCAGGCCGGTGGCCTGAAGGCGTCGACCGGTTCGCACGGCGACCTGGTCAACGGCAAGGTCCGGATCGAGGTGTGGAACGCCATCGGCAACGGGGCCGGCACGCTGGGCATCGGCAACCAGTCGGTGGTCCGGATCCCGTACGGCTGAGAGGCGCCCGGCGCCGGTTGAGTCGCAGCCGGCCGAAGGCCACAACACGGGCCCCACTTCATGCCACTTGTGGGGCCCGTAGCCGTGCGAACCGGTCGAACGGGGGTACACGCGACCTCCGGGAGCAGATCCACCGGATGTGCTCCGAAGCCCGACGACGGGAATCGCGATGACGCACACGCACGAGGGACCGCGCACCTGGCAGCGGTGGCTGAACCGCTGGTGGGTGGTGGGTCCGCTGGTCTTCATCGTCCTGGTGGGCGTACGCCTGCTGCTCGACCAGGACCGCGGCATGCTCCCCGCGTTGGTCAACGGGGCGATCTACGGGACGGTGGCCGGGGCGCTCGTCGCCTGGCGCCAGCGCAAGGACGGTCGCGCGCTGGGCCTGGGCCCGGACCGGGTGCACGACCTCGACCGGCGCATCCGTAAGGAGGACGTGCCCGAGGATCCGGAGGAACGCCGGAGCATGGCCGTCCTGGTACGGCTGCGTGAGGAGCAGTTGCGCTCGGCCGGCCGGTGGGCCTTCCCCGTGATGGGGGTGTGTCTCGCGCTGGTCGCCGGTCTTCTCCTGGCCCTCGGCGCGGTGGTCCCGGCGGTCATCGTCCTCGCCGTCGGCGCGGCGTTCGTACCGGTGGCGATGTGGAACCGCCGTCGCCTCTTCGACCGGTTCGCCCGGCTGACGCAACGCCTGGACGCAGACCCGAAACCGGGCCCGGACGAGGGCGAGGACAGGGGCGAGGACGTGGGCGCCGTCACCGGCCCGCCGGCGGACACGCGCACCGGCCTCGGCAGCGCACACCGCCCCGTATGAGCGTCGACGACACCACCCAGCGGTGGGCACGACCCGCACCCCTGGCCGCGCTGCTCGTGCTCGTACTCCTGGCGGCGGTGTCTTGGTGGGCGCGCCGAGCCAGGGGCCGTACACCGCGCTCGCCGCCGTGGCCCTGCTGGTCCTGGTGGTCCTGCTGGTGACCGGCCGCGTGATCCTGGCGCGGTCCATCGGCCGCGCGACCGCCCGCGAGATCGGCCTGCCGGACGCGCGCCTGCGCGACCTGTCGCGGCGCGCGCGGCAGGAGCAGATCCCGCCCGCCCCGCCGAGCGAGTGGCCATGCGCCGTCTGCTGGCGAAGCAGCGCCTGCCGACGGCCCGGCTGGAGAGGTTCCGCCGCCTGTACGTCGTGCTGGGTGCGCTCTTCGCGGTACTCGCCGTCGTGCGCTTCCTGGACGGCGCGTTCCTGCTCGGCGCCATGCTGCCGCTCGGGGGCGTGGCGCAGCTCTGCCGGCCCCTTCTCGTACGTCGCACCCTGAGCCGGCTGGACCGCGTGGACGCCGCGCTGGACGCGGCCGGGGTACCGCCCCTCGTCGCCGGGACACCGCCCCGGAGCCCGCACCCCACCGCGGAGAAGTGACCGGCCCGTACGGACGTCTCCGTACGGGCCGGTCTTTCGCAGGGTCGGGGGATGGGGGATCAACCACCGACCCGGGCCTGGGCCGGCGGATCAGACCTTCGCCGGGCTCTCCTCACGCGGCTCCGGCACGTCCGACGGGCCGTCCGAGTCCTTCGTCAGGCTGGGCGCCGCCTCGGCGTCCGAGTCACCGGCCGACCCGTGGTCGTCGACCAGCGTCTTCTCGTCGAACGGAATCCGTCCGGCCAGTACCTCGTCCACCCTGGCCCGGTCGATCTCCTTCGTCCACGTACCGACGAGGACCGTGGCGACCGCGTTGCCCGCGAAGTTCGTCAGGGCGCGCGCCTCGCTCATGAAGCGGTCGATGCCGACGATCAGGCCGACGCCGTCGACCAGTTCGGGCCGGTGCGACTGGAGGCCGCCCGCCAGGGTCGCCAGGCCGGCGCCGGTGACACCCGCCGCGCCCTTCGACGCGATGATCATGAAGAGCAGCAGGCCGATCTGCTCCCCGATGGCGAGCGGGTTGCCCATCGCCTCGGCGATGAACAGCGACGCCATGGTGAGGTAGATCGCGGTGCCGTCGAGGTTGAAGGAGTAGCCGGTCGGCACGGTGATACCGACGACGGGCTTGCTGACACCCAGGTGCTCCATCTTCGCGATCAGCCTCGGCAGCGCCGACTCCGACGACGAGGTGGACACGATCAGCAGGAACTCGCGCGCCAGGTACTTCAGCAGCGAGAAGATGTTGATGCCGGTGACGAGCTTGAGCAGCAGGCCGAGAACGATGAAGACGAACAGCGCACAGGTGACGTAGAAGCCGATCATGATGACGGCCAGCGACTTCAGCGCGTCCATGCCGGTCTCGCCGACCACCGCCGCGATGGCGCCGAAGGCACCGATCGGGGCAGCCCACATGATCATCGCGAGGATGCGGAAGACCAGGCGCTGGATGTGCCCGATGCCGCGCAGGATCGGCTCGCCGGTGCGGCCCATCGCCTGGAGCGCGAAGCCCGCCAGCAGTGCCACGAGCAGCGTCTGGAGCACCTCGCCCTCGGTGAAGGCGGAGACGAGCGTGGTCGGGATGATGCCGACCAGGAATTCGGCGGTGGTCTCGGCGTCGCCGGCCACCTGCGCCGCGCCGGCGTCGGCCGTCGCGTCGGTGATGTGCAGGCCGGCGCCCGGCTCCAGGATGTTGCCGACGACGAGGCCGATGGCCAGCGCCACGGTCGACATGACCATGAAGTAACCGAGGGCCAGACCGCCTACCGCGCCGACCTTGGCGGCCTTACGGACCGATCCGACGCCCAGCACGATGGTGCAGAAGATGATCGGGGAGATCATCATCTTGATGAGGTTGACGAAGCCGGTCCCGATGGGCTTCAGCTCGACGGCCACCCCCGGGGCAGCGAATCCGACCGTGATTCCGAGAATCACCGCGGCGATCACGGCCAGATACAGATAATGGGTACGGTCCCGAGTAGCGGCCACGGGTCCTCCTTGACTCGTTTGTCCCTACGTGACCCTCCCGTCCCGAGGGGGTCCCGGCGACTATGGCTCAGCCTGTGACGCCGGTCACCCTTACGTGCATTTCGTTCATACGATTTCGGCCAGGCAGACTTGTGTCATGCAGCTACCCCGTCCCCGCAGCCTCGCGGGCCAGCTCTTCGCGATGCAGGTCGTGCTGGTCGCGGCGGTCGTGGCCGGATGTGCGCTGTTCGCGTACTTCACCGACCGGGCACAGGCCGAGGAGACCGCCAAGCGCCAGGTGACGGCCACGGCGCGCGCCATGGCCGACTCCCCGTCCGTACGGGAGGCCATCAGGTCCGACGACCCGTCCGCCGCGCTCCAGCCCTACGCGGAGCACGTACGGGTGGACACCGGCGTCGACTTCGTCACGATCATGAAGCCGGACGGGACGCGCTGGACGCATCCGGATCCCCAGCTGATCGGGCTGCCCTTCATCGGCACCACCGGGCCCGCGCTGCTCGGCAAGACCTTCACCGAGACCTACACGGGCACCCTCGGCCCCTCCACCCGGGCCGTGACCCCGGTCAAGGACGACGGGCGGATCACCGGGCTGATCAGCGTCGGTATCACCGTGGACCGGATCTCCAGCCAGCTGGAGGAGCAGGTGAAGATCCTGGCGCTGGCGGCCGGCGGGGCCCTCGTGCTCGGCGGGGTGGGCACGTACGTGATCAACGCGCGGCTGCGCCGGCACACCCACGGGATGAACGCGAGCGAGCTGAGCCGGATGCACGACTACCACGAGGCCGCGCTGCACGCGGTGCGCGAGGGGCTGCTGATGCTGGACGGGCGGCGCAGGATCGCGCTGATCAACGACGGCGGGCAGGAGCTCCTCGGGCTGGACGACAGCGCCGTGGGCCGCAACATCGACGAGCTGGGGCTGCCCGCCCCGCTCGTCGGCGCGCTGCTCGCCTCCGAGCCGCGCGTGGACGAGGTCCATATGACGGCCGACCGGATCGTGGTCGTCAGCACCCGCCCGGTGATCGGCGGCGAGCGGCGCGGTACGGTCGCCACGCTCCGGGACCACACCGAACTCCAGGCACTGTCGGGCGAGTTGGACTCCGAACGCGGCTTCACCCAGGCGCTGCGCTCGCAGGCGCACGAGGCGGCGAACCGGCTGCACACGGTGGTGTCGCTGATCGAGATGGGACGGGTCGACGAGGCGGTGGAGTTCGCCACGGCGGAGCTGGAACTGGCGCAGGTGCTCACGGACCGGGTGGTCGGCGCGGTGGCCGAACCGGTGCTGGCGGCGCTGCTGCTGGGGAAGGCGGCGCAGGCGAACGAGCGCGGCGTGGAGCTGGTGCTCGCCGAGGACAGCCGGATAGACGACGGGGTGCTCCCGCCGTCGCTCGCCGCGCGTGAGCTGGTGACGATGCTGGGCAATCTGATCGACAACGCGATGGACGCCGCCCAGGGCTCGGACGGCGCGCGGGTCACGGTCACCGCGCTGGTCGAGGACGGCGAGCTGCTGCTGCGCGTACGGGACACGGGGCCGGGCGTCGCGCCCGGCGACATGGAGGAGGTGTTCCGGCGCGGCTGGTCGACCCGGGGCGCCGAGCGGGGGCTCGGTCTGGCGCTCGTACGGCAGGCGGTGCACCGGGCGCGCGGCACGGTGGAGCTGACACCGGGACGGGCCGGCGGGGCGGAGTTCACCGTACGGCTGCCGCTGGGCGCGCGTGACGGGGCGGCGGCGGGTAAGGACCCGGTGGCCGCCAGGGGCGACGGTGCGGGCGGCAGGGCAGAGGACGGGGCGGAGTCGATGGCCGGTGCCACGACCGACAGCGGGGAGCGCGGCGGATCATGACCGGAACCACGGACGGCGAACCCCGCCCCATTCGCGTGCTCGTCGTCGAGGACGATCCCGTCGCCGCCGACGCCCATCAGCTGTACGTGGGCCGCGTGCCCGGCTTCGAGGTGGCGGGGGTCGCCCACTCCCGGGTCGAGGCCGGCCGGCTCCTGGAGCGTACGGACATCGACCTGATCCTCCTCGACCTGTATCTGCCGGACGGGCACGGGCTCCATCTGCTGCGCAGTCTGCGGGCCGCCGGCCATCACGCGGACGTCATCGCCGTCACATCGGCGCGCGATCTGACCGTCGTACGCGAAGGGGTGTCGCTGGGCGTCGTGCAGTACGTACTGAAACCCTTCGCCTTCGCCACGCTCCGCGACCGCCTCAGCCGTTACGCCGAGTTCCGCGCCGCCGCCGGCGAGGCAAGCGGGCAGGACGAGGTGGACCGGGCGCTCGGCGCGCTGCGGGCGCCGCAGCCCGCGTCGCTGCCCAAGGGCCTCAGCGGGCCGACGCTGGAGTCGGTGACGCGCGCCCTGCGCGACGCGCGCGAGGGGCTGACGGCGACGGAGGCGGCGGCCGGGCTCGGTATCTCCCGGATCACCGCGCGCCGCTATCTGGAGCATCTGGTGGGCGCCGGGCAGGCGGGCCGCAGCCCCCAGTACGGCCAGGTGGGGCGCCCGGAGTTGCAGTACCGGTGGATCGTCTCCACGCGGTAGCGACCCACTGGTGGTGGGAGCCCGCCGCCGTGAACAATGTCCCTCATGACTGTTCTCGGCGCCGTGTTCCGCCCCCAACTGCCCCCCGAACGACTCCGCGACATCGCCCGTACCGCGGAGGACGCCGGACTCGACGAGCTGTGGCTCTGGGAGGACTGCTTCCTGGAGAGCGGCATCGCGAGCATCGCCGCCGCCCTGGCCTGGACGGAGCGGCTGCGGGTCGGCGTGGGTCTGCTCCCCGTACCTCTGCGCAACGTCGCGCTGACGGCCATGGAGGCCGCCACCATCCACCGGCTGTTCCCGGGGCGGGCCGTGATCGGCGTCGGCCACGGCGTGCAGGACTGGATGGGGCAGACCGGTTCGCGCGTGGAGTCGCCCGTGACGCTGCTGCGCGAGCATCTGGTGGCGCTGCGCGCGCTGTTGGCGGGCGAGCGGGTGACGACGGACGGGCGTTACGTGAATCTGGACGGCGTCGCGCTCGACTGGCCGCCGTCCACCACGCCCGCGCCGCCCGCCGTGTTCGCCGGCGCGACCGGGCCGCGCACGATGCGGCTGACGGGTGAGGCCGCCGACGGCACGGTCCTGACCGGCGGCACGTCGCCCGACGAGGTACGCCGCTCCCGCCAACTCATCGCGCAGGGACGGGAGTCGGCGGGCCGCACCGGCCACCACCCGGTGGTGGTCTACCTCCACACGGCGACCGGACCGGACGCCGAGGCCCGGCTGCGCGCCGAGTTGGACACCCTGGGCGACACCTGGGGGCCCGACGGCCCGTACGGGGTCGCGGGTTCGGCCGAGACCGTCGCCGGGGCCGTACTGGCGCTGGCGGAGGCCGGGGCCGACACGGTGGTGCTCCAGCCGACCGCCGACGAACCGGACCCGGAGGGCTTCGTACGGTTCACGGCCGCCGAGGTCCGCCCGCTGGTGCCGCGCGACGAGTGAGCGTGGAACGAGTGGGGGCGCGACGAGTGGGCGCGCAACGAGTGGGCGGTGCACGGGGATTGACCTTGAGATTGGGGCAGACCTACGGTCGCCGGGCAGCCCTACGCGGCTGAAAGAGGAGGTCGTGCCCGTGCGCCCCACCGCCCCACTCATCCTCGTCACGGTCCTCGCCGCCGGTGCGCTCACCGCGTGCGGCGGCGGGTCCGGCAGCGATCCGGACACCGTCAAGGTGGCCTACAACAGATCGACGGACAACAAGATCCGTTTCAAGGACAACTATCTGGAGTCCATCAAGAAGCAGTTCGAGGAGGCGAATCCGGGCAAGAAGGTCGAACTGATCCCGATCCAGGCCCCGGACAACGACTACGCCACCAAGGCGCAGCAGATGATGCGCTCCGCGAAGACCGCGCCCGACGTGGTCTACGAGGACACCTTCCGCATCAACTCCGACATCAAGGCCGGCTATCTGCGCCCGCTGGACGAGTACTTGGACAAGTGGGCCGACTGGGACCAGTTCGTCGACACGGCCAAGTCGGCGGCGAAGGCGGAGGACGGCAAGACGTACGGCGTCCCGGACGGCACCGACACCCGCGGCCTCTGGTTCAACAAGAAGATCTTCGCCGAGGCGGGCCTGCCCGCCGACTGGCAGCCGAAGAACTGGGCGGAGGTCCTGGACGCGGCGCGCACGGTCAAGCGCGAGGTCCCGGACGCGATCCCGCTCAACGTCTACACCGGCAAGGGCCCCGGCGAGGCCGCCGTCATGCAGGGCTTCGAGATGCTGCTGTACGGCACGGGCGCGGACCCGCTCTACGACCCGGCGTCGAAGAAGTGGGTGGCGGGCGGCAAGGGCTTCGTGGACGCGCTCGACTTCGTACGGACCGTGTACTCCGAGAAGTTGGGGCCGGACGTCTCCGACGCGCTCGACCCGAACATCGGTACGCGCGTGGCGACCGAGTTCTTCCCCGAGGGCAAGCTGGCGATCTCCCTCGACGGCTCCTGGATGGGCCAGAACTGGATCAACAAGGGCCCCAAGGAGTGGTCCGGGTGGACCACGGAGCTGGCCCAGGCCCCGATGCCGACGCAGAACGGGCAGGCGCCCGGCAGCGTGTCGATGTCCGGCGGGTGGGCGTGGTCGATTCCGCAGAAGTCCCAGAACCCCGACCTGGCCTTCGAGTTCATCAAGACGCAGCAGACGAAGGAGAACGCCGTCGAGTGGGACGTGGTCGGCGCGCAGATCGCCGTCCGCAAGGATGTGGCGGCCGACCCGAGGTATCTGAAGTCGATGCCCGGTGTCGACTTCTTCACCAAGCTCGTCGAGGTGACCAACTACCGCCCCGCGCTGCCGGTTTACCCCCAGGTGTCGTCCGCCATCGGTGAGGCGATGGAGTCGGTGACGACGGGTGACTCGTCGGCGGCGGACGCGGCGAAGGCGTACGACGAAGAGCTGAAGACGATCGCCGAGGGCGCGGTGGTCGAGAAGTGAGCTCGACGGTGGGGGCGTCGTGAGCGCGGTGACCGGCACGGCGGACGGCGCCCCGGTGGGCGAGCCGCCCCTGGCGCCGGCCGGCGGCGGCGCGAAAGGCACCGAACGCGACGGCCGCGGGGCGGGGCGCGGGGCGAGGCCGTTGCGCTGGCTGCCGCTCGCTCCGGCGACCGTGCTGCTGCTCCTGTTCCTCGCCGGGCCGATCGGCTACTGCGTCTGGATCGCCTTCACCAACACGCAGTTGACGGGTTCGTCCACCTCCGACTTCGTCGGCCTGGACAACTTCCGCCGGGCCTTCTCCGACGACAACTTCCGCAACGCGGTCTGGCTGACGCTCGTCTTCACCTTCGTGTCGTCGATCGTCGGCCAGAACACGATCGGGCTGGCGCTGGCCGGTCTGATGCGGGCCGCTTCCCGGCCGGTGCGCACCGTCACCGGCGCGGTGGTGATCGCCGCGTGGGTGCTGCCGGAGATCGTCGCGGCGTTCCTGCTGTACGCGTTCTTCCGCCGCGAGGGGACGTTGAACGCCGTCCTGGACTGGCTCCATCTGCCGTCCCAGAACTGGCTGTTCACCCTGCCGATCCTGGCGGTGTCGTTCGCCAACGTGTGGCGCGGCACGGCGTTCTCCATGCTGATCTACTCGGCCGCCCTGTCCGAGATCCCGAAGGAGATCACGGAGGCGGCGGAGGTCGACGGCGCGAACGGCGTACGGCGGCTGTGGCACATCACGCTGCCGATGATCCGGCGTTCCATCGGCACCAATCTGATGCTCAACACGCTCTCCACGCTGTCCGTCTTCGGACTGATCTGGGCGATGACACGGGGCGGTCCCGGCACCCGGAGCCAGACGCTGCCGGTGTTCATGTACGACCAGGCGTTCCTGAAGAGCCTGATCGGTTACGGCACGGCGGTCGCGCTGCTGCTGCTGATCGTGGGCGCGCTGTTCTCGGTCGTCTACGTACGCCTGCTCAAGGTGGAGGTGTGATGAGGGGCGGTACGAAGGCCGTGGCCAGGGCCGGCATGAAGCGCGCCACCCGGGTCCGGCTCGCCTCGGACGCCGCGCTGGCGGTGGTGACGGCGGCGTTCCTGCTGCCGCTGCTGTGGCTGCTGCTGTCGTCGGTCGACGCGGAGGCGGATCTGCGCGTACGGCTGCCGTCGTCGCCGACCACGGAGAACTTCCAGGCGGTCCTGACCGACGAGATCACGTTCACACCGATGCTCAACAGCCTGCTGCTGTGCGGCAGTGCGACGCTGCTGACGGTGACGTGCGCGGCGCTGGCGGCGTACCCGCTGTCGCGCTACCGCTCGCGGTTCAGCCGCCCGTATCTGCTGACCATCCTGTTCACGACGTGTCTGCCGATCACCGCGATCATGGTCCCGGTGTACGGACTGTTCGTCCAGGTCAACCTGGTCGACACGATGTACGGCACGGCGCTCTTCCTCGCCACGTCCCAACTGCCGTTCTCCATCTGGCTGATGAAGAACTTCATGGACGGGGTGCCGACCGTCCTCGAAGAGGCGGCGTGGACGGACGGGGCGTCGATGATCCAGACGCTGACGCGGATCGTGCTGCCGCTGATGGGGCCGGGCATGACGGTCGTGATGATCTACACGTTCATCCAGCTCTGGGGGAACTTCTTCGTCCCCTTCATGCTGCTGCTGTCGCCCGACCAACTGCCCGCGTCCGTCTCGATCTTCACGTTCTTCGGCAACCACGGGTCGGTGATCTACGGTCAGCTCGCGGCGTTCTCGATCCTCTACTCCACGCCGGTGCTGCTGCTGTACATCCTCATCTCGCGCCGGCTGGGCGGCGGCTTCGCGCTGGGTGGTGCGGTGAAGGGGTAGGGGCGGGGCCACCGGGGGTACGGCGTACGGGGCCCCGGCCCCGTACGCCCTAGAAGACCGACTCCGCCTCGAACATCCGGTTCTCCGGGACCGTCTTCAGGCGGGTGACCGCCTCCGCCAGTGGCACCATCGCCACCCGCGTCCCGTGCAGCGCCGTCATCCTGCCGAAGTCGCCGTTGTGGACCGCCTCCACCGCGTGCCAGCCGAAGCGGGTCGCCAGCACCCTGTCGTACGCCGTCGGCGTGCCCCCGCGCTGCACGTGGCCGAGGATGACCGGCCTGGCCTCCTTGCCCAGGCGGCGCTCCAGCTCGCCCGCGAGGCGGTTGCCGATGCCCTCGAAGCGTTCGTGGCCGAACTGGTCGATCTCGCCCTTCGCGTAGTGCATGGAGCCCTCGGCCGGGTGCGCGCCCTCGGCGACGCAGATGACCGCGAACTTCTTGCCGCGCGCGAAGCGCTCCTCGACCATCTTCACGATGCTGTCCACCTCGAACGGCCGCTCCGGCAGACAGATGCCGTGCGCGCCGCCCGCCATGCCCGACTCCAGCGCGATCCAGCCGGCGTGCCGGCCCATGACCTCGACGACCATGACGCGCTGGTGCGACTCCGCCGTGGTCTTGAGCCGGTCGATGGCCTCGGTCGCGACCATCACCGCCGTGTCGAAGCCGAAGGTGCGGTCCGTGGACGAGATGTCGTTGTCGATGGTCTTCGGTACGCCCACCACCGGCATCCCCGCGTCGGAGAGCATCCGGGCCGCCGTGAGCGTGCCCTCGCCGCCGATCGGGATCAGCGCGTCGATGCCGTACTTGCGGCCCAACTCGTCCGCGCTCTCCGCCGCCTCCCGCAGCCGGCCGCGCTCCAGGCGGGCCGAGCCGAGGATCGTGCCGCCGCGGGCGAGGATGCCGCTGACGGAGTCGAGGTCGAGGGGGCGGTAGTGCCCGTCGAGGAGGCCCTTGAAGCCGTCCTCGAAGCCGATGACCTCGTCCCCGTGTCCGGTCATCGCGCGGTGGACGACCGAACGGATCACGGCGTTCAGGCCGGGACAGTCGCCGCCTGCGGTGAGAACTCCGATACGCATCGCGCTGTGTCTCCTGCTCGCTCGGGGTGCGGTCTGGTGCGGTCCGGTGCGGTCCGCAGCCCCTCGTCGCGGAGGCGCCGTACCCACCCCCACAGGTATTGTCAAGAGGGCTTTGCCACCCTAACGGGCCTAACGGCGGAAACAGGAATTTCCCTCCCCGCCCGACCGCCGCCGGTCCGCACCGGCCCACCATCTTCGTCGAACAGGAGAGCACGCGGTGACACGTAGCGTGTACGTGACCGGGATCGAGCGCGGCGACGGCCGGCAGGTCGTCGAACTGGGGGTCATGGAGCTGCTGACCCGCCAGGTGGATCGGGTGGGCGTCTTCCGCCCCCTGGTGCACGCGGGCGGCCCCGACCGCCTCTTCGATCTGCTGCGAGCCCGTTACCGGCTCTCGCAGGACCCGGCGTCCGGCTACGGCCTGCATTACGCGCAGGCCGCCGCGATCCAGGCCGACGGCGGTACGGACGAGCTGGTCCAGCAGCTCGTCCGGCGCTTCCACGAGGTGACGCGGGACTACGAGGTCGTGCTGGTCCTCGGTACCGACTTCGCCGGCACCCAGCTGCCCGACGAGCTGTCGCTGAACGCGCGCCTCGCCAACGAGTTCGGCGCGTCCGTCATACCCGTGGTCGGCGGCAAGGGCCAGCCGGCCGACTCCGTACAGGCCGAGGCCCGTAACGCACACCGGGCGTACGCCGGGCTCGGCTGCGACGTCCTCGCGATGGTCGTGAACCGGGTCGCCCCCGAGGACCGCGAGGCGATCGACGCCCACCTCGGGGCGCAGCTGCCGGTGCCCTGCTACACCCTCCCCGACGAGGCGGCGCTGGCCGCCCCGACCGTCACGCAGATCACCCGCGCCCTGGGCGGCACGGTGCTGCTCGGCGACGCCGCGGGGATGGCGCGCGACGCGCTCGACTTCGTCTTCGGCGGCGCGATGCTGCCGAATCTGTTGGGCGCGCTGACGCCGGGCTGTCTGCTGGTGACGCCGGGCGACCGCGCGGACCTGGTGGTGGGCGCGCTCGCCGCGCACTCGGCGGGGACCCCGCCCATCGCGGGCATCCTGCTGACGCTGGACGAGCGGCCCGCCGACTCGGTCCTGACCCTCGCCGCCAAGCTCGCGCCCGGCACCCCGGTCATCTCGGTGGCCGCCGGTTCCTTCCCGACCGCGGGTCAGCTCTTCGCGCTGGAGGGGAAGTTGAACGCCGACACACCGCGCAAGGCGGAGACGGCGCTGGGCCTGTTCGAGCGGTACGTGGACACCGGTGACCTGCTGGCGCGGATGTCGGTGGCGCGCAGCGGCCGGGTGACGCCGATGATGTTCGAGCACGACCTGCTGGAGCAGGCCCGTGCCGTACGCCGCCGGGTCGTCCTGCCGGAGGGCACGGAGGAGCGGGTGCTGCGCGCGGCCGATGTGCTGCTGCGCCGTGACGTGTGCGACCTGACGCTCCTCGGGGACGTCGACGTCATCGTGAAGAAGGCCGCCGATCTCGGTATCGACCTGGCGGGCACCCAGGTCATCGACCCGGCCAAGGACGAGCTGCGGCAGCGCTTCGCCGAGCGTTACGCGCAGTTGCGCGCGCACCGGGGTGTGACGGTGGAGCTGGCGTACGACGTGGTGGCGGACGTGAACTACTTCGGGACGCTGATGGTGGACGCGGGCCTGGCCGACGGCATGGTGTCGGGCTCGGTGCACTCCACGGCGGCCACGATCCGCCCGGCGTTCGAGATCATCAAGACCAAGTCGGAGTCGTCCAGCGTCTCGTCCGTCTTCTTCATGTGTCTGGCCGACAAGGTGCTCGTGTACGGCGACTGCGCCGTCATCCCGGACCCGGACGCCGCGCAGCTCGCGGACATCGCGGTGCAGGCCGCCGCGACCGCCGCCCGGTTCGGGGTGGAGCCGCGGATCGCGATGCTGTCGTACTCGACGGGGACCTCCGGCTCCGGCGCGGACGTCGACAAGGTGCGCGAGGCGACGCGGCTGGTGCGCGCGGCGCGGCCCGAGCTGCGGATCGAGGGCCCGATCCAGTACGACGCTGCCGTGGAGCCGAGCGTCGCCGCGACGAAGCTGCCGGAGTCGGAGGTGGCGGGGCGCGCGACGGTGCTGGTCTTCCCCGACCTGAACACCGGCAACAACACGTACAAGGCCGTGCAGCGTTCGGCGGGCGCGGTGGCGGTGGGTCCGGTGATGCAGGGGCTGCGCAAGCCGGTGAACGACCTGTCGCGCGGCGCCCTGGTGCAGGACATTGTGAACACCGTCGCGATCACCGCCGTACAGGCGCAGGGCGACGACGCGTAACTCCGCGACGCAACTTCCACGAAAGACGAAAGGCATCCGCCCGTGACCTCGCACGCCACCCGAGTCCTCGTGCTCAACTCCGGCTCCTCGTCGGTGAAGTACCAGCTGCTGGACATGCGCGACGGCGCCCGGCTGGCCGCCGGCCTCGTCGAGCGGATCGGCGAGAGCGCCTCCCGGCTGGTGCACACGCCGTCCGGGGACGAGGCGCGGGAGCGGGAGCGTACGGAGCCGATCGCGGACCACGACGAGGCGCTGAAGGCCGTCGCCGACGAGCTGGCCCGCGACGGCGTCGGTCTCGACTCCCCCGAGCTGGCGGCGATCGGCCACCGGGTGGTGCACGGCGGGCCGGAGTTCAGCGCCCCGACGGTGATCGACGACGCCGTGCTCGCGGAGATCGAGCGACTGGTGCCGCTGGCGCCGCTGCACAACCCCGCCAACATCACCGGCATCCGGACCGCGCGGGCCCTGCGCCCCGACCTGCCGCAGGTCGCGGTCTTCGACACGGCGTTCCATACGACGATGCCGGAGTCCGCCGCCCGGTACGCGATCGACGTCGCGACCGCCGACGCGCACCGGATCCGGCGCTACGGCTTCCACGGCACCTCGCACGCGTACGTCTCCCGGCGGGCCGCCGAGCTGCTGGGCCGCGCGCCGGAGGAGCTGAATCTGATCGTGCTGCACCTGGGCAACGGGGCGTCGGCGTCGGCCGTCGCGGGCGGACGCTGTGTGGACACGTCGATGGGCCTGACCCCCTTGGAGGGGCTGGTGATGGGTACGCGCTCGGGAGACATCGATCCGGCGGTGGTCTTCCATCTGGAGCGGGTCGCCGGAATGGACACGGACGAGATCGATGAACTTCTGAACAAGAAGAGCGGGCTGACAGGGCTCTGCGGCGACAACGACATGCGGGAGATCCGCCGCCGGGTCGACGCGGGCGACGCCGCGGCGACGCTGGCCTTCGAGATTTACATCCATCGGCTGAAGAAGTACATCGGCGCCTATTACGCGGTGCTGGGCCGGGTGGACGCGGTGGTGTTCACCGCGGGCGTCGGCGAGAACGCGGCGCCGGTGCGGGCCGCCGCGATCGCCGGGCTCGGGGAGTTGGGGCTGGTGGTGGACGCGGAGCTGAACGCCGAACGGTCCGGCGAGCCGCGCCTCGTATCGCCGGAACACGCGCGCGTCGCCGTCGCCGTGGTGCCGACCGATGAGGAAATGGAGATCGCCCGCCAGACTTTCGCGTTGGTCGGCCTGGTCGACGCCTGAGCGCCACCCCGCCCATTTGTACTTTCCGCCAGACGGAATATTCCGACTCGAAACAAACCGATAGGATCCGCCTTATGCGCCGTTCCAAAATTGTCTGCACACTTGGCCCCGCCGTCGACTCGTACGAGCAGCTGAAATCGCTCATCGAGGCCGGTATGAACGTGGCCCGACTGAATATGAGCCACGGGTCCCACCCCGAGCACGAGGAGCGTTACCACCGCGTCCGCAGGGCGGCCGAGGCCACCGGCCGGGCCGTGGGCGTGCTCGTGGACCTCCAGGGCCCGAAGATCCGTCTCGAGACCTTCGCCGAGGGTCCCGTCGAGCTGGTGCGCGGTGACGAGTTCGTCATCACCACCGAGGATGTCGCCGGGGACAAGGGCATCTGCGGCACCACCTACAAGGGCCTGCCCGGCGACGTCGCCAAGGGCGACCAGGTCCTGATCAACGACGGCAACGTCGAGCTGCGGGTGACCGAGGTCGAGGGCCCGCGGGTCAAGACCCTGGTCATCGAGGGCGGGGTCATCTCCGACCACAAGGGCATCAACCTGCCGGGTACGGCGGTCAATGTCCCGGCCCTCTCCGAGAAGGACGTCGAAGACCTGCGCTTCGCCCTGCGGATGGGCTGCGACATGATCGCGCTGTCCTTCGTGCGCGACGCGGACGACATCAACGACGTCCACAAGATCATGGATGAGGAGGGCCGCCGGGTCCCCGTCATCGCGAAGGTCGAGAAGCCGCAGGCCGTCGCCAACATGGAGGCCGTCGTCGCGGCGTTCGACAGCATCATGGTGGCCCGTGGCGACCTGGCCGTCGAGTACCCGCTCGAAAAGGTCCCGATGGTGCAGAAGCGCCTCATCGAGCTGTGCCGCCGCAACGCCAAGCCGGTGATCGTGGCGACCCAGATGATGGAGTCGATGATCACCAACTCCCGTCCGACGCGCGCCGAGGCGTCCGACGTGGCGAACGCGATCCTGGACGGGGCCGACGCGGTCATGCTGTCGGCGGAGTCGTCCGTCGGCGCGTATCCGATCGAGACCGTCAAGACGATGTCGAAGATCGTCGTCGCGGCCGAGACGGAGCTGTTGTCCAAGGGGCTCCAGCCGCTCGTACCGGGCAAGAAGCCCCGTACGCAGGGCGGTTCGGTCGCGCGCGCGGCCTGCGAGATCGCGGACTTCCTGGGCGGCAAGGCGCTGATCGCCTTCACCCAGTCCGGCGACACGGCCCGCCGGCTGTCGCGCTATCGCACCTGTCAGCCGATCCTGGCCTTCACGTCGGACGAGGCGACGCGCAACCAGCTCTCGCTGAGCTGGGGCGTCGAGTCCTTCGTCGTACCGCACGTGGACACCACGGACGCGATGGTCGATCTGGTGGACGCGGAGCTGCTGAAGCTCCAGCGCTACAGCGAGTCGGACATCATGATCATCACGGCCGGCTCCCCGCCCGGTGTCCCTGGCACGACGAACATGGTCCGTGTGCACCACCTGGGCGACATGCGCGCCGCAGCCGAGAGCTGAGCCGCCCGGAAGCTCATGCCGCACGCCGAACACCGAACGCCGGACGGGCCGC
>NZ_MDCR01000147.1 GCF_001723055.1 Streptomyces niveus
CCGCGTCGTACGCCCCGTCCGCACTGGCACCACGAGCTGTCGGACGGGGCGTACGACGCGGTGATCAAGCAGCTGCGGGCCGAAGGCCCCCTCACGGCCACCGAGTTGGGCGGCGCCAAGAACGGCGGCGAGTGGTGGGACTGGTCCGAGGCCAAGGTCGCGGTCGAGCGGGCGCTGATGCACGGCGAGGTGGTCTGCACGGAGCGCCGCAGCTGGAAGCGGGTGTACGACCTCGCGGAGCGCGCCATCCCCGACGAGGTGCTGCACGACGACCTGGACGACACCGAGTGCCTGCGCCGGCTCGTGCGGCTCGCGGGCCAGTCGCTCGGGGTGGGCACCCGCTCGGACATCGGGGACTACCACCGCATCAAGGGCGAGCAGGTCGACGCGGTGATCGCGGACTCGGGGCTGGTGCCGGTGACGGTCGAGGGCTGGGCGAAGCCCGCCTGGGCCGATCCGGAGGCGCTGGCGAGCGTCCCGCGTGGGCGGCACCGTACGACTCTGCTTTCACCGTTCGACTCGCTCATCTGGGAGCGGGCCCGCACGGAGCGGATCTTCGGCTTCACCCACCGCCTGGAGGCGTACGTTCCCAAGCCCAAGCGGATCCACGGGTATTTCGCGATGCCCCTGCTGTCGGGCGGGAAGCTGCTCGGCCGGGTCGACCCGGCACGGGAGGGCAGCACGCTCGTGGCCCGTCAGGTGTCGCTGGACACGCCCGCCGCCGTCGAGCCGATGGCGCGGGCGCTGCGGGAGGCCGCCGAGTGGGTGGGCTGCGACTCCGTACGGATCGAGCGCGTCGACCGCCCCGAGTTGGCGGCGCCACTGACCCGGGCCGTCATCTGATTTCGAGGATCTTCTCCCGCATCGCGTAGACCACGGCCTCCATCCGGGAGTGCAGCTGGAGCTTCTCCAGGATGTTGCGGACATGGTTCTTCACGGTGTTCTCGGAGATGAACAACTCCTTGGCGATATCACGGTTGTTCATTCCCGTGGCGACCAGCTTGAGGACTTCGAGCTCGCGCTCGGTAAGCCTCGGCGCCGGCACGAGTCTGCGCTCGTCGGTGCGCTGAATCATCGACTTGAACTCGGTCAGAAGCTTGGAAGCCATGGAAGGGCTGATCTGTGACTGCCCGTCGGCGACCGCGCGAATCGCGGTGGCCACCTCGTCCGTCGAGATCTCCTTGAGGAGATAGCCGGTGGCGCCCGCCTTGATCGCGTCGTAGAGGTCGGCCTCCTCGTCGCTGATCGTCAGCATGATGATCTTGGCACTGGGGGCCACCTCCTTGATGGAGGTACAGGCCTCGATGCCGCCGCGCTTGGGCATCCGGACATCCATCAGCACGATGTCGGGGAGCAGGTCGGCGGCCTTGTCGACGGCTTCCGCGCCGTCTCCGGCCTCTCCGACGACCTGGATGTCCTCCTCCTGGGCGAGGACGATCTCCAGCCCCCGGCGGAAGAGGGCGTGGTCGTCGACGACAAGGACCCTGATCGGTTCCTTGCCGGGGTCGTCCGGGTCCGCGCCACCGTCGGGTCCGCTGCCGCCGGTCGTACCGCCGGTACCGCGCGCGTGCTGCACCGGCCCGAAGCTGTCCGCCATCGTTCCTCCCCCTGAAGGCCATGGGCCGAAGTACATGCGAGCTACACCAACCCCTGGTCGGGGACCGGGGGTTGACGTGCGTGGCCATGCTTTCATGCCCGGCCGACAGAGCGGTGATCCAGTAGTCGCGCGGTGGTGCCCCCGCGGCCGGATCAGGCACTGCGGGGGCACCACCGAGGGGTCGGTTTTCTCAGCCGCCGAGCGCGCCGCCCGCGCCCGCGGCCTCGGACTCGGCCAGTTGGTCGGTCCTCAGGTGGATGACGCCGTAGTCGTAGGCGTGCCGTCGGTAGACGACGCTCGGCTCCTTGGTCTCGGAATCCACGAACAGATAGAAGTCGTGTCCGACCAACTCCATCTCGTAGAGCGCCTGGTCGAGGGTCATCAGAGCCGCGGTGTGCGTCTTCTCGCGGACCACCAGCGGTCCTTCGCCCTGCACTTCGAGCGAGCCGATCCTGGTGGTGGGCACGCCGTTGGGCGATTCGCTCGCGGGGGCCGGGCCCGAGCCGTTCAACTGGGCGACCCCAGGAACGACGTCGACGACCTCGGCGGCCGAAAGCCTGCCGTTGCCACGGCGGTTGAAGCGCTTCTCGTGCTGCCTGCGCAGCCGCGCCTCCAGCTTGCCGGTGGCCAGGTCGAGCGCCGCGTACGGATCGGCGGCGGCGGCTTCCGCCCTGATGACGGGACCGCGGGAGTGGAGTGTGATCTCCACCCGGTCACAACGGTCCGCCTGACGCGGGTTGTGCTCCTTGGACACCTCGACGTCGAGGCTGATCACCTTGCCGTCGAGCTTCTGGATCTTCTCCAGCTTCAGCTTCTCGGCCACGTGCTTACGGAACCGCTCGGGTACCTCTGTCTTGCGGCCCTTGACGACGATGTCCACGCAGAACTCCGTTCCCGGATTCGCTCCGCCGCGTTGCGGAGCTACTCCCTCTTGCACCCGACCTCGATGGGCATCGAGGCCTCGGACTTGGCGACTTTCACCTCCTCCTCCCCCGTGGGCAAGATCCCCATTCCCTCTGACTTCGAGGTTCTGGAAAACGCTCCAACGCGCCGCTGCATATCAGTGAGCTCCAGCTTTCGCTTTTCCTCACAACCGAACATAGCTCTCTTGGCCGGGTATCGGCACCCGCTACCAGTGCGTACGTCCGTTCCGGTGTTTTATGACCCTCACCACCTGCAACGAAGCAAACTCGCGATCAGTTCCGGTTTATTTCGAAAGAGAGCGGAGGTGCGGCCACCACAGCCGCGCTCACCTGTATGAATCCGGGGTACCCCGGTTTCATCGCGGCATGCATCGCGCGTGACGCCTCCGCGAGCGATGCGCCGGTCGTCATGAGATCGTCCACCAGCACCACCCTGCCGCCCTCCAGAAGCCCTGTGCCACCGACGGCGACCTCCAGAGCCCCGGCCAGATTGGCGAGCCTCTGACGGGCGCCCAGGCCAGACTGGTCGGCCACCGCACGCCGCTGCCGCAGCACCGGAATCACCCGGGCCGACCGCCCGGTGCCCCGCAGTTCCCCGGCCGCCGCCAGGGCGATCCGGCGGGCGGCGTCGTGTCCGCGCGCACCGACGGCGCGCCGCGTCGAGGGAACCGGCACCAGAATCAGCGGGCCGACACCCGTACCCGGCGGGACGGCGGCCTGGACGGCACCGGCCAGCGCCCTGCCCAGGGGCGCGGCGAGCCCGAGCGCGCCACGCTCCTTGTGCGCCAGCAGCACGGCTCGTACGGCGTCCTCGTACGGTGCGGCGGCATGCACCACCGGCAGCCCCACGGGCTCGGGAACAGGTCTCACCCGGCACGGCCACGTCCCGTACAACGCCCGTCCGCACGCGTCGCACAGCGGCGTCCTGGGACTCCCGCAGCCGCCGCAGGCGACCGGCAGCACCAGCCCGGTGATTTCTCGCCACCACCCCCGCATGTCACCCACTGTGCCAACGACTCGCGCCCCCGGCCACCCCTGTGGATAACCCGGATCCAGATCCGGCCCGAATGCACGTGCACGCGGCACAGCACGCCCCCGCGACCCGGCCCGCCCCGAGGGACAGGCCCTGGGCCATGCCCTGCGTCGTGCCCTTCGGATCAGCCCGGATAGACCGGTGACGAACCCTCTTTCACCATCGTCTGCCAGTTCGCGCCGGTCGGCAGCCGCACGATGCCCGCGTCGTCCGAGTCGGCGACCAGCGGCTGCTGTTCGTCGTCCGCGGCGGCGATCCCGGTGACCTGGTTCAGCCCCGGCAGCACACCGGCCGCCGACGTCGAACCGTCCGTCTGGATGTAGCTCACCTGCTGCACCCCGCCCTCCTCCTTACCGACCACGACGAGCCGGCTCGGGCCGGCCCACGACACGGCCGTCACCGTCTCCATACGCGGCGCCACGGCCTTCAGCTCCGTCACGGACACCGTCTGCTCCGTGGCGGGTCCACGTCGCTCCACGCGGCCGATCTGGAGGGTCGTACGTCCGTCCTCGGAGAGCAGCAGCGCCACCCGTACGCCGTCGGCGGAGACCCGCAGCGCCTCGATGCGCGCGTCGCCGAGTCCGTCGACCGTGACCGCGCGGGGCGCGTCGGCGCCGTCGGCGAGGCGCAGCAGCCGGGGGTGCTTCGGGTCGCGGTCGGCTATCCACAGATCGCCGTTGCCGTCCCAACTGGGCGCCGACAGCCGGTCTTCCTTCTTCACGGCCTCGCTGACGACGAGCGCGTCGCCCACCTCGCCCGCCGAGATGATGGATCCGGCGTACAGGGACTTGCCGTCCTGCGAGACACCCGCCGCGTGCTTCTCGTCCCGCGCCACGGCGACCTGCCCGAGCGGCAGGGTGCCGTCGCCGAACGGGCCCGGCACACGCGCCGGATCGATCGGCTCCTTGCTGCTCGCCGACAGTTGCGAGAGCCGGCCCTTGGCGTCGATGAAGTACGGACTGTCCGAGCTGCCCGACGTACGGTCGGCGGCGAACTCCTCGGCCTGGTCGCCGCTCAGCACGCACAGCGAGGAGCCGTCCTGCCGCAGCAGCTCGACCTGTTCACCTCGGGTGGAGGTCAAGTCGCGGAGGGTGAAGAGCAGTTGCGCGGCCATCTTGCGGCACTGTTCCCGGCCGACATTGTCGACCTTGGCGTTGAGCGGCACCTTCAGGGCGTTGCGGTCGTCGAACTCCAGTGTCCGGGTGCCGCGTTTGAGCTCCGTACCGGTCGGGAACGGCGAGTCGACCACGGGCCGCATCCAGTCCGTCGGCCCTTCGAGGAGCACCTTGACCGCCTGCGTGACCGGATCCATCCGTGTCACGGGGTCTATGCGCTGCCGGATGTAGACGGGATCGGCGACGAGCCAGTCCTGCCCGGAGGCGAAGTAGTACTTGTTCACCGCGCGGTAGTTGCGCTGGAAGTCGGACTCGCCGAGCACCAGCCCCTGCGGGAGGTCGTCGATCCGCCATTCCTTGGTGTCCAGCACCTTCTCCTGGACGAGATGGATGGCGCCGTTGTACGGCTCGGGCGCCACCGGCTGGTACGCGTGCCCGGCGTCGACCGCGGCGATCTGCTCGCCGTACAGCGGATAGGTGAGGCCGGGGCCGTCCGGACCGGAAGGCCCCTGGGGGTCGGCCGGGTCGGGCGCCGCCGCCAGTACCGTCGTACGGTCCGCCGGCTGCCAGCTCTGCGACGCCTGCTTCGACAGATACTTCCTGGCCACCGCGAAGTCGGGGTCGTCGCTGGTCATCGCCTCCAGGAAACCGTCGACGATCTCGTTCGGATCGGCGCCCTCGGCGGGCGCGACGGGATAGACCCGCACCTGGGAGTCACCGCGCGGCGACGCCTTGACCGGCTCGACGTCCCCGCTGTTGGGGATCGACGCACAGCCGGCCAGCAGCACGGCACCGCACCCGAATACGACGGGCAGGCGCCACGCGCGCCCTCGGCCGTGACGAAGGCGGTCAGCGCCCACGAGTTGTGTCCTCCCGCTCAGATGCCTGAGCCGCGGACGCGACCGTGGCGGCAGTTGACGACGTCGACCTCGACGAGGTGGCCGCGTCCCGTTCGACGGGCTCGCCGGTCGAACGCGGCACCACCCGGGCGCCGTTGCCCGGCAGCGCCGTCGGGTCGACCGCGCCCGCGCGTGGTGGCACCGGCGGCCTGGGCGGCACCGGAAGCGAGGATCCCGTCGCCGACTGCGAAGGCACGCTGGCCAGCCGGTGGGCGCTCTCCTTCTCATCGCCTCGCGAGGAACGCTCCCGGCCCCGCCGCGAGTCCTCGGGCTCCAGCGGTATCGGCGAGCCCCGCAGCGGCTCGTCGGCGGTACGCGGCAGGGTCAGCCGGAACTGCGACCCGCCGCCCGGCTCGCCCCACGCCTGGAGCCAGCCGCCGTGCAGACGCGCGTCCTCGACGGCGATCGACAGGCCGAGGCCCGTGCCGCCGGTGGTTCGCGCCCGAGCCGGATCCGCCCGCCAGAACCGGTTGAAGACCCTCGTCGCCTCGCCGGGCTTGAGGCCCACTCCGTAGTCGCGTACGGCCACGGCGACGGCGCCGCCCGCCACCGCCATCCGCACGACCACGTCCCGCCCCTCGCCGTGCTCGACGGCGTTGACGACCAGATTGCGCAGCACCCGCTCCACGCGGCGGGCGTCGGCCTCGGCGACGACCGGCTGCTCGTCGCCCAGGACGCGGATCCGGGTGCCCTTGCGCTCGGCGAGCGGTTCGGCTCCGCCGATCACACGTCGTACGACCACCCGGAGGTCTATGGGTTCGGCCTCCAGCGCCGCGGCGCCGGCGTCGAACCGGCTGATCTCCAGCAGATCCGAGAGCAGCGACTCGAAACGGTCGAGCTGGTCGCCCAGCAGCTCCGCCGAGCGCGCGGTGACGGGGTCGAAGTCGACCCGGGCCTCGTGGATGACGTCGGCGGCCATCCGGACGGTCGTCAGCGGGGTGCGCAGCTCGTGCGAGACGTCCGACACGAAGCGGCGCTGCATCCTGGAGAGCTCCTCCAGCTGCTGGATCTTGAGGTGAAGGCTCTGGGCCATCTTGTTGAAGGCCTCGCCGAGCCGGGCGATGTCGTCCTCGCCGGTGACCTTCATACGTTCCTGGAGGCGGCCGGTGGACAACCGCTCGGCGATCCCCGCGGCCATCCGTACGGGCGTCACGACCTGCCGTACGACCAGCCAGGCGATGGCCCCGAGCAGCACGACGACGAACAGCCCCGCCGTGGCGAGCGTGCCCTTGACCAGATTGAGCGACTGTTCTTCCTGGGTCAGCGGGAACAGGTAGTACAGCTCGTAGGAGTTGCCGTCCACATCGGTCAGCCGCTTGCCGATCACCAGCCCGGACTCGGACTCCCGGCCGTCCGTGTACTGGATCAGGGTGTACTTCTGGAACGTCCCCGTGCCCTTGGCGACGTCCGAGCGCAGATCCTCGGGAACGCTCGCGATGTGGTCCACACCGCCGGACGCGCGCGGGAAGCGACTGCTGGAGCCCGTACCGTTCGCGTCGGCGCTCAGCGCCACCACGTTGAACGCGCTCTGTCCGCCACTGGCCAGCTGTACGACCAGGTCGGAGCGCCAGTTGACTGAGTTACGGCTCGACCTGCCGTCCCCCGAGCCGCCCTCGCCACCCGGCTCGACCGGCGCGTCGGCCTTCTCCTTGGCGACGGTGAACCCACCGGCCGCCTGGCTCTGCGCCGCTTTCTCCTTGGCGTCGAGCAGACCGTTACGGACCTGCCCGATCACCACCAGACCCAGCAGCAGCACCACGCCCAGCGACATCAGCAGGGTGGTGATGACCACCCTGAGCTGGATGTTCCGCCGCCACAGCCGCACGGCCGGCAGCACCGGCCGCCTGAGCAGGCGCACGGCGAGACGCAGCACAGGGCTGCCCGCCGCCCCGTCCTGGAGCAGCCGGCCACGGCGCATCAGCCGTCCGACGCGTGAGGCCCCACGGGCCCGATCGGCAGTCCGCCCCGTACGGACTCCCGGCTCCCCGGGCTTCGGGGCAGCACTGCCGCTGGACATCTCAGCTCGGTCCGGCCTTGTAGCCGACACCGCGAACGGTCACGACGATCTCCGGGCGCTCCGGGTCCTTCTCGACCTTGGAGCGGAGCCGCTGAACATGCACGTTGACCAGGCGGGTGTCCGCCGCGTGACGGTAGCCCCACACCTGCTCCAGCAGCACCTCACGGGTGAAGACCTGCCACGGCTTGCGGGCCAGCGCGACGAGCAGGTCGAACTCCAGCGGCGTCAGGGCGATGGACTGCCCCTCACGCTTCACGGAGTGACCGGCCACGTCGATGACCAGATCGCCGATGGCCAGCTGCTCCGGAGCCGGCTCCTCGGACCTGCGCAGCCGCGCCCTGATCCTGGCGACCAGCTCCTTGGGCTTGAACGGCTTGACGATGTAGTCGTCGGCGCCCGACTCGAGCCCCACCACCACGTCGACCGTGTCGCTCTTGGCCGTCAGCATGACGATCGGCACACCGGACTCGGCCCTGATGAGCCGGCACACCTCGATACCGTCGCGGCCGGGCAGCATCAGATCCAGCAGCACCAGATCCGGCTTGGCCTCACGGAAAGCGGCGAGAGCCTTGTCGCCGTCCGCTACGAACGACGGCTCGAACCCTTCACCTCGCAGCACGATGCCGAGCATCTCGGCCAGTGCGGTGTCGTCATCGACGACAAGGACGCGTCCCTTCATATCGACATCATCCCATTTTCATTTCCGTTACGTAGACTTGCGTGATCCAGCTCACTGACCTGGGACGACGTGGACGGATGTCCTTCGTGGACCGTCGCGGTTCGTTGCTGTTGACGTCAACCACAGATGCCACACCCTGTCTCGTTGACCTGCTCCTTCGACAGGAACCATAGCGAGCCACCCGCCCGGCGAACCCCGACAGCGCGTCCCCCCACTCCTCGCGCGGCTGTCCCGTCAGCCCCGTACCTCCTGCCGCGCCTGGGCGCACAGCTCCGCGATCCCGTCCCGGGTCACCGGCGACAACGCTCCGTACTCGGTGACCAGCGCCGTCACGAGCTCCGGCGGTGTCACGTCGAAGGCCGGGTTGTACGCCTGCGTCCCCAGCGGCGCGACCGGCATACCACCGCCCACCGCAACCCCGGCCCCGGCCGCCTGCGGAGCCGTGAGCTCGGTCACCTCCTGACCCGGCCGCTGCTCCACCTCGATCGACGCGCCGTCCGCCGTGTCCAGGTCGAGCGTCGTGGTGGGCGCGACCACGATGAACGGCACGTGGTGGTACTTGGCCTGCACCGCGAGCGGATAGCTGCCCACCTTGTTCGCCACCGAGCCGTCCGCCGCGATCCGGTCCGCGCCGATGAGCACGGCGTCCACCTCGCCCGCCGCGAACAGCGACCCCGCGGCGTTGTCCGTGAGCAGCGTGTACGCCATCCCGTTGCGAGCCGCCTCGTACGCCGTCAGCCGCGCGCCCTGGAGCAGGGGGCGTGTCTCGTCCACCCACAGCCGCCTGAGCCGCCCCGCCCGGTGCGCCGACAGCGCGACGGCGAACGCGGTGCCCTCGCCGCCCGAGACCAGCGCCCCGGTGTTGCAGTGGGTCAGGATCCGGTGACTTCCGCCCGGCAGCAACTCGTCGAGAAGAGCCAGCCCGGATGCCGCCATCCGGGCGCTGCCCACGGCGTCCTCCCGGTGCAGCTTCCTGGCTTCCGCCAGCGTCGCCGCGGCTGCCTGCTCCTGATCGGCGCCCCCGGCGACGGCCGCCCGGTGCACCTCCAGCGCCCGCCGCACCCCGTACCCGAGGTTCACCGCCGTGGGCCGGGCACTGGCCAGCAGCGCCGCGGCCTCGTCCACGTCGTATCCGCGGGTGGCGGCGAGCGCGACACCGTACGCACCGGCGATGCCCAGGAGCGGCGCCCCACGCACGGCGAGTGTCCGGATCGACTGGACCAGGGCCGGCACGTCGGTGCAGACGAGTTCGGCCTCCTCGACCGGCAGCCGCGTCTGGTCGAGGAGCACCAGCACGGGCCCTTCCGGCAGCTCGTCCCAGCGCAGTGCCGGAGACATGGACGGCTCGGCGGGGAGCGGGGATGGTGCGTACTGATCAGTCATCCGCCCAGTCTGCCCGGTACCGCGCGGACTATGAAGGCGAGAAGGAGATGGAGCACCCCGCCCACCGGCGGGCCACGCGTGGCACGATGGCTGCCAGCCTCCCGCTCTGCTCCGCAGACAGGCACCGTTGAAGCGCCGGCTCCCCGAGCCTGCCTCCGAAACCAATCCACGAGGTGGACGACCGTGAACGACACTCCGGGCTGGGCCTCGCCCGGATCTGCCCCGTCCGACGGCCAGGAGGCCGGCGTGCCCCGGCCCGCCCAGCCCGCCGACGACTCCGGCACGCCCTCGGACTCCCCCTCGAAGTGGTCCAAGACCCAGCCGCCGCCCGGACAGTGGTCCGCGCCCAGCGCCCCGGGCTCCGGCCCCGTTCCCCCGGCTCCCAGGCCCGCACCGAACTGGGGCGGCAGCCCGGGCCCCGGCCCGGGCGGGCAGTATCCCGGCTGGGGACAGCCGCCCCTCGCGGCCAAGCCCGGTGTCATCCCGCTGCGTCCCCTGGGCGTGGGGGAGATCCTCGACGGTGCCGTGTCCACGCTGCGCGCGCACTGGCGC
>NZ_MDCR01000148.1:0-237 GCF_001723055.1 Streptomyces niveus
GGTCGCGGGCGTCGGCACGAGCGTGCCGTTCACCGTCAGCCGCAAGCCCCTCTACCCGGACCTCGGGCGCGAGGCCATGGGGTACTTCTACTTCCACCGCATGGGCACCCCGGTCGAGGCCGAACACCTCCAGTACGCCGCCCACGCGCACGCCGCCCTGCATCCCGGCGACAACTCCGTTCCCTGCTACAAGAACTGGTGCGACAAGAGTGACGGCAGGAAGGACAGGAGGAGCGG
>NZ_MDCR01000148.1:303-491 GCF_001723055.1 Streptomyces niveus
ACGGCAGCCTCGCCGTACCCGAGCGGGCCAACGGCGTGCCCGACCTCCTCGACGAGGTCGCCTACGGCTCACGCTTCATGTCCGGCATGCTCCCCAAGGCCGGTCTGGCCTCGCACAAGGTGCACAACCACACCTGGAGCGCCTTCCCGGTCAAGGACATCGCCGCCGAGAACGCCATGCCCCGCTCC
>NZ_MDCR01000148.1:523-19207 GCF_001723055.1 Streptomyces niveus
CGCCGGCACCCTCTCCCTCCTCGCCGTACCGAACGAACTCCCCGCAGCCGACCTCGCCCGGATGCGCGCGAACCTGCGCACCGCCGCCGACGCACTCGTCGACACCCAGCGCCGCGAGGGATATCCGGCGCTGCTCCCCGGCGCCGACGCCTACCCGTGGGGCTCCAACTCCGCCGTCGTCAACCGGATGCTGCTGCTCGGCACCGCGTACGACATCGGCCGCGACCGTCGCCATCTGAAGGCCATGCACCGGGCCATGGACTATCTGCTGGGCACCAACGCCATGCGCATCTCGTACGTCACCGGCTACGGCCGCCACCGCGAGACCGACCTGCACGACCGGCTCGCCTGGGGGCAGTACCCCAAGACCCCGTATCCCAAGGGCTGGCTCTCCGGCGGCCCGAACAGCGCCCTCATCAACGACCCGGTCACCCCCACCGGCCGCCCCGCCGCCAAGTCCTACGCCGGGCCCGGTACGGCGCCGAGCGCCTGGGGGTCGAAGGAGAACACCATCAACTGGAACGCGCCGCTCGTCTGGGTCGCGACCTACCTCGACTCGACGGCCCCGGACCTGACAGCACGCTGACGCCGCTCCGAGGAAGCCGCTCAGGACGACGCGCGCCGNNGATCGGTGTGCCGCGCGATGGGGGAGTCGTCGAAACCGACGACGGCCACATCCTCCGGCACCCGCCGCCCCGCCGCCCGCAGTGAGTGCAGCGCGCCCGCCGCCATCACGTCGGACGCGGCGAACACCGCGTCCAGGTCCGGGTGGCGCGCCAGCAGCTCCGTCATCGCCCGCCGCCCGCTCTCCTCGGTGAAGTCCCCGTGCGCCGTCCACGACGGATCCGCCGCACCCCCGGTGCCCGCCACGGCCTCCTGGTACCCGCCGAGCCGGCACTGCGCCACGTACATGTCCAGCGGCCCGGTGATCGTGCCGATCCGCCGCCGCCCGCTCGCGGCGAGATGCCGTACGGCGGAGCGGGCGCCGCCGACGTTGTCGGAGTCGACGTAACTCACCGGCTCGTCGGCCGAGCGCCGGCCGCTCAGCACGGTCGGCAGGCCCATCTCGGCGAGCAGGTCCGGCAGCGGGTCGCTGCCGTGCACGGACACCAGCAGCACCCCGTCGACCCGGCCGGCCCGCGCGTACTGCAGGAAACGCGCGCGCTCCTTCTCCGTACGTACGAGGGTGAGCAGCAACTGCATCTCGGTGTCGGCGAGTCCGGTGCCGACGCCGTGCAGCACGTCCGAGAAGTACGGCTCGGCGAAGAACCGCTTCTCGGTCTCCGGGATGACCAGCGCCACCGCGTCGGTACGGCTCCCGGCCAGCGCTCGGGCCGCCCGGTTGGGTATGTAGCCCAACTCGGCGATGGCGCGCTGGACCAGCTCCCGGGTGGTGTCCCGTACGCGCGGCGAGTTGTTGATGACGCGCGAGACGGTGCCCCGCCCCACACCGGCGTGCGCCGCGACCTCTTCGAGCGTGGGCTGGCCGGTCCGGCTGGTACGTCCCCTTGCCACCATCGTGCGACCTCCATCGGGGCTCCGTCGGGGACCGTCATCCAATCACTGGGAGCGCTCCCACATTAAGTGGTTGATCATATCGCGGACACCCTCAGGCCGCTTTGCCGCACTACCTTCAAATACATTCAAAGGTGTCTGTCGTGTACGTATGGGCACTAGCCTTCCGGTGCGGTCGTGGTCGTGACCGCGGGGAGGGGCTGTGATCTCAATGGAACGGAGTGGGATGCCGAAAGCACAAGGAGTCGCCGGAGCACCGTGCTGGGTGAGCCTGTTGGCGCGTGAACTGCCGGGAGCCCAGGACTTCTACGGCAAGGTTCTCGGCTGGACCTACCGGCGCGCGGGACTCGGTGACGACTTCTCCGTGGCGCTCATCGACGGTCTGCCCGTCGGCGGCATCGGGGCTCTCGCCTCCTCGCTCCAGGTCGCCGTCTCCTGGACCCCGTACTTCAACGTCACGAACGTGGACGAGGCGGCGGCCCGGATCAGGGAGCGCGGCGGCACGGTCGGCGTCGGCCCGCTCGCCTTCCACACCGGCCGCGCCGCGCTCGCCGTCGACCCGGACGGCGCGGTCTTCGGGATCTGGGAAGGCTCCGTGCGCTCCGACTGGTCGATGGGGCGCGGCGCGGGCTCGGCCTCGCTGGACCTGCACACCAGGGACGCGGCCACGGCCGGGCGCTTCTACTCGCTCGCGCTCGGCTGGCAGCCGGAGGGCGAGGGCAAGCTGCGCCTGGTGCGTGAGGGCGACGGGTCGGTGCTCCTCGACGGTGACGAGCCGCTGGCACGGATCAGCGGCGGCGCCGTACAGGCGGCGCCCGATCCGCAGATACGGCCGCGCTGGCACGTGCACTTCAACGTGAAGGACGTGGCGGCGGCGGTCGAGTCGGCACTGGCCTCCGGCGGCTCGCTCGTCCTGCGGTCGGACGGGGTGGACCGGGTGGACGAGGCGACGCTGCGCGATCCGGACGGGGCGCTGTTCACGGTCACCGCCGCGGCGTGACCTGACCCGACCTGACACGCTCGGGCTTGCGGACAGAAGGTGTCCGCAAGCCTGAGTACGGTGCGGTGCATGGCCTCGAAGACGGCGGACCGCGTCCCCCACCACCCCGTGCTCACGACCCGCGCGCTCAACCGCGCCACCCTGGCACGACAGCTCCTGCTGCGGCGCGCGGCCATGTCCGCCAAGGACGCCGTGACCCATCTGGTCGGGCTCCAGGCGCAGAACGTGAAGCCGCCGTACGTCCAACTCGCCGCCAGGCTCGACGGGTTCGATCCCGGACAGCTCTCCGACCTGATGGCGTCCCGCGAGGTCGGCCGGATGGTCACGCTCCGCTCCACCATCCACACCCACACGGCCGAGGACTGCCTGGCGCTGCGCCCGTTCGCCCAGCCGCTGATCGAGAGCGAGTTGCGCAACTTCCGCGCCGGTCTCGCCGGGGTGGATCTGGACCGCCTCGCCGCCCACAGCAGGGAACTGGTCGAGGAACGGCCCCTGCCGCTCAAGGAGTTGAAGGCGGCGCTGGCCGAGCGGTGGCCCGACGGCGACCCGCGGGCCCTGTCCGTCGCCGCGCGGTGCCTGCTGCCGCTCGTCCAGGTCACGCCGCGCGGGCTGTGGGGCCGCGGCGGACAGGTCACGCTCACGACGGCGCAGAAGTGGTTCGGGGCTTCCGGCGCCTCCGGCGAGACGGCCGGCATCACGCCGCAGGACGCCGTCCTGCGCTACCTCGCCGCCTTCGGACCCGCCTCCGTCAAGGACATGCAGACGTGGTGCCGGCTGACCCGGCTCGCCCCGGTCTTCGAGGGGCTGCGGGAGCGACTCCTCACGTTCCGGGACGAGAACGGTGTCGAGCTTTTCGACCTCCCCGACGCGCCCCGGCCGGACCCGGACACCCCGGCGCCGCCGCGCTTCCTGCCCGAGTTCGACAACCTGCTGCTCTCACACGCGGACCGCACCCGCGTCGTCCCCCTCGCCTACCGCAAGCGCGCCTGGAACGGCAACCAGGGCCACCGCACACTCCTCGTCGACGGATTCCTGGCCGGAATCTGGCGGTTGACGGACGGCGCGGAGGGCGACGACCACGGGACGCTGACCGTACAGACCTTCGACACGCTCACGCGCGCGCGGCGTGACGCGGTGACCGAGGAGGGCGAGCGCCTGCTCGCCTCCCTGTCCTCGGCCACCGCCCCCAAGTACACCGTGCGCTTCGCGGACTTCACCCGCTTCACGGACGCGTCGTAGAGGCCTCAGAGCCCGACGTCCCGGCGCCGCTGGTCGTCGAACGTCTCGCGCCGTACCAGCAGGCGCGAGCGGCCGTCGGCCACCGCCACCACCGGCGGGCGGCCCGTCATGTTGTAGCCCGACGCCATCGAGACCTGGTACGCCCCCGACGCGGGCACCGCCAGTACGTCGCCGGGCCGTACGTCCTCCGGCAGCTCCACCCCGTCGGCGAGCACGTCGCCCGCCTCGCAGTGCCGGCCGACGACCGTGGCCGCCCGCATCGGCGCCGCCGAGGCGCGCCCCACCCGGCGGACCGTGTAGCGGGCGCCGTACAGCGCGGGCCGCGGGTTGTCGCTCATGCCGCCGTCCACGGCGACGAAGACCCGGCCGCCCGAGCGCTTCACCGCGAGCACCCGGTACAGCGCGATCCCGGCGGGCGCCATGATCGAGCGGCCGGGCTCCACGGTCAGCCGGGGGAGCGGCAGGTCCGCCTCGGCGCAGGCACCGGTCAGCGCCCGCCTGATCCGCCGCGCGTACACGGCGGGCGCCGGGGCCGCGTCGCCCGGCAGATGCGCCGCCGCGAAGCCGCCGCCCAGATCCAGCTCCGGCAGGACGACCCCGAACCGGTCGCGGACGCGTACGAGGAAGGAGACCAGCTCCCGTACGGCCCGCTCGTAGGGCTCGGGCGAGCTGATCTGCGAGCCCAAGTGGCAGTGCAGCCCCGCCAGTTCGAGCTGCGGCTGGCCGAGGATCCGGGCCACCGCCTCCTCCGCGTCCCCGTTCGCGATCGACAGCCCGAACTTCTGGCCCTCGGCCCCCGTACGGATCTTCGGATGGGCGCCCGCCTCGATCCCCGGCAGCACGCGGACCATCACCTGCTGCGCGTCGTGCGCCGGCACCTGAGCGGCCAGCCGCGCGATCTCGCGGCCCGAGTCGATGACGATCCTGCCGACGCCGAGCCGCAGCGCGGTCCCCAGGTCCTGCGGCGACTTGGCGTTGCCGTGCAGCACGATCCGCTCGGCCGGGAAGCCGCGCGTGGCCGCCAGCTCCAGCTCGCCCGCCGAACAGACGTCGAGGCCCAGGCCCTCCTCCTCCATCCAGTCCACGACGGCGCGGCACAGGAACGCCTTCGCGGCGTACACGATCTCGGCCTCGGGCAGCGCACGCGCCCAGGCCCGCGCCCGGGACCGTACCTCGCCCTCGTCCAGTACGTAGGTGGGAGTGCCGTACCGCTCGGCCAGCTCCAGGAGGGAGACACCCGCGACGGAGAGGTCGCCGCCCGGCGCGGAGACGGCCGACGCGGGCCAGACCGACGGGGTGCTCAACTCGTTGACGACGAGCAGCGGTTCGGTGGTCACGCGCTCACCGCCAGGGGCGCGTCGCCGTAGTGCCGCAGACACGGCCTGACCGTCGCGCGGGCGGGAGCGCGGGTGGATATGTCGCCGAGCGTGGACGTCCCGGCTCCGACCGACGCGGCGGCGAACTGCGGGTCGACCGTCACGAGGCCGACACCGAGCGGTTCCGAGAGCGCCCGCAGGCAGCTCTCGGCGAGTCTGATGTACGGCTGCCGCGCGCCGAGCGCGGCGGTGAGCCGCCGGGCGCTGGTGAAGCCGACGGCGGTCCGCGCGCCGAGCGGTGTGCGCATGAAGCGCAGCTGCTGCCCCCCGGCGGAGCCGAGCCGTACGGGTACGTACAGCGGCGCCGTCGGCTTGGGTTCTTCGGGGTCGGCGTCTTCGAGAGTGGTGCTGGCCATGGTGTCCTCCACGGAGGAGTCGTCGCTGTCTGACACCAGGAAGCTATGCCCGTTTCACGCCGGTCCGGGCACCTCATGACGCGGCGTTGATCGGCCGGGCCCGTTATTTGACGGCTCCCTTACGGCAGACGGCTCACCGTACGGTTAACGGCGGCAGCCGGTCCGCCGCGCCGGCCTACGGCAGCAGTCCCGCCCGTCGCGCCGCCACCACCGCCTCCAGCCGGGTGTGGGCGCCCAGCTTCCGCATGGCCGCCCGCAGGTAGCCCTTCACCGTCTCCGGCCGCAGCCCCAGCCGCTCCGCCGCCGCCGCGTTCGTCGAGCCCGCCGCCACGCACGCCAGCACGTCCACCTCGCGGGGCGTCAGCGTCACGGCGCGCTGCTCGCGGTGGTCGTGCCGGCCGCCCGCACCACCGCCCGCGCCCGCCAGCCGGCCGCAGACGGCGTGCAGCTCGCCCCGCAACCCGGCGTCCACGATGCGCGGCGCCAGCGCCCGCAGCTCGCTGTGCGCCTCGCGGACCTCCTCCCACGCCTCGGGCCGCCCGTACACCGGCTCCCGGGTCACGGCGAGCAGCCGCTGCACCTCGTCGCGTACGACCAGCGCCTGCTCCACGTCGCGGGCCGCCGCGACGGCGGCGTCGAACGCGCGCTCGCCCATGGGCAGGGGGTCGCGCAGCGCGCCGTACAGCACGCCGCGCACCCGGCGCCGCACGATCACGGGGACCGCGACCACCGAGCGCAGCCCCTCCGCCGCGACCGCCGCGTCGTACTCGTGGGTGATGTGCCGCGCCTGCCGGTAGTCCGTCACCGCGCACGGCCGCTGCAGGGCGATCGACTTGCCGCCGAGCCCGTTCCCGATACAGATCGCGAGTCCTCGCAGGGCGCCCGTCGCCGTGCCGTTCAGCTCCGCGATGCGCACCTGGCGCGTGTCGTGCAGCATTCCGCCGAACGCGACCGGCAGCCCGGTGGCACGGCGCAGTGTCAGCAGCGCCGTGCGCATCTCGACCGCCTCGATCGCCTCAATCACAGCGACTTCCTTCTCTCGGGTCTCTCCGCCGGCCGGACGTGGTCGATTTACCCCCGTCGGGGGGTGGTGAGACGTACGTCACCGGCTACACGATGCTAGTGAACGGGCGAGTGATGAGGAGGGCACATGAGAGCAGTCGACGCGACCGAGCAGTTCCGCGCCGCCAGGGATTTCCTGCTGCGGCACCGTGAGGACTACACCACGGCGTACGAAGGCTTCGTCTGGCCCCGTCCCGCGCTGTTCAACTGGGCGCTGGACTGGTTCGACGTCATCGCCGACGGCAACGACCGGCCGGCGCTGCACATCGTCGAGGAGAACGGCACCGAGAGCGTCACCTCCTTCGCCACCATGGCCGCCCGCTCCGACCAGGTGGCCAACTGGCTGCGGGCCCAGGGGGTTCGCGCCGGGGACCGTGTTCTCGTCATGCTCGGCAATCAGACGGAGCTGTGGGAGACCGCGCTCGCCGCGATGAAGCTGCGCGCCGTCGTCATCCCGGCGACACCGCTGCTCGGCCCGGCGGACCTGCGGGACCGGCTCGCGCGCGGGCGGGTGCGGCATGTGATCGTCCGGGCCGGTGACACCGCGAAGTTCGCCGAGGCGCGCGGGGAGTACACCCGGATCGTGGTCGGTGGCGAGGGCGCCGATGTTGACGCGGACGGCTGGCGGGCCTACGAGGCGTCCCACCAGGAGTCGACGCACTTCGAGCCCGACGGGGTCACCCGCGCCGCCGACACCCTGATGCTCTACTTCACCTCCGGCACCACCGCCCACCCCAAACTCGTCGAGCACACCCATGTCTCGTACCCGATCGGCCATCTCGCGACGATGTACTGGATCGGGCTCAGGCCCGGCGACGTGCACCTGAACATCTCCTCACCCGGCTGGGCCAAGCACGCCTGGTCCAACCTCTTCGCGCCCTGGAACGCGGAGGCGACCGTCTTCATCCACAACTACACCCGCTTCGACGCCGCCCGGCTCATGGCCGAGATGGACCGCGCCGAGGTGACCAGCTTCTGCGCGCCGCCCACCGTGTGGCGGATGCTCATCCAGGCCGACCTCACGCAGCTGCGGCGCCGCCCGCGCGAGGTCGTCGCCGCCGGTGAACCGCTGAACCCCGAGGTCATCGAGACCGTACGCAGGGAGTGGGGCGCGACGATCAGGGACGGCTTCGGCCAGACCGAGACGGCCGTCCAGGTCGCCAACTCGCCCGGCCAGCTGCTCAAGGCGGGCTCGATGGGCCGCCCGACCCCCGGTTATGTCGTGGAGCTGCTCGACCCGGTCACCGGCGCGCCGGGGGCCACCGAGGGCGAGATCGCGCTGGACCTCACCAACGCGCCGGTGGGGCTGATGACCGGCTACCACGGCGACCCGGAGCGTACGGCCGAGGCCATGGCGGGCGGTTACTACCGCACCGGCGACATCGGCTCGCGCGACGCCGACGGCTACATCACCTTCAGCGGCCGGAGCGACGAGGTCTTCAAGGCGTCCGACTACAAGATCTCGCCGTTCGAGCTGGAGAGCGCGCTGCTGGAGCACGAAGCGGTGGCCGAGGCCGCTGTCGTCCCGGCGCCCGACTCGCTGCGGCTCAACGTGCCGAAGGCGTACATCGTCCTGGCGGCCGGCTGGGAGCCCGGCCCGGACACGGCGAAGCTGCTCTTCGCCCACTCGCGCGCGGTCCTCTCCCCGTACAAGCGGGTGCGCCGGATCGAGTTCGCGGAACTGCCCAAGACGGTCTCGGGCAAGATCCGCCGTATCGAACTGCGCGAGCGCACGGCCGCGGGCTCCACGGCGGAGTACGAGGAGAGCGACCTGAGTTGAGGGCGGCCCGCCGGGTCCCGCCTCAACTCGCCGTCGTGGCACGGCGCATGCAGACCCGGGGCCAGTGGTCGAGCCCGTGCGCGGCCTCGGCGCGTCTGATCTCCCGCAGTCCGTCGGTGAGTTCGTTCTCGGCGAGGGTGCGGAAGCCGAGCCGGGTGTAGTACGGCGCGTTCCACGGCACGTCCGCGAAGGTGGTCAGTGTGAGGCCCGCCAGTCCGGCGCGCTCCGCCCGGCCCGCCAGATGCTCGATGAGGGCCCGGCCCACTCCGCGCCCCGACGCTGTCGGGTGGACGGAGACCTGCTCGATATGGGCCGCGCCGTCGATCTCGTCGTAGATCAGATACGCGACCGGGTGGCCCGTGCCGTCGTCGGTCACCCAGGCGTGGCCCGCGCGCAGATAGCGGTCGAGGAGATCGATGGCCGGGGGATCGTCGTCGGCGATCGCCGCCATACCGACGGCGCGGAAAGGTTCACCGGCGGCCCTCTCGATGTCCTGGAGAAGCGGGAGGTCGGCGGGGACCGCGGGGCGGATTCGCATGGAGAAAGTATGCCCGCGCGGCTGTGCGCGCGGTCCGGGAATCCGGTCAGGCGGGTGAGCGACTCAGGTCGTCCGCCGGGCCGTTGACCGGTCGCGGGGTGCCCGTCGGGTCCAGGACGAAGAGCGGCACCCCGAGGGTGTCGGCGCGCTCCCGTGCCTCGTCCGCGTAACCGGCCAGGGCGAAGAACGCGCTCACCGCCGACTCGCTCAGCGCGTTGAGCCACAGGCACTCCACCGCCCGCACATCGGCGGGGCGGGTGCCCAACTCGACCTGGGCGACGAGTCCGGGGCCGCGCAGATCGATACCTGCCACCGGCTCCTCGTCGGACCGGACGACGTCCTGGAAGCCGATCGCCCGCAGATAGAGCGCGGCGGCGTGCACCGCGTCACCCTTCGTCGCCACCGTCACGGGTCTGACAGGCACCCGCAGCACCGTCCCGCACGGGCAGCCCAGCTCGGGCTGCGGCCAGTGGTCGCGCCGTCCGCACTCGGAGCAGTCGACGCTCACCCACTCCTCGTCCCAGGACCGGCGCCCGACACGGGTGGCGGGCGCGCCGGTGACCAGGGGCGCCGAGACGGCCGATCCGCAGGGGCAGGGATAGGCCGGGGCCGTGAACTGGTGGCTCTGTCCGCAGTCGGGACAGCGGACAGGAACGCTCTCTCCCACCGTCGCACCCCCTTCCACCGACCATCGTCCATCAACGGACGGGCGTTGGGGAGGCTCTTCGGCCATCCCTTGACGGCGTACGGAAGGCACCTTAGATTGATTCCACATAGCAGAACAAGAATTCCGTATCGTGGAAATGAAGGAATCGACGGAATCGACGCTCTCAGGTGGCGCGACAGAGCCCGAGTCCACCAGGCTGAAGCAGGAGCACTCCATGCCTCGTATGACCGCTGCCCGAGCGGCAGTTGAGATCCTCAAGCGCGAAGGCGTCACCGACGCGTTCGGTGTGCCGGGCGCGGCGATCAACCCCTTCTACAAGGCCCTCGAACAGGCCGGCGGCATCGACCACACGCTCGCCCGCCATGTGGAGGGCGCCTCCCACATGGCGGAGGGCTACACCCGGACGAACCCCGGCAACATCGGTGTCTGCATCGGCACATCGGGTCCGGCGGGCACCGACATGATCACCGGCCTGTACTCCGCGATCGGTGACTCCATCCCGATCCTGTGCATCACCGGCCAGGCCCCGGTCGCGGTGATCCACAAGGAGGACTTCCAGGCCGTCGACATCGCCTCGATCGCGGCGCCGGTCAGCAAGGCGGCCACCACCGTCCTGGAGGCCGCCCAGGTCCCCGGCGTCTTCCAGCAGGCGTTCCATCTGATGCGCTCCGGCCGGCCGGGACCCGTCCTCATCGACCTGCCGATCGACGTCCAGCTGACCGAGATCGAGTTCGACATCGAGACGTACGAGCCGCTGCCGGTCTACAAGCCTTCCGCGACCCGCGCGCAGATCGCCAAGGCGCTCGGCATGCTGACCGCCGCCGAGCGGCCCCTGATCGTCGCCGGCGGCGGTGTCATCAACGCCGACGCGTCCGAACTGCTCGTGGAATTCGCCGAGTTGACCGGAACTCCGGTCGTCCCCACGCTGATGGGCTGGGGCGCCATCGCCGACGACCACGACCTCAACGCGGGCATGGTGGGCATCCAGACCTCGCACCGCTACGGCAACGAGACGTTCCTGGCCTCGGACTTCGTCCTCGGCATCGGCAACCGCTGGGCCAACCGTCACACCGGCGCGCTCGACGTCTACACGGCGGGCCGCACCTTCGTCCACGTCGACATCGAGCCCACCCAGATCGGCAAGATCTTCGCACCGGACTACGGGATCGCCTCGGACGCCAAGGACGCGCTGGCGCTCTTCGTCGAGGTCGCGAAGGAGCTGAAGGCGGCGGGCGAACTGCCCGACCGTACCGGGTGGATCGAGTCGGTGCTGGAGCGCAAGGGCACCCTGCACCGCAGGACGCACTTCGACAACGTGCCGCTGAAACCGCAGCGCGTGTACGAGGAGATGAACCGCGCCTTCGGCCCCGACACCCGGTACGTCACCACCATCGGCCTCTCCCAGATCGCCGGCGCGCAGATGCTGCACGTCTACAAGCCGCGCCACTGGATCAACTGCGGCCAGGCCGGGCCGCTCGGCTGGACGATCCCGGCCGCGCTCGGCGTCGCGAAGGCCGACCCGGACACGACGGTCGTCGCGCTCTCCGGCGACTACGACTTCCAGTTCATGCTCGAAGAGCTGGCGGTCGGGGCGCAGCACAAGATCCCGTACGTCCATGTGCTGGTGAACAACGCCTACTTGGGGCTCATCCGGCAGGCGCAGCGCAATCTCGACATCAACTTCCAGGTCAACCTGGAGTTCGAGAACATCAACTCACCGGAGCTGGGCGTCTACGGGGTCGACCATGTCAAGGTCGTCGAGGGGCTGGGCTGCAAGGCGATCCGGGTCACCGAGCCCGACCAGCTGCTGCCGGCCTTCGAGGAGGCCAAGAAGCTGGCGGCGGAGTACCGCGTGCCCGTGGTGGTCGAGGCGATCCTGGAGCGGGTCACCAATATCTCGATGGGTGTGCGGATCGACCAGGTGAACGAGTGGGAGGACCTCGCCACCGAGCCCGGTCACGCGCCCACCGAGATCAAGCCGCTGGTCCGCCAGGCCGGCTGACGGTACGTCGCGTCGCGGCGGCCCCAAGGTCGTGTCTTCGAAGTCGCGCCTGGCCCGCGGCGCCTGGTACGGCACCTCTCTGCGTTGTCGGAGTCGGCCGAGTACGCCCGGTACGAGGCCGATCCTCCGCCTTGCGATGCACCGCACCAGCCGCCGCGGGCCCCGCCCTGCGGGCGGACGGCGCTACTTCGAAGACACGACCTTGCCCGGAACTCCGGTGCGGGGGGCCGCTGTTGTCGTGACGACGGCGCGGAGGGCCGCTGTGGTCGTACGTACGGCGCGACGTCAGCCGCCGCAGCCGCACCCTCCGCAGCCGCCGCACCCGCCGCCGTCTCCGCCGCCACCCCCGTCCCCGCCGGCGTCCGCCGTGTCGCCGCCGTGCGCGTGCGTCCCGTCGGCCCACCAACTGGCCGCCGTGACAGCCCCGGTGGCGGCGACGGCGGTGCCCGCTGCGGCGGCGCCGGTGACCGGCCGCCGTGCCGTCTTCGGGGTCTTGCTCACCCCGAGCGGAGAGAGCCCCAGGAACAGGAACACACTGACCGGCGCGAGCAGCCAGGAGTAGTCGTCCTGGACGATCGCGACGGTGGTCGCCACGGCGGTCAGGGAGAGGAACGCGAGAAGGCGCATCCTCTCAGTGTGCGCGTCCCGTGACGTCGCACAAGAGCCCGGCCGGGGAATCGGCCGGGCTCCTGCGGTGGAGAGGGGAGTTGAGGACCGTCCGACGGTGCGAGGCCGGCGCGACGGGACATTCGCACCGCCGGACGGCGTGTGACGCAGCCTCGGGAGAGGCTGTGGGACCGCGGCGACGGCGACGGGGAGCGGCGGCCGGTCCTTCCTTCAGGTCAGGAAGGTGACCCTCGCTCCCCTCACCACCGCACTGGCTCGCGCGCCGCCGCGGTCCCGGGGATGTCCCTCCCGGCGACCACCCCTCACGAGGGCCGGCGGGAGGGACGGCTGTGGTTCCCGGGCTGTGGCGGCACCTGGGCGCGACAGGACAGGTGTCGGCGCCGCCACAACCCGGAGTTCGAGGAAGCGTCCGGTCAGACCTGGCTGCCGGACAGCCGCTCGACGGCGCGCAGCAGAGCCGAGTGGTCGAGACCGCCGTCGCCCTGGGCGCGCAGTGACGCGACCAGCTGTGCGACGACCGCGCCGACCGGCAGGGCGGCGCCCACATTGCGGGCGGCGTCGGTGACGATGCCCATGTCCTTGTGGTGCAGATCGATCCGGAAGCCCGGCGCGAAGTCGCGGTTGATGAAGTTGTCCTTCTTACGGGTCAGGACGGTCGAGCCGGCCAGTCCGCCGTTCAGGACGTCCAGCGCGGCGTTCAGGTCCACGCCTGACTTCTCCAGGAAGACCACGGCCTCGGCGCACGCCTGGATGTTGACGGCGACGATCAGCTGGTTGGCCGCCTTCACCGTCTGACCGGCGCCGTGCGGACCGCACAGGACGATGGTCCTGCCCAGTACGTCGAAGACCGGCTTGGCCTGGTCGAAGTCGGCCTGCTCACCGCCGACCATGATCGAGAGAACCGCCTCGATAGCCCCCGCCTCACCGCCGGACACCGGCGCGTCGAGCACCCTGATGCCCTTCTCCCGGCCGGCCTCGGCCAGGTCGATCGACGTCTGCGGGGTGATCGACGACATGTCGATCAGCAGGGCGCCCTTCTTCGCGTGCGCCAGGATGCCGTCGTCGCCGTAGGCGATGGCCTCGACGTGGGGCGAGGCGGGCACCATCGTGACGACGACGTCCGCGTCCTTGACGGCCTCGGCGATCGAGGGCGCCGCCGTGCCGCCGTTGGCCGCGAGCCGGTCCAGCTTCTCGCGCTCCAGCGTGAAGCCGGTGACGGAGTATCCGGCCTTGATCAGATTCTCGGCCATGGGGGACCCCATGATGCCGAGGCCGATCCAGGCCACCTTGGGAAGAGTGCTCATCAGGGGTGCCTCTCTCGCATACGGGTGTGCGTGCCGGCGGGGGCCGGGTGTCTCAGCGCGCGGCGCGCGCGTCGGCGGGCAGCCACGCGAAGGACTCGGTGCTCGGGCGGTCGCCGGGCTTGTACTCAAGGCCGACCCAGCCCTCGTAACCGGCCTTGCGCAGCCGTTCGAGCAGGTCCTGGAGCGGAAGCGTGCCGGTGCCGGGAGCGCCACGGCCGGGGTTGTCCGCGATCTGTACGTGGCCGGTCTTCTCGGCGTACGTGTCGATGACTCCGGTCAGCGCCTCGGCGTCGAGCCCGTTCATCGACAGGTGGTAGAGGTCGAGGAGGAACCTGGCGTTGCCCAGCCCCGTGGCGGCGTTCACCCGGTCCACGACCTCGATCGCGGCCTCGGCGCTCACCAGCGGATAGTGCGGGGACTCCGGCCTGTTGAGCGCCTCGATCAGCAGGATCGCCCCGGCGCGGTTCGCCGCGCGGGCGGCCAGGACCAGATTGTCCAGGGCGAGCGTGTCCTGCGCCGCCGGGTCGACACCGTCGACGCGGTTCCCGTACAGCGCGTTGAGCGCCCCGCAGCCCACCGAGGCGGCGAAGCCGGCCGCCACGTCGATGTTCGCGCGGAAGCGGTCCGACTCCTCGCCGGGCAGCGAGAGCGCCCCGCGGTCGGGGCCGGGCAGCTGTCCGGCGTAGAAGTTCAGTCCGACGAGCTGGGTGCCCGCGTCGTCGAGGGCCTTCTTCAGGGCGTCCAGCTCGGCCTGCGGCGGAGTGGGAGTCTCGATCCAGGGCCACCACAGCTCCACCGCGGTGAAGCCCGCCGCGGCGGCTGCCGCGGGGCGCTTCAGGAGCGGGAGTTCGGTGAAGAGGATCGACAGGTTCACATCGAAGCGCTGCTCGGAGCCGGGCTTGTTCGTGAAGGGGGCCATGAGAGGTTCTGCGCTCCTTCCGTATTGCGGAAGTTAGTTTCTGCTTAATGGAAGATTGCCTGTGGTTCGGGAGGGCTGTCAAGAGGGGGCCCCGTTTTCGGGCCGGGGCGTCGCGTTTCGCGCAGTAGGTTGTGCGCGTGCGACTGAGAGTGGAATTCACGACCGAGCCGTTCGACCTGGACGAGGCCCCCCGTCATGCGGTGGTGGCCCGCGAGGTCATCCAGGCCGCCGAACTGGACGCCGTCGACGTCGGGCCGTTCGGCAACACCGCCGAGGGCGGCGCCGGCGCCGTCATCGCGGCCGTCGACGCCCTGCTCCGCCGCTCCCTGGAGGCCGGCGCCACCCGCGTCTCGCTCCAGGTGAACGTGATCGCGGACGCTTCGGACGCCCCGGAGGGTGTACCCGACGCCCCGGAGGGCGCGCCGGAGATCGCCGAGGACGGCAGGTGACCGAGCCGTCGGGGCTGCCCGACCACCCCCTGCTCGCGGCGGTGAAGCCGCTCGTCGACGCGATGGGCGCGCAGACCGTACGGCCCGAACTGGCCCTGCCTGACGACGTCGTCCTGAGCTGGGAGGGCGAGGCCGTCATCGCCGTACGCCTGCCCCAGCTCTCCGAATCGCTCGACCACATCCTCGCCGCGCTGGAGCGCAGGCACGGCATGCCCCTGTCGGAACTCGACCGCAGGGCCAAGCAGTCGGTGGTGCGCTCGCTGGAGGCGCGGGGGGCCTTCGCCGTACGGCATGGCGTGGAGACCGTGGCGGGCGCGCTCGGGGTCAGCCGGTTCACGGTCTACAACTATCTGAACCGGTCGGAGACGAGCTGACCCGGTCGGAAGGCGGCCCGGCCCGGTCGGAAGGCGGCCCGGCCCGGTTGGAAAGCGGTCCGGTCCGGTCGAGTCCGGTCGGGGGGCGTCCGCCGAAAGAATTCAACAAAGTGTTGACGTGATGTTCGTGAAGGCGTTAGCTATCCCGCAGCCCGTCAAGCACAGCCACGGAGGCTCCCGTGACGACCGACCCGCCACCGGGCCTCACCCGGTTCAACACCTCCTCCGACAGCGCGGCGCTCGCCGCACTCCACGAGGTGTGCGCCAGTACGGCATGGGGGAGCGCACTGCTCGCCCACCGGCCGTACGCCACCACCGACGCACTCCTCGCCGCCAGTGACACCGCGACGGCCGAACTGACCGCCGACGCGCTGGCGGCGGCGATGGCCGGGCACCCACCCATCGGCCGGCCGAAGCCGGGCGACCCGACCTCCGCCCGCGAACAGCGGGGCATGGCCGGTGCGTCCGACGAACTCAGGGCGGAACTGCTCGACTTGAACCTGGCCTACCAGGACAGGTTCGGCCATGTCTTCCTGATCTGCGCCACCGGCAGGACCGGTGAGCAGATGCGGGACGCGGTCCGCATACGGATCGGCAACTCGCCCGAACAGGAGCGGGCCGTCGTCCGCACCGAGCTGGGCAAGATCAACCGCATCCGGCTGACCCGCCTCGTACACGCAGGAGAGTGATCCCTTGAGCACGGAAACCACCGCATCGGTGTCCACACACATCCTGGACACCAGTGTCGGCCGCCCCGCCGCCTCCGTCGTCGTCTCGCTCGCCGCCCGCGGCGGCGGACGTGAGCCGTGGGTGGTGCTCGGCCGGTCGGCGACCGACGAGGACGGGCGGTGCAAGGACCTGCCGGCGCTGCCGGAGGGAACGACCCACGTACGTCTCGACTTCGAGACCGAGGCGTATTTCCACACCCACACCCACAGCGACACTCACAGCCAAGCCGAGGCACAGCAGGACGCCCCCGCGCCCCGGGACAGCGGTGCCGCGTTCTTCCCGGAGGTGGCGATCACCTTCGCCGTCGCTCCCGGCGAACACTTCCATGTACCGCTGCTGCTCAACCCGTTCGGCTACTCCGTATACCGAGGGAGCTAGCAGATGCCGACCATTCTCGGCCAGAACCAGTACGGCAAAGCGGAGAACCGCGTCGTCAGGATCGTGCGTGACGGCGACACCCACCACATCAAGGATCTCAACGTCTCCGTCGCCCTCTCCGGCGACATGGAGGAGGTCCACTACTCCGGCTCGAACGCCAACGTCCTGCCGACCGACACCACCAAGAACACGGTGTACGCGTTCGCCAAAGAACACGGCATCGAGTCCGCCGAGCAGTTCGGCATCCATCTCGCCCGGCACTTCGTCACCAGCCAGGACCCGATCCACCGGGCACGTATCCGGATCGAGGAGTACGCGTGGGAGCGCATCGCGACCTCCGACGCGGGCGAGACCAAGCACTCCTTCGTCCGCAAGGGCCAGGAGACCCGCGTCTCGCAGATCACCTACGACGGCGAGAAGTGGGAGATCATCTCCGGCCTCAAGGATCTGACGGTGCTGAACTCGACCGACTCCGAGTTCTGGGGCTACGTCAAGGACAAGTACACGACGCTCCGTGAGGCGTACGACCGCATACTCGCCACCGACGTGTCCGCCCGGTGGCGCTACAACTGGACCGACGACGCCGAGCCGATGCCCAACTGGGAGAAGTCCTACGAGCAGGCGCGCAGGCACATGCTGCACGCCTTCGCGCAGACGTACTCCCTCTCCCTGCAGCAGACGCTCTACCAGATGGGCACGCGGATCATCGACAGCTGCGGCGAGATCGACGAGATCCGGTTCTCTCTGCCCAACAACCACCACTTCCTGGTCGACCTCGAACCGTTCGAGCTGAAGAACGAGACCGCCGACGGAGCCGTGTACTTCGCCGCCGATCGCCCGTACGGCCTCATCGAGGCCACCGTGCTGCGCGACGGCGTCGAACCGCGGATCCCCGTCGATCTGACCAACCTGTAGCACCAGCACGCCGTACCCCAACCCCCGACGCGCGCGCCGGCGTCAAGTCCCGCGAGAACAGGGCGACATGGGGGAAGAGCGGGGGCATCTGCGCACCGAGAGACCAGCGGATCCGTATCTCACCCCGCTCGACCCCCGGATCCGTCCACCCAATCGGAAGAACGAGGACCCGCCATGGCGGCTTCGCGCATCGTCATCGAGAACTGTGCCATCGCGACTGTGGACGCGAACGACACCGAGTACGCGTCCGGGTACGTCGTCGTCGCGGACAACCTCATCGAATCCGTGGGCGCCGGCTCCGCGCCCACCGGGCTGGAGAACGTCGTACGCCGTGTCGACGGCACCGGCCATCTGCTCACCCCCGGCCTCGTCAACACCCACCACCACTTCTACCAGTGGATCACCCGCGGGCTGGCCACCGACCACAACCTGTTCAACTGGCTGGTGGCGCTCTACCCGACCTGGGCGCGTATCGACGAGTCGATGGCACGCGCCGCCGCCCAGGGCTCGCTCGCCATGATGGCGCGCGGCGGCGTCACCACCGCGATGGACCACCACTACGTGTACCCGCGTGGCTCCGGTGATCTGTCCGGCGCCATCATCGGGGCCGCGTCGGAGACCGGCGTACGGTTCACGCTCGCCCGCGGCTCCATGGACCGGGGCGAGTCGGACGGCGGCCTGCCGCCCGACTTCGCCGTCGAATCGCTCGACGACGCTCTCGCCGCCACCGAGGCGACCGTGGACCACTACCACGACGACTCGTTCGACGCGATGACACAGATCGCCGTCGCGCCGTGCTCGCCGTTCTCCGTCTCCACCGAACTGATGCGTCAGGGAGCCGAGTTGGCGCGCCGCAAGGGCGTGCGACTGCACACCCACGGCAGCGAGACGGTCGAGGAGGAGCAGTTCTGCAAGGAGCTGTTCGGGATGGGCCCGACCGACTACTTCGAGTCGACGGGCTGGCTCGGCTCCGACGTGTGGATGGCCCACTGCGTCCACATGAACGACTCGGACATCGCCGCCTTCGCCCGCACCGGCACGGGCGTCGCGCACTGCCCGTCCTCCAACGCCCGCCTCGGCGCCGGGATCGCGCGCGTGCCCGACATGCTGAAGGCTGGCGTGCCCGTCGGCCTCGGCGTGGACGGCACCGCCTCCAACGAATCGGGCGAACTGCACACGGAGTTGCGCAACGCGCTGCTCGTCAACCGCCTCGGCGCCCACCGGGAAGCCGCCCTGACGGCCCGTCAGGCACTGCGTCTCGGTACCCACGGCGGCGCCCAAGTCCTCGGCCGCGCGGGCCAGATCGGCTCGATCGAGGCCGGGAAGCTCGCCGACCTGGTGCTGTGGAAGCTGGACACTCTGGCTCACTCCTCCATCGCCGACCCGGTCGTCGCGCTGATCCTCGGCGCCGCCGCGCCCGTCACACTCTCCCTCGTGGGCGGCAGGACCGTCGT
>NZ_MDCR01000149.1 GCF_001723055.1 Streptomyces niveus
GCGCTACTACGAGGAGCAGGGCCTCATCGTCGCCACCCGCTGCGCGAACGGCTACCGCTCCTACGACGAGCCGACCGTCGACCGCGTCATCCAGGTCCGGGGACTGCTCGACGCCGGTCTGCCGACGCGCATCATCAAGCAGATCCTGCCGTGCCTCGACAAGCCGCGGGTGATCCATTTCCAGGACGCGACCCCGGAGATGCTGTCGACGCTCGAAGTCGAACGCGACCGCATGACGCAGCGCATCAACTGCCTCATCCGCAACAGGGACGCGGTCGCCGAGTATCTGGACACGGTCCGCGAGACAGCCGCCCCGGTCCCGGCGCCGTAAAGCGCTCGCACCCTTGACGCCGCCAGCACCTGAAATTATCTTTCACCCGTGACCAGTGACGTGAAGGAAATTTACAGCGGCGGCGCCCCTCCGGCCCCCGCCGCCCTCGCGGCCAAGGTGCGCACACTCGCGCCCTCCATGACGCGCTCCATGCAGCGCGTCGCCGAAGCCGTCGCCGCCGACCCCGCGGGCACGGCCGCCCTCACCGTCACCGGTCTCGCCGAACTCACCGGTACGAGTGAGGCCACCGTCGTCAGGACGGCCCGCCTCCTCGGCTACCCCGGCTACCGCGATCTGCGGCTGGCCCTCGCCGGCCTCGCCGCCCACCAGGAGTCCGGCGCGGCCCCGGCGGTCACCGCCGACATCGCGGTCGACGACCCGATCGCCGATGTCGTCGCCAAGCTGGCGTACGACGAGCAGCAGACCCTCGCCGACACGGCGGCCGGGCTCGACACCGTGCAGCTCGGCGCCGTCGTCACGGCGGCGGCAGCCGCGCGCCGTATCGACATCTACGGCGTCGGCGCGAGCGGTCTCGTCGGCATGGACCTCGCGCAGAAGCTCCTGCGCATCGGCCTGATAGCCCACGCCCACAGCGACCCGCACCTCGCTGTCACCAACGCCGTCCAGCTCCGCTCGGGCGACGTCGCCATCGCGATCACGCACTCCGGCTCGACGGGGGACGTCATAGAGCCGCTGCGGGTCGCCTTCGACCGGGGCGCGACGACGGTCGCGATCACCGGCCGCCCGGACGGCGCGGTGTCGCAGTACGCGGACCACGTCCTCACCACGTCCACGGCCCGCGAGAGCGAGCTGCGGCCGGCGGCGATGTCCAGCCGTACGAGTCAACTCCTCGTCGTGGACTGCCTGTTCGTGGGCGTAGCACAACGGACGTACGAGACGGCCGCACCCGCGCTCGCCGCGTCCTACGAGGCGCTGGCGCACCGCCACTCGCCGCGTACGCGCTGATCCGCGCCCACCCTCAAGGCGCGACGCACCACCGCTCAACCGCACCACCAACAACGGGGCTTCCTCAGGTTTCTGCCAGCTCGCCAGAAAGAGCCGCTTCTCCATGACCTCCAGCACATCGCCCTCCCCGTACGGCGAACTCCGCGCCACCCTCGCGACCCTGACCACCGAGGCGTTCCGCCCCGAACTCGCGGACATCGACCGCCGTTCCACCGAGGACATCGCCCGCGTCATGAACGGCGAGGACCAGACCGTCCCCGCCGCCGTCGCCGCCCAGCTCCCCCGTATCGCAGCCGCCATCGACGCCACCGCCGAGCGCATGGCGCGTGGCGGCAGGCTGATCTACGCGGGCGCGGGCACGGCCGGCCGCATGGGCATCCTGGACGCCAGCGAGTGCCCGCCCACCTTCAACACCGACCCGTCGGAGGTCGTCGGCCTGATCGCGGGCGGCCCCGGTGCGATGGTCAAGTCCGTGGAGGGCGCCGAGGACTCCGGCGAACTGGCGGCCTCGGACCTGGACGAGCTGAAGGTCGACGTGAACGACACCGTCGTCGGCATCTCGGCGTCCGGGCGCACCCCGTACGCCGTCGGCGCGGTCGAGCACGCGCGCTCCCTGGGCGCGCTCACCATCGGCCTGTCCTGCAACGCGGACAGCGCGCTCGCCGCCGCGGCCGAGCACGGCCTGGAGGTGGTCGTGGGCCCCGAACTGCTCACGGGATCAACCCGGTTGAAGGCCGGTACGGCGCAGAAGCTGGTCCTCAACATGATCTCGACGATCACCATGATCCGCCTCGGCAAGACGTACGGAAACCTGATGGTCGACGTCCGCGCGTCCAACGAGAAGCTACGGGCCCGCTCCCGCCACATCGTCGCCCTCGCGACGGGCGCGCCGGACGAGGAGATCGAATCCGCGCTGGCGGCGACCGACGGCGAGGTCAAGAACGCGATCCTCACCATCCTCGGCTCGGTGGACGGCCCCACGGCTGCGGATCTGCTGAAAGACTCCCACGGTCATCTGCGGGCGGCGCTCCAGGCGTCGCCCGGCTCGGCCGAACACGAACAAGGACCCGCGCACACATGACCCTCGCCGACACCCCGTCCCCCATATCCCGGGCCGAGTCGCGCGGTCGCGCGACCGGCGCCGGGGTCATGGCGTTCTTCGGCCTGGGCTGGATGGCCTGCGGCGTCACGGACATGCCTGTCACGGCCGGCCGCGTGGTGTTCGCGGCCGGTGCGGCTGTCTCGATCACGTTCGCCGTCCTGGGCGCCCGCATGGGCCGCGGGGCGGCGGACACCCCGACGACGGACACCGGGCCGACGGCGGCCCGCAAGAAGAAGGTGGGCGTGCGGTTCGCCCTGGTGGTCGTGGCGGAGTGGGTGGCGATCTTCGCGATCGCCCGCGTCCTGGTGGCCACGGACCACGCGGAGGCGATCCCGGCGTTCGTGGCGGCGGTGGTGGGCATCCACTTCTTCCCACTGGCCCGCCTGTTCGGCGTCCGCGCGTACCACTGGACGGGCGCGGCTCTGTGCGCGTCGGCCCTGGCGGCGGCGGTACTGGCTCCGCTGACCTCAACGCCGGCGCTGTGGACGGCGCTCCCGGGCTTCGGCTCGGCGGCGGCACTGTACGCGACGTGCGTGTACCTGCTGCGCACGCCCGACTAGGTCCTGTCTCCAACCTCGTCCCGAACGGCACCCACTCGGGACGCCAGTACGTGCCGTCCTCGCTGGGCTCCCGCGATCGCACCGGGCGACCCACCCGCCCGGATGGTCTTCCGATTCAGGTCTACACATGTGCACACTTCTGTAAGGTGGTGAGCATGACGGAGATCTCATACTCAATCGTGGAAGCCCGCGCCAAGCTCGGTGCGATCGCCCGCGAAGTCAGCGCCACCCGCGAACCGGTCGCCATCACCGACCACGGCCACACCATCGCGATACTGATGAGCCCCGCCGACGCCCTTGAGCTTGAGGAGATGCGAGCGTTGGCCGACTATCGGGAGCGGCAAGCTCGCGGCGAATCACTCGGCATCCCCCACGATGAAGCGTTCCGCCGCGTTTTCGGTGGAGATGGCACGTGACGTATCAGGTCATCTGGGAGCCGAAGGCTCTGGCCCAAGCCGAGCGGTTCGCCAAGGACGACCCGCAAGGAGTACGGCAGGTCTTCGCCTCTGTGGACCGCCTCGCCAATGACCCTCGACCCAAGGGCGCATTCGGAAGTCCGGAACTGCTGCGCATCCACGTCGGGATCTACCGCGTGCTGTACGAGATCAGCGGCAGTCGGGTCCTGGTCAGCGTGATCAACCTCGGCCGCCTGCGCTGAACGACCCTCCCCCGGGCGGCCGACCGCCCGGGGAAGCTCGCCCGCTACGCCGGCCTCACGGCAGGCGCCGCGCGCGGTTCAGCTCCGTCACCTTCGCGCGCAGCGTCTCGGTCGCCGGTGCCGGGTGGATCCAGCCCGGTGGGACGTCCCACTCCACGCCGCCGCCCGGCGGCCGTAGCTGTACGCAGCCGTCCTCCACGCCATCACCCGCCCCACACGCCCGTCGCGCGAGTCGACGGCGTACGTCCCGACCTCCGGTACGAACGCTCCGCCCTCCCCCCGCGCAGCCGCTCATGACCGGACGCCTTCCAGTACGGCGACCATCCGCCGCGCGGTCGCCAGATTGCAACGCCCCAGCTCCACCAGCGGGTTGCCCGGTTCGTCGCCCGAGCACGACACGGGGTCGATACGCAGGGAGGGCAGCGTGATCCCGACGGCCGCGAGTCCGGACCGCAGTTGCTCGACGGCCTCCTCGGCTGCCTTTACCTGATCCGCAGCCACCTTGCGCCGTTCTTTCGCATTCTTGTCCACTGGTCACCAACTTCCACTCTGAGTGCTTGCTTTCACCACACAGCGTGGCGATCCGTGGCTAGCCTGAACAGAGACATCCGGCCAACAAGACCACGTGATGCACGTACTGCCGATGGGAGTTGCCATGCCCGGCCCCAAGGAACTCGACCCGTCGTCGTCACCACGCGCGATGGTCGGCTCGGAACTGCGCCATGCCCGCGAGAGCCTGAAGATGACCCAGCCCGATCTGGGCGCGCCACTGTTCGTGAGCGGGTCGTTCATCGGCCAACTGGAGCTGGGTACGCGGCGGATGCAGATGGAGTACGCGATCAAGTTCGACGAGATCCTGGGCACGGACGGGTTCTTCGTACGGAACTGCGCCGCGGCCATGAAGTCGAAGTACCCGGACCACTTCGCGGACGCGGCGGAGGCCGAGGCGATCGCGACGGCGATCAAGGAGTACGCGCCGCAACTGATTCCTGGCCTGTTGCAGACGGAGGCGTACGCGCGAGCGGTGTTCCACGCGTATCAGCCGACGGCAACGGAAGACGTGATCGACCAACTGGTCGAGGCAAGGCTGGAGCGAGCCAACCTGTTGTCGGATCCAACAACCCCGTTGTTTTGGGGGATTCTTGACGAGGCCACGCTACGACGGCAGGTCGGCGATGCGGCGGTGATGGCGGGGGCCCTACGCCACGTAGCGGACCTGATGCGCCGCCGCCGAATCATCGTGCAGGTACTCCCGTTCACCTCGGGTGCGCACGCCGCAATGGGCGGCGGGCTGAAGCTGATGTCCTTCTCGGACCCCCTCCACTCGTCTACCTCCACGGCGCTGGCTCAGGACAACTGCTGGACGATCCGGCCTCGGTGGCGCAGTACGAGTTGGCCTACGATCTGCTGGGGGCCAACGCGCTGCCACTGCGCGAATCCCTGCCCCTGATCGCACAGTTGGCGGAGGATTACGACCATGAAGCGCAGCAGCAATGAGTACGACCTGAGCGCGGCGACCTGGCACAAGTCCACCTACAGCGACGGCAGCGGCAGCAACTGCCTCGAAGTCGCCGACGGCCTCCCCGACATCGTCCCCGTCCGCGACTCCAAATCCCCCGAACTCCCCGGCGTCGTCTTCCCGGCCCCCGCCTGGGCCGCCTTCGTCGCGAGCCTGAAGATCGAGTCCCTGGTGGGCTAACCTCGCGCCCATGGCACTTGAATGGGAACAGCTCTCTGTCGACGCCGCCGATCCGGGCGCCCTGGGCCGTTGGTGGCGTGAGGCGCTCGGCTGGGTCGTCGTGCACGACTCGGCCGAGGAGTTCGAGATCAGGCCGGCGCCCGAGCAACTGCCCGGTCTGCTCTTCATCTCCGTACCCGAGGGGAAGACCCTCAAGAACCGCCTGCACCTCGACTTCCGCCCCGACAACCGGGACGCCGAGGTCGAGCGCCTGCTGGCACTCGGCGCCCGCCGCGCGGACGTCGGGCAGCAGGGTGACGAGTCGTGGGTGGTCCTCGCGGACCCCGAAGGCAATGAGTTCTGCGTGCTGGGTGAGAGGTCCGGGGGCGCGCCCACGACGGAGTGAATGGTAGGAGGGGAAGCACGCCGCCTACTTGGATAGCCGGTGTCAATCCCTAACTCACGTAAGGCTGTTGCGACATGCCTCTCCTTCCGCCGATCGGCGCCGAGATCCCCTGCTCCCGCCTCGCCATCAACACCCCGCTCCGGATCAACGACTCCCTCGTCACCGTCGACTTCCGGGGCGGCATCAAGCACCGCGTCGACGTGAACCCCAATGACCCGGTCAACTCCGTCCGCCTTCGGACCGTTGGACACAAAGTGAGCGCGGAGCTGCCGGAAACCGAGGGGAAGAGCGGCGGCACCGTCACCATCGAGCAGAACGACATCGATGTGGACGCGGAAAGCACCCTGCGCGTGACTCAGCAGTTCCCGCCCAGGTTCGAGTTGCGCGAGGTCACGAACTTCACCATGACCATCGACCATGGCGAGGGCGAACCGCTGATCCTGACCACCAGGAACCCGATGGTCCTCGTCGCACAGCTGACCCAGTTCCCGCCCAGGGGCGACCTTTACCAGCTGGAGAAGCCGGTCGAGCTCGTCGACCTGGAGGACGAGACCAAGGTGGTCGCCGTCATCGAGAAGTTCCCCGTCAAGGTCGGCGGCCTCTAAAGCAGGCACTTGGGGAAGTCCTTGGTCCGCGTCACGGCCTCCTCCGGCATGTCCGCGAGGTCAATGGCCGTGACGACGGCTGGACTTTCCCGCCTTCTTGGCATCTTTCGTGACGTTGTTCCCGCTCACCCTGGGCACTCCGTGTGGCCGATACGTGCACCTGTCCGGCAGCGCGAAGTGGGAAGCGGACAGCTGGCCGGCACCTGCGGCCTGCAAGAACCGGGCGTACTCCGTGGGGCGCGCCCACTGACGGCAGCACGCCAGACGCAATGTGCAGATAATCCGTGTTCTTGCTCCCGGAGGCGTACGCGTCCACCCTGTCCTGTACCGCGAGATTCACCAACTCTTGGTTCAGGCCGTACTTTTCTGCGTCCCGCAGCCAGTAGTAAAGCGTGCGATCGCCGATACGCCGGCTTCTCGCATATTCGGCCACAGTGTCTCTCTGATTCAAGAAGCCCAGTATGTGATCCCTCTTCTCCTCGTCCGTGAACCTCACGGACGAGGCCGAGTGCCCGGGAAGGGCGACGGTCCGGTTCACCGAGGCGTCAGTCAACCCAGCGGCACAGCAACGGCGTTGTACGTCGTGTCCGGCGTCGGCGTCGTCGTGAAGCGGGCGTTGACGAGGTAGAGGCGGTTGCCCAGCCGGGCCGCCGTCGTCGGGACGTCGAAGCGCGGGTCGGTGATCGAGCGCCGGAGCGTCGCCGTGCGGGCGCCCGCGTCGAGGTCGAACACGGTGATGAGGTTGAGGCGGTTCTGCACCACGTACAGCGTGTTGCCGACGCGCAACAGGCCGTCCCCGTTGACGACGTCGGCCGCGCCCTTGAGCGTGATGTTCGTGGCGTGCCCAGTCTTCGGGTCCACCCGGAACAGCTTGCCGATCGGGCTGTTGACGATGATCAGCGCGCGGCCGTCCGGCGTCGTCTCGATGCCGTTGGCGCTGATGCCGGTGGGCGCCTGCTCCCACTCGCCGCCGAGCGGGACGCTCCGCAGACCGCCTTTCTTCTTCCCGCGCGGGACGGTGTAGAGGACGGGGGCGTGCGAGTTCGTGAACCAGGCCCGGTCGCCGTACAGGATCACGTCGTTGACGAAGCCGGCGGTCGTCGGCTGGTACGTGGCGGTGAGCCGGTTCGTACGGGTGTCGAGCACCCGGATGGAGCCGCTCACGCCGCCCGAGATGTAGAGCAGCCCGTCGCGGTCGAGCTTCAGGCCGGTCGCGGCGCCGCCGGTCGCGCCCGCCAGGACGGTGCGGCCCTCCCCTGTGCGCAGGTCGGCGCGGCGGACCGAACCGTCCGCGAGCGAGCCCATGTACGCGTACGGGCCGCTGCCGATGGCGATGCCCTCGGGGCGGAAGCCGTTGGGCAGCGGGAAGTCGGTGGGCCAGGAGGGGCGGATGCGTTCAGCGGAAGCGGCGGTGGCGGTGGTGGCGGTGGCCGTACCCGCGCCGAGTGCGAACGTCGCGGCCACCGCGCCGCCGAGCACGCTGCGGCGGGAAGGCAGGGAAGGCAGGGAAGGAGTCTGGGACATGGCGTCGAGCCTCCGGGGCTTCGGGGGTGCCTGGGGACAGGGACAACTCCGGTGCGCTATGCGCACGTAACGCGCCGCACCCGCCACGGAGTTCCCCGTGCGAGAACGGCCCGCACCCGGCTGTAGCCTCGGCGGCATGTCAGCGAATGATCTGGGCGGCGACGTCACCGAGTGGCTGTCGCGCAACGCCGTACCCCTGAGCGGCGGCCTGACCGCCGGCGCGCCCACCGTCGACCTCCAGCCGCTGAAGGAGGTTCTCGACGGCGTACGGATCGTGGGGCTCGGCGAGTCGACGCACGGCACGCGTGAGTTCTTCCAGCTCAAGCACCGGCTGCTGGAGTATCTGGTGACGGAGCTCGGCTTCACGACGCTGGCCATGGAGGCGAGCGCGTCCGCCGGTCCGGCCGTCGACGCCTATGTACGAGGCGGTGTCGGCAACGCCGCGCAGGTGCTGACCGGGCTGGGGTTCTGGACCTGGCGGACCGAAGAGGTCCTGGACACGATCGAGTGGATGCGCGCGTACAACGACGGGCGCCCGGCGGACGAGCAGATCCGTTTCGTCGGCGTCGACCCGCAGCGGTCGGGGGATTCGCTGGCGGTACTCGAAGCGTTCCTGACGAGCGCGGCGCCTTCGCGGCTGCCCGCGCTCCACTCCGCGCTCGGCGTGCTCGCCACCGCGTATCCGGGCTCGCGCCCGGACCCCGAGCAGCGGCTGATGCGCGAGGCGGAGCAACTGCTGGAGTACGTACGCGGGTACGAGGACACCCCGGCCGGAGCCGTCGCGGTGCGGCACGCCCGGATCCTCGTCCGGGCCGCCGACCTCGTGACGCGTAACGGGCAGCACCCGGACCCGGAGCGGACGGTCCTCGCGGCGCGCGACCGGTACATGGCCGAGGCGGTCGCGGACCTCCTCGATGACGACCCGGCGGCCAGGGTGGTGCTCTGGGGCCACAACAGCCATGTCGCGAAGGGCCGTACGGCCGACTCCCTGCCTCTGCCGCTCGGCGGGCATCTGCGCGAGCGGTACGGGGACGCGTACTACGCCCTCGGTCTCCTCTTCGGCGAGGGCTCCTTCCGCGCCCACCGCATCTGGCCGGGCCCCTGGAGCGGTGTCGGCGGACTGACGGGCCGGATCGCCGAGGGCAACCCCGTCGGCCCGGCCCCCGCCACCACCGTGGAGGCCCAACTCGCCGCCGCCACCCCGTCGGACCACCTGCTGGACCTGCGCCCGGCCACGACGGACGACGCGCCGCAGGCTGTACGGGAGTGGGCCGGCGCCACGCACGACACGCGGTCGTTCGGCGCGCTGGTGACGCGCTGGTTCTACCGGCGCGACGTCGGCCGGGTGCGGCTGACGGACGAGTACGACGGTCTGGCGTACGTGGCGGTGTCGACGGACTCGCGTCCCGTCTCGCCGTACCGGCCCGTAAGGCCGTAGAACCGTACAACCCGGCACGCCCCTCGGAAGTCATCACTGCATGCCGTCTCCACAGACACTTCGCAGCCGTGGCGTGAGCGCCGCCTTCCTCGGCGACACCGTCGTCATCGAACGCGCCGGGGAACGCGTCACGATCCCACTGAGGGTCGTCCGGGCGATACGGGCCGCCGAAGGCGATTCCCGTACGGTCGAGATCACGCTCACCGACACCGTGGTGCACACGATCGCGGCCAACAACCCGACGGCCGCGACCGCTTTCGTCGCGGCCGTCGCCGCCGCGCTGCCGGCCAGGCCCGACGAGCGGGGCAGCGCCCTCGTACGTACGGAGGCCGTCGATGCGGGGCCGCCGCTGTTCGCGAGCCGCCGCAATCTGGTGCTGTTCGTCGCGGCCGTTCTCGGCTACCTCGCCTACGTCACGTACCTCGCCGTCGCCCACGGCCCCTCGGCGATCTTCGGCGCGGTCATCGGTCTGCTGCCGCTGGGTCTCGCCGTCCTCGCCGCCGTCCAGACGGTCACCCGCCTGTACGACAAGACGGTGCTGCGGCGCCGTGGCGTGGTCGTCCTGGCACGCTCGACCGGCAGGCTCGGCAAGAGGTCCGTCTACGCCTTCACCGACGCGGAGGGCGACGCCCGCACATACCGAAGTGGCCTGCACGCGGACACTCTTGAGATCGCCTACGACCCGGCGAACCCGAAGCGCATGGCGTCGATGACCCCGCTCGTCCTGGAGATCCCACGCGTGATCGTGCTGGTGCTCTTCACGGCGCTGTTCGGCGCGATCGGCGTGGGCGCCGTCTTCGGTCCGCTGCTTCCGTAACCAGCTCCGGGACTCGCGGCGGCACTCCGGCCGCCCGAACGCCCCGAGGGCGGCACCCCCTCTCGGGAGTGCCGCCCTCGGTTCGTACAACTGCGTAAGCGCTACGCCATGAACCGCCGATCCGTCAGGATCAGAAGTCCATGTCACCGCCCGGCATGCCGCCCGGCGCGCCGCCCGCGGCGGCCTTCTCCGGCTTGTCGGCGATGACGGCCTCGGTGGTGAGGAACAGCGCCGCGATGGACGCCGCGTTCTGCAGCGCGGAGCGCGTGACCTTCGCCGGGTCGATGATGCCCTCGGCGATCATGTCCACGTACTCGCCGGTCGCGGCGTTCAGGCCGTGACCGATCTTGAGGTTGCGGACCTTCTCGACGATGACGCCACCCTCAAGGCCGGCGTTGACCGCGATCTGCTTGAGCGGGGCCTCCAGCGCGAGCTTGACGGCAGCGGCGCCCGTCGCCTCGTCGCCTTCGAGCTCCAGCTTCTCGAACACCGAGGAAGCCTGGAGCAGAGCCACGCCACCACCGGCGACGATGCCCTCCTCGACGGCGGCCTTGGCGTTGCGCACCGCGTCCTCGATGCGGTGCTTGCGCTCCTTGAGCTCGACCTCGGTCGCGGCGCCGGCCTTGATGACGGCCACGCCGCCGGCCAGCTTCGCGAGGCGCTCCTGGAGCTTCTCGCGGTCGTAGTCCGAGTCCGAGTTCTCGATCTCGGCGCGGATCTGGCTCACGCGACCGGCGACCTGCTCGCTGTCACCGGCACCGTCGACGATGGTGGTCTCGTCCTTGGTGATGACGACCTTGCGGGCGCGGCCCAGCAGGTCGAGACCGGCGTTCTCCAGCTTGAGGCCGACCTCCTCGGAGATGACCGTGCCGCCCGTGAGGATGGCGATGTCGTTCAGCATCGCCTTGCGGCGGTCACCGAAGCCCGGAGCCTTGACGGCGACGGACTTGAAGGTGCCCTTGATCTTGTTGACGACGAGGGTGGAGAGCGCCTCGCCCTCGACGTCCTCGGCGATGATCAGCAGCGGCTTGCCCGACTGGATGACCTTCTCCAGGAGCGGCAGAACGTCCTTGACGCTGCCGATCTTGGAGTTGACGATCAGGATGTACGGGTCGTCGAGCGACGCCTCCATACGCTCCATGTCGGTGGCGAAGTACGCCGAGATGTAGCCCTTGTCGAAGCGCATGCCCTCGGTGAGCTCAAGCTCGAGACCGAAGGTCTGCGACTCCTCGACGGTGATGACGCCTTCCTTGCCGACCTTGTCCATCGCCTCGGCGATGAGCTCGCCGATCTGGGTGTCGGCGGCGGAGATGGAGGCCGTCGAAGCGATCTGCTCCTTGGTCTCCACGTCCTTGGCCTGCTCGAGAAGCGCACCGGAGACGGCCTCGATGGCCTTCTCGATGCCGCGCTTGAGGGCCATCGGGTTGGCGCCGGCGGCCACGTTGCGCAGGCCCTCGCGGACCAGGGCCTGGGCCAGGACGGTCGCGGTGGTCGTACCGTCACCGGCGACGTCGTCCGTCTTCTTGGCGACTTCCTTGACCAGCTCGGCGCCGATCTTCTCGTACGGGTCCTCGAGCTCGATCTCCTTGGCGATGGACACACCATCGTTGGTGATCGTGGGGGCGCCCCACTTCTTCTCGAGGACGACGTTACGGCCCTTGGGGCCAAGGGTGACCTTGACGGCGTCGGCGAGCTGGTTCATCCCGCGCTCGAGACCGCGCCGTGCCTCCTCGTCGAACGCGATGATCTTGGCCATGTGAAGTGGTCCTCCCGGACATGGGGTGGATTGCTCCGGACCGTGTCGGCGCCCGCGACGGACGGCCGAAGAGCCTTGCGGTTCCTTGCCCCACAGGCTCTCGGGCCTCGCTGACCCGGTCCATAAGTTGTCACTCTCACTAGCAGAGTGCTAACGCCAATGATTAGCACTCGACCCCCGAGAGTGCAAGCGCCCCCCGGTCAACCACACGCACGAGGGCCCGTACCCCTTGCCGGGGTACGGGCCCTCGTGTGTGAGTGCGTCGTTGGCCGATCGCGCCGGGATCAGACGGCGAGCTTGACCATGTCCGCCTGCGGACCCTTCTGGCCCTGCGAGATCTCGAACTCAACTCGCTGACCTTCTTCAAGGGTGCGGTAGCCGTCCATCTGGATCGCGCTGTAGTGGACGAAAACATCCGCACCACCGTCGACCGCGATGAAGCCGTAGCCCTTCTCCGCGTTGAACCACTTGACGGTGCCCTGAGCCATGCCTAACTCCCCTATTACTGGCCCCTGCGCGGGACCGCACTTCGCGCCGGAACGCGTCGACCGCGGCTGAATGTATCTGCCCAACTGCCCTCTGCAACAGGTCAATCGGACGAGAATTCTGGGCATGGCCCAACACGCAAACAGGTGAATTCCCGAGCTACCAGGGCAAGTCGGGCCGGGCAAAGCGCAAGGAACCGCGCAAACAGCGTCCACACTTTGACCGCATCTTGTCGCGAACTCATATGCGCGGGGCACAGTCGCGGCGGGGTCGGCGGCGGGGCTACCCCAACTGTACCGCGTTCAACCTCATGGAATTGCCCCCTCCGCTTCTCTTGCGGAGGGGGCAAACCCGTTCACTGTGCGTGCTGTTGAGCCCTTCGGACCAACCGCGCGAATCAACCGCGCGGACCGGCCTCGCGGATCAGCCGCCGGCGACCGCCGGGATGATCGAGATGCCGGCGCCGTCGGGCGTCGCGGTCTCCAGGCCCTGCTCGAAACGGACGTCGTCGTCGTTCACGTAGACGTTGACGAAGCGGCGCAGCTTGCCCGTGTCGTCCAGGACGCGGGCGGCGATGCCCGGGTGGTTCGTCTCCAGGGACTCGATGACCTGGGAGAGGGTCGCGCCCTCGGCCGGAACCTCGGCCTTCCCGCCGGTGTACGTACGGAGGATGGTGGGGATGCGGACGTTCACGCTCATCGGATTCTGCCTTCCGGGAAGTGGCGGGTGGTGCTGCCTGACGGTGTCGAGAGGCTCAACGCGCGAGGCCCGCGGCGCGGAACGCGTCGAGGCTCGGCGGAATCGTCGCGGTCGGTCCCGTCGTCGGCGCGACGGCGTCCAGCGTCTTGAGCCCGTCACCGGTGTTCAGCACGACCGTGGTGAGCGCCGGGTCGAGCAGACCCGTCTCGATGAGCTTGCGCGTCACCCCCACGGTCACCCCGCCCGCCGTCTCGGCGAAGATCCCCTCGGTCCGTGCGAGCAGCTTGATCGCGTCCACGATCTGCTCGTCGTTCACGTCCTCCACGGCGCCGCCCGTGCGGCGCGCGATGTCCAGGACGTAGGGGCCGTCGGCCGGGTTGCCGATCGCCAGCGACTTGGCGATGGTGTCCGGCTTCTGCGGCCGTACGACGTCGTGGCCGGCCTTGAAGGCCACCGACACCGGCGAACAGCCCTCGGCCTGCGCGCCGAAGATCTTGTACGGCTTGTCCTCCACCAGGCCGAGCTTGATCAGCTCCTTGAGCCCCTTGTCGATCTTCGTCAGCTGTGAGCCGGAGGCGACCGGGATGACGAGCTGGTCGGGCAGCTCCCAGCCCAGCTGTTCGCAGATCTCGTACGCGAGGGTCTTGGAGCCCTCGCCGTAGTACGGGCGGAGGTTGACGTTGACGAAGCCCCAGCCCTCGCCCAGCGGGTCCCCGATCAGCTCCGAGCAGAAACGGTTCACGTCGTCGTAGTTGCCCTCGATGCCGACGAGTTCGCCGCCGTAGATCGCGGCCATGACGACCTTGCCCTGCTCCAGGTCGTGCGGGATGAAGACGCAGGAGCGGAAGCCGGCGCGGGCCGCGGCGGCGCCGACGGCGCCCGCGAGGTTGCCGGTGGAGGAGCAGGAGAGCGTGGTGAAGCCGAAGGCGCGGGCCGCCTCGACGGCGATGGCGACGACGCGGTCCTTGAAGGAGTGCGTCGGGTTGCCGGAGTCGTCCTTCACGTACAGGCCGCCGGTGACGCCCAGCTCGCGGGCGAGGTTGTCGGCCTTGACGAGCTTGGTGAAGCCGGGGTTGATGTTCGGCTTCGACGCGACGTCGGCGGGGACGGGCAGCAGCGGGGCGTAGCGCCAGATGTTGTCCGGGCCGGCGGCGATGCGCTTCTTCAGCTCGTCAGGGGCGTCGGTCGGCAGGTCGTACGCCACTTCGAGCGGGCCGAAACAGCTCTGACAGGCGAAGATCGGGCCGAGTTCGAAGCGTTCCCCGCATTCGCGGCACGAGAGGGCGGCGGCGGGTCCGAGGTCCACGGTGCCGGCATCGGATGCGGCGGTGTCGGCGGAGTTGTCGGAGTTGTGAACAGTCTGCACAGCCATGAAGGCGAGGCCCTTTCCTCATCTTCCTCGCGACGCGTCTCGCCGCAAGACGGAATTGGCACCTTCCCCACCGTGACCTCGCGGTCGGCGGGAGGGTTGCCGGGGCTTCAACGGGCCGTTCCCTCTGCCCCTCTGGATGAGCGGTATTCGATTGTCAGCGTGTCGACCCCCGACATGCGACGGTCGTTCGCGTTGTTCAAGACTGTAACCGAACCCCTGGACGGTTGAGCCCTTCGTCCGATCCGCGAGATGGAGATCACGTGCTGCGAGAGGTGGAGCGCTGGCTGGCCCGGCGGTCCTGGTCGGCGGCGGAGCGGCCGGTCGGACGGCTGGTCGCCGCCAAGCAGGGTGCGCAGGTCAGCGTGGTGCTCCCGGCCCTGAACGAGGAAGCCACCGTCGGCCGGATCGTGTCGGTGATCCGGCGCGAGCTGATGGCGGGACCGGCGCCGCTCGTGGACGAGCTGGTGGTGATCGACTCGGGTTCGACGGACCGTACGGCCGAGGTCGCGGCGGCGGCCGGGGCGCGCGTGGTGCACCGCGACGACATCCTGCCGAGGCTGCCGGCGGTGCCGGGCAAGGGCGAGGTGCTGTGGCGTTCGCTGCTGGTGACGAGCGGCGACATCGTCTGTTTCGTGGACGCGGATCTGCGGGACTTCTCGGCGGAGTTCGTGTCGGGGATCGTGGGGCCGCTGCTCACCGAGCCGGACGTGCAGTTCGTGAAGGCGATGTACGACCGCCCGCTCGGCGACGCGCCGGGGCAGGGGGGCCGGGTGACCGAGCTGGTGGCGCGTCCGCTGCTGAATCTGCACTGGCCGCTGCTGGCGGGGTTCGTGCAGCCGCTGGGCGGCGAGTACGCGGTGCGGCGCTCGCTGCTGGAGCGACTGCCGTTTCCCGTGGGGTACGGGGTGGAGCTGGGGCTGCTGGTGGACGCGCTGCACACGGTGGGGCTGGACGCGCTGGGCCAGGTCGACGTCGGGGTGCGCAGGCACCGGCACCAGGACGGGCAGGCGCTGGGGCGGATGGCGGCGGCGATCTACCGGACGGCGCAGCTGCGGCTGTCGCGGGGGCATCTGGTGCGGCCGGTGCTGACGCAGTTCGAGCGGGGCGAGGGGGGCTTCGAGCCGCGTACGCACGCGGTGGACACGGAGGAGCGACCGCCGATGCGGGAGATCACGGAGTACGAGGCGCGGCGCGCGGCATAGCCGCCGAGTTCGTATGATTTACGTATCGACTTGCCTATATTGCCCGGTATGTCGATTACTGCGATGACGGTGATGGCCGTGGCGCCCCTGACCACGGAACAGCTCTGGCTGCTGGGCGGCATGGTGCTCGCCCTGGTCGGGGCGGGTGTGGTGGCCCTGGCGGCGGCCCGTGGGCGGGGCCGTGGCTGAATGGCTGATCCACGCCGACCTGAAACCGTACGTTTGAGCGTTTCCGCGAAGGGCTAGGTTTCGCCTCATGGTCTCCGAGCAAGCCGCCCAGGTTCTCGTCGCCTCCAACCGGGGGCCCGTCTCGTACACGCTCGGCGAGGACGGCACCCTCACCTCCGGGCGCGGCGGTGGGGGTCTCGTCTCCGGGCTCTCCGCCATCGGACCCGACACGAACGCCGTGTGGGTGTGCGCGGCCCTCGCCGACGGCGACCGCGAGGCCGTACGGCGCACCGGCGGGCGGCTGGACACCGGCGACACGGGCGGGCAGCGGGTCAGGATGCTCGATATCCCGCCGGAGGTCTACGCGGACGCATACAACGGCGTCGCGAACTCCACCCTCTGGTTCGTCCACCACCTGCTCTTCCAGACCCCGCTGGAGCCGGCCTTCGGCGCGGAGTTCCGGGCGCAGTGGGCGTCGTACGAGACGTACAACCGGGCCTTCGCGGAAGCCCTGGCCGACGAGGCGGGCGACGGCGCGGCAGTCCTGATCCAGGACTACCACCTGGCGCTGGTGCCCGGCATGCTCCGGGCGCTCCGTCCCGATCTGCGGATCGGGCTCTTCTGGCACACTCCGTGGGCGCCGGTCGACTTCTACCGGCTGCTGCCCGACGACATCGGGCGCCAGCTCCTGCGCGGCATCCTGGGCGCCGACCGCGCCGCGTTCCACACCCACCGCTGGGCCGACGCCTTCACCGGCTGCTGTACGGAACTGCTGGGCGGCACCGGCAAGACCCGGATCGGCGTGCACGGCCTGGGCGCCGACGCGGACTTCCTGCGCGAGCGCGCGCACCGGCCCGACGTGGACGAGCGGCTGGCCGAGCTGCGCGAGCAGATCGGGGAGCACGACGGGGCGCCCCGCAAGGCGATCGTGCGGGTGGACCGCACGGAGCTGTCGAAGAACATCGTGCGCGGCATGCTGGCCTACCGGCAGTTGCTGACGGAGCGGCCCGAGTGGCGCGAGCGGGTCACGCACGTGGCGTTCGCCTATCCGTCCCGGCAGGACCTCACCGTCTACCGCGACTACACGGCGCGGGTGCAGGAGGTCGCCGACGCGATCAACTCCGAGTACGGGACGCCCGGTTGGACCCCGGTCGTGCTACACGTCAAGGACGACTTCGCACGCTCGCTCGCCTCGTACCGCCTCGCGGACGTGGCCCTGGTCAACCCGATCCGCGACGGCATGAACCTGGTCGCGAAGGAGATCCCGGTTCTCTCCGAGGGCGGCTGCGCGCTGGTGCTGTCCCGCGAGGCGGGCGCGTACGAGGAGCTGGGCGAGGACGCGCTGGTGGTGAACCCGTACGACGTGTCGGCCACGGCGGCGGCGCTGCACGAGGCCCTGACGATGGACACGGACGACCGCGCGGCCCGCACCAAACGCCTGGCCGCGGCGGCGACGGCGCTGCCGCCGCAGCGCTGGTTCCTGGACCAGCTGGACGCGCTGCGGGCGGTGTGAGCGGGCTGCTTCGGCGGTGTTCGCGGCCCGAGTGGGCTCACCAGTCGACGGGGCGGTAGTCCTTGAGCAGGACGCCGTGGACCGGGCTGCCCGCCTGGCCCTGCACGATCGGATGGTAGATCCGGGCCGCGCCGTCCACGATGTCCAGCGGCGGGCGCCAGCCGGTGGCGGCGTGCCGCTCCCTGGCGGGCAGGGGTTTCTCGTCGGTGACCCAGCCGGTGTCGACGCTGCACGCGTGGATACCGCGGGTCGCCAGGTCGGCGGCGCTGGTGCGGGTGAGCATGTTGAGGGCGGCCTTGGCCATGTTGGTGTGCGGGTGGTCGCTGGTCTTCTTGCGGACGGTGAACCGGCCCTCCACCGCTGACACGTTGAGCAGATACCGGCGTGGGTGCGGTGATGCCGTGAGCAGGGGCAGCAGACGGTCGGCGAGCAGGAACGGGGCCACCGCGTTGACCAGTTGGACCTCCAGCATCTCGGCCGGGTCGATGTCGCCGAGGCGGGCGGTCCAGGAGTTCTCGGAGGCGGTCTCCGTGAGCAGCCCGGCCTCGTCGACGGCGGGCAGTACGGCGGTGGCTTGCGTACGCGGGACGAGCCCGGCGGTCCACGCCCCGGCCTCCACCTCAGCGTTCGCCGTGCCGGGGACGGCGAAGCCGGGGGCGGTCCAGACGGCGGGCAGTTCCCCGCGTACCGGCGCGGCCTCGGCGGCGGCGAGGGCGGAGTAGGCGCGGGGCGAACGGCGCAGCGTCTGGGCCGCGTTGTTGATCAGGATGTCCAGCGGCCGTGCCTCGGCGAGCAGATGGTCGGTGAAGGCCAGTACCTGCCGGGGGTCGCGCAGGTCGAGCGCGGCGACGCGCAGCCGGTCCCACCAGTCGGCGGCGCCGGGGGCCGCCGCGAAGCGCCGTACGGCGTCCTGCGGGAAGCGCGTGGTGACGGTGAGGTCGGCGCCGTCGCGCAGCAGCATCAGCGCCAGCTGGTACCCGATCTTGACGCGCCCACCGGTCAGCAGCGCGCGCCGCCCGGTCAGGTCGGTGCGGGCACCGCGCCGGGCGAGGTTGTCGCGGGCGCAGTCGGGGCAGAGCCGGTGGTAGAAGTGGTGGATCCGCCGGTAGTGGTCCTTGCAGACGTAGCAGCGCTGGGGCCGGCCCAACTCGCCGACGGACCGGTCGGCCCGACCGTCGTCGGCGGGCAGCGGCGCGTCCATCGTGCGGTCGGGCGCGCCCATGACGGTGCCGGCCTGGATCGCGGCGTCGGCCACCGCGCGGGCGCCGCGCGTGGCGGAGCGGCGCTTGCGCCGCCCGTCCCGGAAGAGCCCGCTCGCGGCCCGCTCCAACCGCTCACGCCGCGGATCCTCGATCCCCAACTCCCGCGCCTCACGCAGCAGCTCCAGCGTCGCCTGTATCCGGTCGTCGTCCATCGAACCTTTGCCCCCGTTCCCACCTGAACGACCATGATGCGGGAGGGGGCCACACGGTGTCTCGCGCGTTTCGCCCGCCTCGGCCGCCGGGCGGGGCGGGAGCGGCGGAGGCGGTTCCGCGCGAGCTTGCTTCGCGGATCGCGCCCCTACAGGCGGGCCGCTACCGACGCGAGGAAGTCGATCAACGCCGCCGGGCCCGGCAGCACCAGGTCGGCCTTCTCCGCGAGTTCGGGGACCTCCCCCGTACCGCTGCACAGCAGCAGGCCCGGGTGGCCCTCCGTACGCAGGGTGTCGACCGTCGCGAAGGCCGGGAGGTCGCCCAGGTCGTCGCCGCCGTAGACGACCGTCTCGGCGCCCGTCTCGCGGACGTACTCCGCCAGGGCCACGCCCTTGTCCATGCCCGGCGGGCGCAACTCCAGGACGAGGCGGCCCGGTTCGAGCATCAGGCCGTGGCGGTCCGCCAGGTCCGCGAGAGGTGCGCGCAGGGCGTCGAAGGCGCCCTGGGGGTCGGCGGCGCGGCGGGTGTGGACGGCGACCGCGCGGCCCTTGTCCTCGGTCCAGGTGCCCTGCCAGGCGTCGAACCGTTCGAGGAGCCCGGGGAGTTCGGCGCGCGCGGCGGCGACTCCGGGGTGCGGGGGCGGGGCGTGTACGGCGGAGCTGACCGCGTCCCAGCGCTCCGCGCCGTAGTGGCCGAGTACGACGAGGTGTTCCAGGCCGGGTACGCCGGCGAAGCCGCCGTACCGTACCGCCACTTCGGCCGGGCGGCCGGTGATCACCGCGACCGACGCGACGTGCGGGGCGAGGGCGACGAGTGCGGGGACCGCGCCGGGGTGCGCGCGGGCCTTTTCGGGGTCGGGGACGATCTCGGCGAGCGTGCCGTCGAAGTCGAGCGCGACGACGGCCTTCCCGGGCCGGGCGAGAAGCGCGGCCAGGCCGTCGGCGCCGGCGGAGGTGACGGGGGTCGGCAGGGGGTTCGGGTGGCTGCCCATGGTGCGAGCCTAGCCGCGTCGACGTCCTGTCCGGCGGATGTTCGCCGATCGGCCGGATCCCAGGGCCGCGGCCTCGTACCCGGCCCACCGCGGCGAAGGCCTCCGCTCAGCGGCCGGCGCGGCGGGCGTCCCTGATCCGGCGCAGCCGGTTGACCGTCACCGGGTCGTGGGCCAGGGCCAGCTCGTCGTCGATGAGCGCGCCCAGCAGTTGGTAGTAGCGGGTCGGCGAGATGCCGAGCCGCTCCCGTATGACGCGCTCCTTGGCGCCGGGGCCCGGCCACGAGCGCCGCTCCACGGCGAGGACGGCGCGGTCCCGCTCGGTCAGTTCCGACCGGCCGGCGGGACCGCGCTCCTCGTGGGAGCTGTCTTCGGGTGCGGTCATTTGAGTGACGCTACTCGGCGTTCTCCGCCGTCGTCGCGTCCCGGCCGATCCTCGCCAGGATCTCGGACGGCACCGCGCCGGGCTGTACGGCCTTGCCGATGTTCTTCTTGATGTCGTCGCTGACGCCCGCCCACGACGTCTTGCCGAACGGGTACAGCTCGGCCGTCGGCAGCGCCTCCAGGAACTGGCGCAGCTCCTTGTGCTCGTCGTCGGCCACCATCGTCTCGGAGGCGCTGTAGGTGACGGGCAGGAGGTCGTACTGTCCGACGAAGTCCATGACGTTCTTGTCCTCGAAGGTGAAGTCGAGGAACTTGCCCGCCTGTTCGCGGTGGCCGGGCTGCTTGAAGGCCATGATCCAGTCGGCGACACCCATCGTCGCCTTGGACTTGCCGGTGATGCCGGGCAGCGGCACCATCCCCAGCTCGATGCCGGCCTTCTCGGCCTCCTGCATCATCGTCGGGTGGCCGTTGAGCATGCCGACCTTGCCGCTGGTGAACGCCTTGAACGCGTCGGCGCGGTCCAGTTCGCCGGGCGGTACGGAACCGGTGAGGCCCTTGCCGACCAGCTCCTTCTGGAGCCATTCGAAGGTCGTGATGTTGGCGTCGGCGTCGACCGCGTACGAGCCGTCGACGGGGTCCGTGTAGCCGCCGCCGCCGCTGAGCATCCACATCATGGTCTCGGCCTGCGCCTCCTCCGCGCCGAGCGGGAGGGCGAACGGGGTCGGTACGTCCTGCTCCTTGAGCGCCTCGGCGTCCGCCTTGATGTCGTCCCAGTTCTTCGGCGCGTCCAGACCGGCCGCCGCGAAGAGGCCCTTGTTGTAGAACAGCAGGCGGGTACTGGCGACGAACGGCATTCCGTACTGGGTCTGGTCGACCTTTCCGGCGTCGGCGAAGCGGGCGAGGAAGTTGGCCTGCGTGGGGATGGACAGCAACTGGTCCGCGCTGTACAGCTCTTCCTTCTTCACATAGTCGGCGTAGGCGCCGATCTGCGCGATGTCGGGCGCCTCACCGTCCCTGACCATCTTCGCCACGTCCGCGTCGACGGTCTTCCAGGAACGGACGTCCACGTCGACCTTGATGCCGGGGTACTCGGCCTCGAACTCCTTGGCCAGGCTGTTCCAGTACTTCTCCGAGCTGTTGGCGGCACTGTTGCCGTAGTCCGCCGCGACGACTTTCAGGGTGACGTCACCTGATCCGCTGGAGCTGCCGCAACCGCTCAGCGCCATCGTCATGCCCAATGCGGCTATCGCCGCGGTATGCCCCAGGAAGCGCTGCTGCACAACTCTTTCCCCACCCTTGTTAGTAGACGAGGAGCGATTTTCCACCATGCGCCGGTGGCGGTCTACACCAGCCCCGTCTCGCTTCGGCAACTTCCTGTTACCCGGAGGTTTGACGAAGGCTTTGTATGGGCTGGCAACAATCCCGCACAGTGGACTAGACCTTTCTCGGGTTTTCGCGCGAGAATGCGCCTGTGAGACACGTCATCGCCCTGGATGTGGGCGGCACCGGAATGAAGGCCGCCCTGGTCGGGACGGACGGCGCGCTGCTGTACGAGGCGCGCCGGGCCACCGGCAGGGAGCGCGGCCCCGACACGACTGTCGAGACCATCCTCGGCTTCGCGGCGGATCTGCGCGCCTACGGCATCGAGCACTTCGGCGAGAGCGCGGTCGCCGCCGGGGTCGCGGTGCCCGGCATCGTCGACGCGGCGCGCGGGATCGCGGTGTACTCGGCGAACCTCGGCTGGCGCGACGTACCCCTGCGGGAGTTGCTCGGTACGCGGCTCGGCGGCGTACCGGTCGCGCTCGGGCACGACGTACGCACCGGCGGGCTCGCCGAGGGGCGGCTCGGCGCGGGCCGGGGCGCGGACCGGTTCCTCTTCGTACCGCTCGGCACCGGCATCGCGGGCGCCATCGGCATCGAGGGCACCATCGAGGCCGGCGCGCACGGCTACGCGGGTGAGATCGGGCACGTCGTGGTCCGGCCCGACGGACCCGTGTGCAGCTGCGGGCAGACCGGCTGCATGGAGACGCTCGCGTCGGCGGCGGCCGTGACCCGGGCGTGGGCGGCGGCCAGCGGTGATCCCGCGGCCGACGCGGCCGACTGCGCGAAGGCCGTCGCGTCGGGCGACCCGAGGGCCGAGGCGGTCTGGGCGGACGCCGTCGACGCGCTCGCCGCCGGGCTGGTCACGGCGCTCACCCTGCTCGACCCCCGAATGCTGATCATCGGTGGCGGTCTCGCCGAGGCCGGGGAAACGTTGTTCACCCCCCTGCGGGTCGCGGTCAAGGAGCGGGCGACGTTCCAGAAGCTGCCAGAGATCGTCCCGGCGGCCCTCGGGGACACCGCCGGATGCCTGGGCGCGGGGCTGCTCGCCTGGGATCTTCTCTCCACGGAGGTATCCGCCTGATGGCCGCACGCGCCGAAAGTACGGTTCTCGCCGGTGCCCGGGTGGTGCTGCCGACCGGGGTGGTGGAGAACGGCCGGGTGAGGGTCGAGGCGGGCCGCATCGCCTCCGTAGGAGGAGAATCGGACCAGGGGGTCCCGGCCGCCTCCGTAGGAGGAGACGCCGGTCGAGGGTCCTCGGACGCCTCGGTGCTCGATCTGACCGGTCACTGGGTGGTGCCCGGCTTCGTCGACATGCACAACCACGGCGGCGGCGGCGCGTCCTTCACCTCGGGCGGCGTGGACGAGGTCCTCAAGGGTGTCCGCACGCACCAGGAGCACGGCACCACCACGCTCGTCGCCTCCACGGTCACCGGCGAGATGGACTTCCTCGCCCAACGCGCCGGATTCCTCTCCGAGTTGGTCGAACAGGGCGACCTGGCCGGCATCCACTTCGAGGGCCCGTTCATCTCGCCGTGCCGCAAGGGCGCGCACAGCGAGGCGCTGCTGCGCGACCCGGACCCGGCCGAGGTGCGCAAGCTCCTCGACGCGGCCCGTGGCACGGCGCGGATGGTGACCCTGGCGACCGAACTGCCGGGCGGCATCGACTCCGTACGACTGCTGGTCGAGCACGGCGTGATCGCCGCGATCGGGCACACGGACGCGACGTACGAGCAGACCGTCGAGGCCATCGACGCGGGCGCCACCGTCGCGACGCACCTGTTCAACGCGATGCCGCCGCTCGGCCACCGCGCGCCGGGGCCGATCGCCGCGCTGCTGGAGGACGAGCGGGTCACCGTCGAGCTGATCAACGACGGCACTCATCTGCATCCGGCCGCCCTGGAGTTGGCGTTCCACCGCGCCGGCGCCGACCGGGTCGCCTTCATCACGGACGCGATGGACGCGGCCGGTTTCGGCGACGGTGTCTATCAGCTCGGCCCGCTGGAGGTCGAGGTCAAGGACGGCGTCGCGCGGCTCGCGGTGGGCGGCTCGATCGCGGGCTCCACGCTGACCCTGGACACGGCCTTCAAGCGGGCGGCGACGATCGACCGTCTGCCGGTGACGGACATCGTCCGCGCGATCTCCGCGAACCCGGCGAAGCTGCTGGGCGTGTACGACCGGGTGGGCTCCCTGGAGCCGGGCAAGGACGCGGACCTGGTGATCCTGGACGCGGACTTCGCGATCGCGGGTGTGCTGCGCCGGGGCGAATGGGTGGTCAGGCCCCAACTGGGCTGAGGGGACTCCGGGGGCACGCCCCTGGGCTGTCCGCTCCCCGTTTGGCATGATCGGGGCTGGTGGGGAGCGGGCAGCCAGGCAGTACGGGCCCGCTCCCCCACTCACACATCCCCGAGGAGGCGGCACGGCGCATGATTCTCACCGTCACGCTCAACACCGCCCTCGACATCACCTACCGCACCGCCGCCCTGACGCCGCACGCCACCAACCGTGTCGCCGAAGTCACCGAGCGGCCCGGCGGCAAGGGCATCAACGTCGCGCGCGTGCTGGCCGCGCTCGGGCACGAGAGCGTCGTGACCGGGTTCGTCGGGGGGCGGACCGGGGACGCGCTGCGTGAACTGCTCGCCGCCGAAGGGCCGGGCGAGACGCGGCCTGGGGACGCGCCCGTGACCGACGCGCTCGTGCCCATCGCGGGCACCACGCGCCGCACCATCGCCGTCGTCGACGAGACGACCGGCGACACGACGCAGCTGAACGAGCCCGGCCCGACCGTCACGCCCGCCGAGTGGGCCGCGTTCCTCACCTCCTACGAAGGGCTCGCCGCCCGCGCGGACGCCGTGGCGCTGTGCGGCAGCCTGCCGCCCGGCATCCATGTCGGCGCGTACGCCGAACTGGTGCGCCTCGCGCGGGCGGCGCGCCGGCCCGTCCTGCTCGACACCAGCGGCGAACCGCTGCGCCGGGGCATCGCCGCCCGCCCCGACCTGGTGAAGCCCAACGCCGACGAACTCGCTCAGCTCACCGGCTCCCGCGAGCCGCTGCGCGCGACGCGGGACGCGCGCAGGCGCGGCGGCCGGTCCGTGGTCGCCTCGCTCGGCGCCGCCGGGCTGCTCGCCGCGACGCCGGACGGTTCGTGGCGGGCGGCCCCGCCGACGGCCGTACGGGGCAATCCGACGGGCGCGGGCGACTCGGCGGTCGCCGGGCTGCTGTCGGGGCTCGTGGAGCGGCTGCCGTGGCCCGAGCGGCTCGCGAGGGCGGTCGCGCTGTCGGCGGCGACGGTCCTGGCGCCGGCGGCGGGCGAGTTCGACCGGGAGGCGTACGCGGACCTGCTGCCGCGCGTCGCCGTCACGGAACAGTCCAGTCAGCCAGAACAGGAATCCCATGCCCCTCGTCAGCACCGGTGAACTCGTCTTGGCAGCGGCGGCCGGAGGACAGGGCGTCGCCGCGTTCAACGTCATCACCCTGGAGCACGCCGAGGCCATCGCGGCGGGCGCCGAACGGGCGGGCCGCCCCGCGATCCTCCAGATCTCGGAGAACGCCGTGAAGTTCCACGGCGGCCGGCTGACCGCGATCGCCGCCGCCACCGCGGCCGTCGCACGCGCCTCGGACGCCCCGCTCTCGCTCCACCTCGACCACGTCGAATCACCCGGCCTGCTGCGCGCCGCCGACGGCGAGGGCTTCAGCTCGGTGATGTTCGACGCGTCGAAGCTGTCCTACGAGGCGAACGTCGCCGCCACCGCCGAGGCCGTCGCCTGGGGGCACGCGCGCGGCATCTGGATCGAGGCCGAACTCGGCAAGGTCGGCGGCAAGGACGGCGAACCGCCCCTGGGCGCCCACGCCCCCGGCGTCCGTACGGACCCGGCCGAGGCGGTCGCGTACGTACGCGACACGGGCGTCGACGCGCTGGCCGTCGCCGTCGGCTCCTCCCACGCGATGACCGACCGCACCGCCGCCCTGGACCACGGGCTGATCGGCGCGCTGCGCCGGGCCGTCCCCGTACCGCTGGTGCTGCACGGCTCCTCCGGTGTCCCCGACGCGGAGATACGGCAGGCGGTCGCGGCCGGCATGGTCAAGATCAATGTCGGTACGGCGCTGAACACGGCCTTCACCGGCGCCGCCCGCGCGTTTCTGGCGGCCGACACGAAGACGGTCGACCCCCGGAAATACCTCGTCCCGGCTCGCGAGGCGATGACCGGGACGGTGGCGGCGTTCCTGAAGGTGATCAGCGGCTGACGGACGGCCGCACGGGCGGGGGCGGTCAGCCCTTCGCCTTGCCCTTCTCCAGGGAGACCTGGTCGAGAATGGCGTCGCACTGGTCGCCCGTCTCGCAGGAGAGCTTCAGGGTGTTGCTGCCCTTGGCGAGGTTGACGTAGGCGTAGGTGGTGGTCCAGCCCTTCTCCCAGTCACCCTCTTTCGCCTGGGCGAAGTTCGACATGTTCACCGAGCGCGGGCTCTCGCCGTTGATGGTGAGCGACGTCTTGGCGTCCTTGCCGGGCACGCCGTAGGTGATGAACAGCGTGTACTCACCGGCCTCCGGCAGGTCGACCGTCCAACTCGCGGACCCACCGGGCCCGTTGAACATCACGTACGCGCCGTCCGCGCCCTTCGCGCCCTTGATGTCCTTCGCGAGCACCGCCGGCGCCCCGAGCTGGAGCGTCGCCGCGTCCTGCTTGGGAAGATCGACGGGCTTGTCGCCCTCGGGGTCCTTGCCGGGGTCCTTGCTCGGGGCCACCGACTCGCCCGTGGTCGGGGCGTCCGTCGGGCCGCCGTCGGCGTTCTTGGTGTCGTCACCGTTGGTGAGCAGCGCGGCGGTGATGCCGATCACGACGACCGCCACGACGGCGACGGCGCCGATCAGCAGGCCCCTGGTGTTGGGTCCGCCGCCGTTGCCACGACCGCCGCCGCCCCGCTGGGCGGGGACCGTACGGGTGGTGGCGCCGCCGGTCTCGGGGGCCGCGTAGTGGGCGTCGGGGGACTGACCGTAGGGGGCCTGGCCGTACTGCTGCTGGCCGTACTGCTGCTGGCGCTGCTGGCCTCCGTACTGAGGCTGCTGTCCGTAGGGCTGCTGCTGCGGGACCTGGCCGTACTGACGCTCGCCGACGGTCCTGACCTGGTTGTACGACGTTCTGGGCACGCCGGGCTGGGAGGCGGGACCGGGGTAGCCGTAGCCGCCGCGCCGGGCCTGGGCGCCGTTCGCGGCCGTCTGTCCGTCCTCGTACAGATAGCCGAACGGATCGTCGTCCTCGGGCTTACTCGCGCCGTTGTTCCCGGCCGTCATCCCTGGGTCACTCCTTACCATCTCGCCAGCGTCGCCGACCGGCCGAGCCTACCTCGATTGGGCAAGCATACGGACGGGCCTTGACGGGAGTGGGCGGTTGCCCCATTCCCCGATGAACATCGGTGGACATCGTTGGACAGCGAGGAGCCTCCGTACAGAGACATACGACACGGCCGGCCCCCCGAGCGCACCGTCGACGTTATCCCGCCCGGCGGTGGACCGTTTTCCTCGAACGCTTCTCGATGTACATCCGCTGGTCCGCGGATTTGAGCACTTCCTCGACCGTCATGCCGCAACTCGCCCAGCCGATGCCGAAGCTGGCGCCCACGCGGACCGCGCGCCCGTCCACCCTGATGGGCGGGATGATCGCGTTCCGCAGCCGAACCGCCAGGTCAGCGGCGTCCGTAGCGCCGAGGCCGTCGGCCAGGACGACGAACTCGTCGCCGCCAAGGCGCGCGACGGTATCGCCGTCCCGTACGCCGGTGTTGAGCCTGCGCGCGACTTCGATGAGCACGGCGTCACCGGTGTTATGGCCGAAACGGTCATTGATCGACTTGAAACCGTCGAGGTCGCAGAAGAGGACGGCGAGACCCTTGCTCCCGTCGTCGGGGTCGGCGCCCGGCGCGACGGTGTGCACGTGGTGGTCGAGGGGCGCGACACCGGAGGACGGGTCGAAGCCGTCTCCTTGGAAGGCGCGCTCGCCGGTGGGGTCCGCGTACGGGTCGTACGGCCGCTCGTAGGGCTCGTACGGCTCGTAGGGTTCGTACGGCTCGTAGCCGGAGCCCGGCGAGGTGGGGACGGGCGCGTACGCGGCGCCGCTGGTCCCGTTGTAGCCGGGGCCCTGGCCGTACGGGACGACGCCCCCGTAACCGCCTCCGTCGTAGGCGCCGTTGGGGCCGCCGCCCTCGTATCCGCCGAACGCCTTGTCCACGGCCTGCACCGCCGACTCCCGCACCGATATCGCGCCCGGCCGCTCGCAGAGACGGGCGCTGAGGCGGGCGCGCAGCTCGGCGCTGTTGGGCAGGCCGGTCAGGGAGTCGTGCGAGGCGCGGTGGGCGAGCTGGAGTTCGTTGCGCTTGCGCTCCTCGATGTCCTCGACGTGGGTGAGGAGGAAGCGGGGGCCGTCGGTGGTGTCCGCGACGACGGAGTTGCGCAGCGACACCCACACGTAGGTGCTGTCCCGCCGCGCCAGGCGCAGTTCGGCGCGCCCGCCCTCGGCGGAGGTACGCAGCAGGGTGCCGATGTCCTCGGGGTGGACGAGGTCGGAGAAGGAGTAGCGGCGGATCGCGGACGCGGACCGACCGAGCAGCCGGCACAGCGCGTCGTTCGTCCGCAGCAGCCTGCCGTGCTGGTCCCCGCCCATCTCGGCGATGGCCATCCCGCTGGGCGCGTACTCGAACGCCTGCCGGAAGGACTCCTCGCTGGCCCGCAGTGCCTGCTGCTCACGCTCCAGCCGGACCAGCGCGCGCTGCATGTTTGCTCTGAGGCGGGCGTTGCTTATCGCAATGGCGGCCTGGGAGGCGTACATCTGGAGCGCCTCACGGCCCCAGGGGCCCGGACGGCGCCCGCCACGGGGCCGGTCGACGGATATGACCCCGAGAAGCTCCCGGCCGCCCCCAGGGGCGTACATGGGTGCGTAGAGGCGGTCCTGGGGGTGCCACTCGTCCTCGAAGCGCGGATCGGGTCCCTCGGTGTACCACTGCGGGACGTCGTCCTCCAGCAGGATCCAGCCCTCGGTGTGGGGGATGTACCGCAGCTCGCCCCAGGTCTCGCCCATGCTGAGGCGGCGTTCCCAGGAGGCGCGCGCGCCTACGCGGCCGGTGATCAGTGCTTCGGCGGCGGCGTTGCCCGAGAAGGCGGCGACGACCAGGTCACCGTCGGGCTGTACGAGATTGACGCAGGCCAGCTCGTAGCCGAGACCCTTGACTATGCCGTCGGCAACTGTCTGCAAGGTGTCGGCCAGGCTGCGCGCGGTGTTGAGCTCCCCGACCACGTCGTGCAGCTGCCGCAGGGTCGCAAGGCGGACGTACGGCTCCGACTCGGTCTCCATCGTTCGCTCTCCCCGAGACCTCGACAGCAACTCCAGAATTCTTATCGGCTCGCTTGATGCGGTATCCCGGCCACTGAATCACAGCGAGCTGTGCAGTCGGTACACAGGGTCAACAATTCCTGGGCCCTGTGAGCCAAGTCACATGAGAGGAAGGAGGGTTGGGTGGGGGCGTGGGAGCGCTCCAGAGCTTTCATGAACGCAAATATCGAGGTCGGAGTCGTGCGGCGGGGGGCGCACGGTGGGGCGCACTATCAGCGCGCACTACGGCGCACGCGGCCATGAGGAGACCGTGCGAGCGGTTTGCGTCCCGTTGGACCTAGGTCTCGGCTGGTCCTGTGGCCCGATGCGGACGTGCCTTTGCCAGAGCTAGCGTGGACGCGTGCTGCAGAAGACGACCGCCCTTAGTACCGAGGCCGCTCCCGAGGCCGTCCCCCATCCTGAGGGAGTGAGCAACGACGAGTTCCGTGCCGCGCTCTCCCGGCTGGCCGCCGGGGTGGTGCTGGTCACCGCGCACGACCCGGACGACGGCCCGAACGGCGCGGACGCGGGCATGACGGCCACGTCCTTCATGTCGGTGTCCCTGGACCCGCCCCTGGTGGTGGTGAGCCTGCGGACCGGCTCCCGGATGGACGACCTGCTGGACGAGCAGCCGAGATGGGCGGCGTCGATGCTCGCCGAGAACCAGGTGCGGATCGCCGGGCGCTTCGCCATGAAGGGCCGGATCAGCGACCGGCTGCTGTTCGAGGACGTGCCGTACCGGCGCGGCGAGGTGAGCGGGGCGCCGCTGATCGACGGCGCGCTGACGGTGCTGGAGTGCCGTACGGAGCAGCGGATCGTGACCGGTGACCACACGCTGGTGGTGGGGCGGGTGCTGACGGCGTCCGTGCCGGGCGGGTCGGGGGACGCGGCGCCGCTGGCGTACTTCCGGGGGAGATACCGGCAGTTGGGGCAGAGCGGCTGAACTGAGCGTCGGCTGAGCCTTCGTAGGGAGGCGTTCGTACGGAAGCATTCGTACGGAAGCATTCGTACGGAGGCGGGCTGTTCGGGCTACGACCAGTCGCGGCCGTTGCGCCCGCGCTTCGTCTCCGCGCGCTGCTTCTTCTGCCGCAGCCTGCGCTCGTTGATACCGCGCGGGATCTTCGTGGCCCGGCGCGGACGCGGGGGCGGAGCCGTCGCCTCGGCGAGCAGCGAGGCCATCCGGACGAGTGCCGTCTCGCGGTTGCGCCACTGGGAACGGTGTTCGGACGACCGTACGGTCACGACCCCGCCCACCAGCCGGTTCGCGAGCCGCTCCAGCGCCCGCTCCTTCCACACCTCGGGGAGCGCCTCCGTCCTGCCGAGGTCGAAGCGCAGTTCCACTTGCGAGTCACTGGTGTTGACGTGCTGCCCGCCCGGTCCCGACGAGCGCGAGAAACGCCACATGAGCTCGGCCTCCGGAAGGGAGACGGAGCCGCGGATGACGTGCGGGGACCCGGACATGTGTCCATCGTCCCGTGTCCGCACAGACAAATCAAAGGCGTTAAGGAACCTCTGAGTCCTCTGTCCGCGTTATGCGGGGTGACGGTAGCTTCGGAAGCCGATCGAAGCCCGCACACGAGCTCGTAGCAACGAAAGGGACCATCCCCATGGCTGTAAGCCTGTCCAAGGGCGGCAACGTCTCGCTCACCAAGGAGGCACCGGGCCTGACAGCCGTCACGGTCGGCCTCGGCTGGGACGTCCGCTCCACCACCGGCACGGACTTCGACCTCGACGCCTCGGCGATCGCGGTCAACGCGGGTGGAAAGGTTGTCTCCGACAGCCACTTCGTCTTCTTCAACAACAAGTCGACGCCGGACCAGACCATCGTCCACACCGGCGACAACCGCACCGGTGAGGGCGCGGGCGACGACGAGGCGATCAACGTCAACCTGGCGGGCCTGCCTGCCGACGTCGACAAGATCGTCTTCCCCGTCTCGATCTACGACGCGGAGACCCGCAGCCAGAACTTCGGCCAGGTCCGCAACGCGTACATCCGCATCGTGAACCAGGCCGGCGGCGGCGAGATCGCGCGCTACGACCTGAGCGAGGACGCCGCCACCGAGACCGCCATGGTCTTCGGCGAGCTGTACCGCAACGGCGCCGAGTGGAAGTTCCGCGCGGTGGGCCAGGGTTACGCGTCGGGTCTCGTGGGCATCGCCACGGACTTCGGCGTCAACCTCTGACTCGGACCGCTGAGTCACTGAGCTGAGCGAGAGGCCTCCGGCTGCTGCCGGGGGCCTCTTGGCCCTTTCGAGGGCGGCGGCTTCTCGGAGCCGTACAGCCAGGCGTCCCAGAGCGCCGACAGATCGCGGTCCGTCCGCTGCTGCGCGAAGGCGGTGAAGTCGGCGGTGGACGCGTTGCCGTGCCGGTGCGCCCGCGCCCAGCCGCGTACGAGCGCGAAGAACGCGTCGTCGCCGACCGTCAGCCGGAGCTGATGGAGCACCATGGCGCCGCGCCCGTACACCGGCCGCGCCGAGATGTCGGCGGCGGTGGGCGGTTCGGCCGGCGGGAAGGCCCAGTTCTCGGCGTCCGCGTACGCCCGGTCGAAGGCGCGCTGCGCGGGGACGCCGTCCTTCGACTCGGCCCAGAGCCATTCCGCGTACTCGGCGAAGCCCTCGTTGAGCCATATGTCCCGCCAGGACTCGGGGGTCACGGAGTTGCCGAACCACTGGTGCGTCAGCTCGTGGACGAGGATGCCGGTGCCGCCGGGGCCGGGCAGGAAGGGCCTGTTCTGGGTCTCCAGGTTGTAGTCGGCGTCGCCGGGCCGCCCGATGATCACGCCGGTGGAGGAGAACGGGTACGGGCCGAAGGTCTTCTCGCCCCACTCCATGATCGCGGGGATCCGCGCGAGCAGACCGGCGCTGTCGGCGGCGACCGCCGGATCGACGGCGGTGTGGACGGGGATGCCGCCGGCGGCGTCCCGCGAGAGCTTGACGCGGTACGGGCCGACGGCGACCGTCGCGAGATAGCCGGCCATCGGTTCGGCGCAGTGCCAGTCGAAGACGGTACGCCCGCCGGTCGTCCGCTCGCTCCTCAACTCGCCGTTGGAGATGGCCTGTTGCCCCTTGGGGACGGTGATCCTGAGGTCGTACGCCGCCTTGTCGCCCGGATGGTGATTGCCGGGGAACCAGGCCATCGAGCCGGTCGGCTGCCCCAGCGCGACGGAACGCTTCCCCGATCCGATCCAGCCCTCCCGCGTCCTGTCGGCGGCGGTCAGGGTCCGGGGCGTGCCGGAGTAGCGGACGACCGTACGGAAGGTGGCACCGCGCCCGATGTGCGCGCGGGGGCGCAGCGTCAGCTCCGTACCCGCGCGGCGTACGCCGGCCCGCGCGCCGTCGACGCTCGCGTGGGCGACCGTCAGACCGGCGAGGTCGAGGTTGAACGCGCTGAGCCGTTGCGTGGCGCGGGCGGTGATCGCGGCGGTGGCGTCGAGGCGGCGGGTGGCCGGGTCGTAGTCGAGGGTCAGGGCGTAGTGCGTGACGTCGTAGCCGCCGTTGCCGAGGTGCGGGAAGTACGGGTCACCGAGACCGGCGGCGCCGGGGGTGCCCGCCGCACTGTCTTTCTCGCCCTGTCCCGAGCAGCCGCCGAGGACGAGGACCGGGAGAGCTGTGAGGAGCGCCACCACGACGCGGTAGGGGCGCCGGCGTCGGCTCTGACTCCGGGGGAGGCGTCGGCTCAGGCGCTGGCGCTGGCGCTGGTGGACGCTGCGGCGCTGGTGCACGCGGTGATCGTAGGCCGCGCCCGGCCCGCTCCCCGGCGGGCGGAAACTCGTCCGCGCGGCGCCATGACACCATCGGGCGCGTGCTTGACATCGGCTACTCCCTCTCCCGCCGCTTTCCCGATCCCCCGCAGACCGACTACCGCCTCGCCGACGTCCGGACCCTGCGGCACGATCTGTTCTGCGGCGATGTGTACCTCGCCGACACCAAGGCCGACCGCGAGGTGTCCACAGGCTGGGGATGGGTGCCGGTGCTCGACTTCGCCTGGGCGCTGTGCGACATCGTGGAGCAGGTCGACCGCGACCCGCGCGGCAACAGGTCGGCCCACCGGCAGCACGCCGAGCTGGACTTCACCGAGTCGACGGACCGCATGTTCTTCGAGCGGCGCTTCGGCTGGGTGGACGTGACCGCCGACTGGATGCCCGTCGACGAGCCCCCTCTCACCTTCGGCCACCGGCTGCTGCGCCGCGAGTCGCGCGACTTCCTGCACGATCTGCTGGCCGATCTCGGGGACATGCACGAGGGTCTGATGGACAACCCGATGATCTGGGATCTCCAGGCCCGCTTCCCCCGCGTCTGAGCCTTCGCGTCCGAGCTCCCGCGGCCCGCCGCCGGAGNNCTCCGGCGGAGTCGGGCAGACGCCCTTCTGCCGGGACGCCACCAGGAACCACACGCCAGGTTCACCCCCCACATGGCTGAGCCCCCGGAGCACATTGAAGACCCCGACCGTGGGGGGTGGGTCGGGGTCTTCCGCTTCCCCGCCCGCCTTTGCGCGCCCCGCGCGGCCAGGCGCCTAACCGCCCG
>NZ_MDCR01000015.1 GCF_001723055.1 Streptomyces niveus
GCGGAGCCTGACTTACGGCTCCGCCCGCACCGTCTGGAAGCTGGAGATGGGCGTCATCGGGGCGGGGCGGCTGCGCCGGGGCCCGCTGCGGCTGACGGGGTCGGCCGGGGCGCCCGCCGTACCGGCCGTGCACTACGTGGACGACACCACGCGCGTCGTGCCCGCGCTCTCCGGCAACAAGCTCGAACTGCGCGTGGAGCCCGTACACGCCCTGCTCACCGGCCACGTGGCCGAGGGCGAGGCCGTACGCCTCGAAGGCACGCTCCATGCCACCGGCAATCCGCCGAGCGCGCTGGCCGTCCAGAACTGGTACACCAAGGACGTCCACGAGGTACCTCTGCGCCTCGTGGACGGCAGCTTCAGCGCCGACGTCCCGCTCTCGGCCTTCGGCGACCCCTCCGCGCGCCGGCGGTCCACCGTCCCCTGGGGCGTCCATCTCGTACGGGCCGGCGGCAGCCGCATCGCCGTGGCCGCCCGTGGCGCGGTCCGGCCCGGACACTACGGCCTCGCCGACGGCCGCGAGCTGTACGTCACCGCCAACGCGGCGGGCGACCTCGTCCTCAGCGACCAGACCGAGCAGCCGGTGGTCGACGCGCTCGACTGGACGGCGGACGGTGAGCTGATCCTGCACGGCAGTCAACCCGCGCTCCAGGCAGCCGAGTTGGTGCTGAGGCACAGCGGCCACCGCGAGGAGATCGTCTTCCCGGTCGACACACTCGCCGACGGCCGGTTCCGTACGGCACTGCGGCCCGCCGCCGTCCAAGGGCTGCACGGGCTGCGCCAACTGGCCGAGGGACGCTGGCTCTTGTACGTCCGGGAACCCGGCGAGAGCGACCCCGAGCGCTACACGGCCGTACGGATTCAGCCCTCGCGGCACCAGACACTCCCCCTCGTACGCACCCTGGACGGCCGGGAGTTCACCCTCGACCGGCTCCGTCAGGACATGCTCCAGCTGCACTCCGGATCCGTACTCCCGGAACAGGACCGCGGCGCGTACCGGCAGCAGCGGCTGCGCTCCGTCTACGCGAGCGCCCGCGCCGCGGGACCGCTGCGCGACGCCGTGCTCTACAGCAGCTTCGACGGCCGGCAGTACTCCGACTCCCCGCGCGCCGTCCACGAGGAACTGCTGCGCAGGCAGGCCCCGGTGGAGCATCTGTGGGTCGTACGCGATCGGCAGGTGACCCTGCCGCGCGGCGCCCGCGCCGTCGAACTGCACAGCGCCGACTGGTACGAGGCGCTGGCGCGCAGCCGGTGCGTCGTCAGCAACACCCAACTGCCCGAGTGGTTCGAGCGGGCGGAGGGCCAGTACGTCGTCCAGACCTGGCACGGCACCCCGCTCAAGCGCATCGGCCGCGACCTGACGGGCACCGCCCACGCGGACGAGGCGTACATCGCGACCCTGCCGCGCCGGGCCGCTCAGTGGAGCGTGCTCGTCTCGCCCAACCGCTTCTCCACCCCGATCATGCGCCGCGCCTTCGGCTACGAGGGCACGGTCCTGGAGTCCGGCTACCCGCGCAACGACCTGCTGCACGCGACCGACCGGGACAAGGTCGCCGACGCCGTACGCGAACTCCTCGGGATCCCCGAGGGCAAGCGCGTGATCCTGTACGCCCCGACGTGGCGCGAGGACCAGCCCAAGAAGGGCGGCCGGTACGGGCTCGACCTCCAACTCGACCTGGAACAGGCCGCGCGGGAGCTGGCGGAGGACCATGTCCTGCTCGTGCGCCGCCACTATCTGGTCGGCGGATCGATCCCCGGCGCGGGGGGCGACGGGGGAGGCGGCGCGGCCGGCTTCGTACGGGACGTGTCCCGCTACCCGGACGTCGCCGAGCTGATGCTGATCAGCGACGCCCTGGTCACCGACTACTCGTCGCTGATGTTCGACTTCGCGCAGACGGGCCGCCCCATGTACTTCCACGCGTACGACCTGGAGCACTACCGGGACACGCTGCGCGGCTTCTACTTCGACTTCGAGTCGGCGGCGCCCGGACCGATCGTCACCGACACCGCCGCGCTCGTGGCCGCGCTGCGAGCCCCGGGAACCCCGGAGGCCACCCCCGCGTACGAGCAGTTCCGGCAGGTCTTCTGCGACTTCGAGGACGGCACCGCCGCCGCCAAGGTCGCGGACCTCATGCCCGTGGGGGGCGGCGCATGAGCACGGTCGAGATCAGCTGCGTCGTCACCGCCGGAGCGGATCCGCAGGCGCTGCGCAGGTCCGTCGAGTCCGTCGTCGCGCAGACCATGCGCGCCACCGAGGCCGTGGTGGTGCTCGGCCTGACCGTCACGGCCGCGCCCGCCACGGGACGGACCACGGGTCGGACCACGGGACGGGCCGTGGGATCCGACGACGACCCCGAGTCGGCCGCCGACGACGTACGCGCCGTCGCCGACGAACTCGCCGCGCTGGACCCGGCGCGCGTGCGGATCGTCACGTCCGGCGCCGAGACCCCGACCACCGCCGTGCTCCGCAACCACGGCCTGGACCAGGCGCGCGGCCGGTACGTCATCGTGCTCGGCGAGGGCGAACGCCTCCAGCGGGACGCCTGCCGCAATCTCTGGGAGGCCGCCGAACGCTCCGGCACCGAACTCGCCGCCGGCCGCTGGACCCGGCGGGCGGGCCGCCGTGCCAAGGAGCAGCCCCCGGCCCGGCTCGTCGAGAGCGAGCTGTACGCGCGCTCCCGCACCGTCGAGGCGCTGTCCGAGGCGCCCGAACTCGTCGTCGCCGACGCCCTGGTGACCGGATTCTGCGTACGTACGGCCCTCCTGGAGCGGGAAGGACTGCGGTACGCCGAGGATCTGGAGCGCGGCGAGATCCTGTTCGGCGCCCAACTGGCCGCCACCGCAGGGCGGATCGCGCTCGTCCCCAACCTGATCGTCAGCGGCCGGGCGGCCGACGACCCGGCCGGCACGTTGGAGGGGCAGCTCGCCGCACACGTACGGGTCGCCCAACTGCCCTTACTCCAGGGTGATACGGCGCTGCGCGAGGCCCGCGACCGGGCGTTCCTGGCCGACCAACTCGTGCCGCTCGCCCGGCAGTTCCCGAGGCTCGACGCGGACGAACGCGCCCGCGCCGCCGCACTGGTCGCCGCGCTGCCCGCCGCCCGGACCGACCCGGACCTGCGGCTGGACCTGCCGCCCCTGGAACGGGTCTGCCTCCAACTCCTCGCGGACGGCGACGCGGAGGGCGCACTGGCCGCCGGATACGCGCTCGGCAGGCCCGGCGCCGTAACCTCGGCGCTCAGCGAACGGGACGGACGGGTGTACTGGGGTACGGCGTTGCCCGACGACCCGCGTGCGCGGGCGGCGCTCGACGTCACGGAGCTGGGCCACCAGTACCAGCCGCTCGCCGACACTCCGTTGCTGAACCACCTCACCCACTGCGGCCAGGAGGGCGACCGGCTCGTCCTCGAAGGACGGCTGCCGACTCCGCTCCAACTTCGCTCGTCTGAAGTGCCGTTGACGGCAACCCTGGAGTTCTTGGTACGCGGCACCGACGGTCGGCTGGTCTTCCGTACGCCCGTGGACGAGGTCTGGCGCGACTCCGACGCACTTCGCTGGCGTGCGGCCGTCGACATCGGCGCGCTGCTGCGCGTCGGCGGCGCCAGGGACCGCGTGTGCGACCCGCACTTCGCCCTGCACACGCCCGACGGCACCACCACCGGCCCCCTGTTCCTGGAGCGGGACCGGGTCGAGGCCGCGGGCCACTTCCGGGCGCGACCGCGCCGGGGCCGGCTGTTCGGCGACAGCTGGAAGCCGTACGTCACCGTCAAACACCACCTCGCGCTGCAACTCCACGCCCGCCGCCGCCCTGGCCGACTCGCGGCGGCGGCCGTCCACTACCTCACCCACTTCCGCCCGGCCCGCAAGGCGAAGAGGCTGGTCAAGGGGGTGCGGCGGCGCTTCGACCGGATCTTCGCCCGCTCCGTCAAGACGCGCGTCTACAACCGGCTGCTGATCCGGCTCCCCGTCCGCAAGGGCTCGGTGGTCTTCGAGAGCCACATGGGCAAGTGCTACGGCGACAGCCCGCGCGCCATCCACGAGGAACTGCGCGCCCAGGGCCGGCGCGGGGTGCGCTGCACCTGGTCGTACGCGACGTCCGCCGACGGATTCCCCACGGACGTCACGCTGGTGCGCCGGCTGTCCTGGCGCTATCTGTGGGCACTGGCCCGTGCCCAGTACTGGGTCGACAACCAGGGCTTCCCGCTCGACCTGAAGAAGCCGGCGGCCACGACGTACCTCCAGACCTGGCACGGCTCCGCGTACAAACGCATGGGCTTCGCCGAGAGCCGTATCAAGGCGCAGAACGCCTCCGAGCGCGACAAGTTGAGCGCGGCGCTCGCCCGCTTCGACCACTTCCTCGTCAGGTCCGAGCACGACGTGGCGACCTTGGCCCGCGACTACCGGCAGCCCGCCGAATCCCTGGTGGCCTGCGGCTATCCGCGCAACGACCGCCTCGTGCGGGCCCGTGCCGCCGACGAGAGCCAGGGTCGCTTCCCCCGCCCGGCAGTCGCTTCCGACCTCGGGATCCCGGACCACCGCAAGGTGGTGCTGTACGCGCCGACGTTCCGGGGTATGCCGAAGAAGGGCCGCACCACGCAACTGCCGCTCGACGTGCGTCAGTTCGCGGAGCGGTTCGGTGACGAGTACGTCCTGCTGGTACGCGCGCACTATCTGGAGTCCGCCGCGCTGCCCGTCTGCCCGCCCGGCACCGTGATCGACGTGTCCGGTCATCACGACGTCAGCGAACTCCTCTGCCTGGCGGACGCGTTGATCACGGACTACTCCTCCATCATGTTCGACTACGCCCTGCTGGACCGGCCGATGGTCTTCTTCACGCCCGACCTCGACGCGTACGTCGCGGAGCGCGGCAGCTACTTCGACCTGCGTGCGGAGGCGCCCGGCCCCGTGGTCGAGACCGAGGGCGAACTCCTGCGAGTCATGGACGAGTTGAAGCAGTCCGACGCCACGCACCGCGCGGACCGCGCCCGCTTCGCCGAGAAGTTCGGCGGCTACGAGAGCGGCCAGGCCGCCCGTACCGCCCTGGACGTGCTCTTCGCAGGAAGGCCCCGCCGATGACCGCGACCACGCTGGCCACCGTGCCGCGCGAGCTGATCCTCCTCGCCAACGCCACCGACGTCCTCGGCGGCGTCACCGCCTGGACCCACCAGATGGCGCGCCTCTTCGCCGCCCACGGCCACCGCGTCCAGGTCGTCGGCATCCACGAGGCCGAGCTGAAACTCACCCTGCCCGAGCCGCCCGCGTATCCGGTGACCGCGCTCTACCCCTCCCACCCGCCCACGCCCTGGCGCCCGCGCTCGCCGCTCGCCTACTTCGACCTGCGGGCGCGACGCCGGGAGGCGGCCCGGGTCGCGGACAAGCGGCGCGCCGTCGCACGCCTCTCGGAGATCTTCCGCGCGGCCGGCCCCGGCGCCCTGGTGATCGTCACCCAGGTCTGGCCGATGGAGTGGGTCCTGGAGGCCGACACGGCGGGTGTGCGGCTGATCGGGATGAGCCACGAGTCGTACGAGTACAGCAAACGCTGCCACCGCTTCCGCTGGATCAAGAACAGCTACCCACAGGTCGACCGCTGGCTCACCCTCACCCAGGAGGACGCGGACGCCTGGATCGCCGAGGGCTTCGACAACGTCGGCGCCCTGCCCAACGCACTCGGCGCCCTGCCCGAACTCCCCTCCCCACGAACCGAGAAGACCGTCGCGAGCATCGGCCGCCTGGACGACCAGAAGGGCATCGACCTGCTCCTGGAATCCTGGTCCCTGATGGCCGCCGAACGCCCCGACTGGCGGCTGCGGATCTACGGCGCCGGCCAGGACGCCGCCGCGCTGAAGAAGCAGTGCACGGCGCTCGGCCTGGACGGCTCGGTCGAGTGGATGGGCCGCACCGACGACGTCGCGGGCGCCCTGGCCGCCAGCTCGGTCTTCGTCCAGTCCTCACGCGGTGAAGGGTTCCCGCTGGCCCTGATGGAAGCCATGGCGAGCGCGGTCCCGTGCGCGGCGTTCGACTGCGCGCCGGGCGTCCGCGAGATCATCACGGACGGCGAGGACGGTCTCCTGGCCCCACCGGGCGACACGGCGGCCCTGGCGGACCGCCTGCTGCGCCTGACGGGCAACCCCCGGCTGCGGGACACCCTGGGGGACCGGGCACGCGTCAATGTCCAGCGCTACTCGGAGGCCGAGATCCTGCGCCGCTGGCACGACTTGTTCGCGCTGCTGGACCGCTAGGGACTCTCCTCAAGCCGCCGGACCGGTACCCGACGGCGGGGTCGGCGCGGTGAACCGGCGAGGGCCCGGGGCCGTTGTCGTTCGGTGTGTCCGGCGTTGGCCGGACCCTCCGGAGACAGGGAAGTTGACGTGGAAGAGGAACAGCTCAACCGCATCGAGGAAATGATTGAAGAAGCGCTCGAAAGGCGACAGGGAAACCACTGGCACGCGCTCAGGTTTGAGTACGCCCTGAACTACAACCCGGGCGGGGACACGGAGTTGATCGCGCTCAACCGGGCCGAGCACGAGGCGGAGAGCGCGTACTCGGTGAGCAGGGACAACCACGCCTACGGGTATCTCGACCCGCATGCGCGAGCCGCCGCCGAGAAGGCGTGCGGGGCGAGCATCAGCACGTCTATCGAGATGGTGCAGGTGATGGGGGCGTCCTACGCCTTGGCCATCAACGAGCACGAGGACGCGCGGGAGGCGCGGGTGCTCAGTGAGTGGGAGCGGCTGAGGAATCTCACACGGCAGCAAGAGGAACTGGCCCGCCGCGCCCGGCGTCTGGAGACCGCCGACCGGCGTCCGGCCGCGGGAACCAGTCGGCGCCCCGTGCTTCCCCGCGAACAGCCAGGCGCTCGTGGGCGTCGTACCCACGGCAGACACGGCCACTAGGGGGCGTCCTTACCGGTGGGCAGGGCGCGGGCCAGGAGCGGCAGCAGCCGGTCCCAGTGGCGCTGTAGCCCTGGCGCGTCGAACGCGGGCCGAATCCCTGTCGCAGACTGCGTCCGTGGACGTGATCAATCACGTACGAAAGGGCATCCCGTCACAACCGAGCCCAGCTGGTTCACGTCCTCGTACAGCGCCAACGGTGGCGCGTGCGTCGAGGTCGCCGTCAACCTCGCGGCTACGTGGGGTGTTGTCCCCGTCCGTGACTCCAAGTCCACGGACGGCCCGGTCCTTGACCTCCCCGCCTGCTCGTTCGCTTCCCTCGTGGCCGGCGTCAAGGCCGGAGAGTTCGGCGGCGGCTGACCCCGGCAGTGCTGGTCGCGCACAACGCTCGGCTGGGAAACCCAGCCGAGCGCCTGTCCCAACGTTCAAAAGCTGTCGCGGTGTGCTTGATCGTCCTGATACGACATGGGGGATGGTTGCTGAAGCACTGGATCCCGCTGACCGTCTGATCGCTGAACGAGCGTGCGAACGCCTCATCGTCGAGTTTGTCCACAAGCTCGATCTCGGTGACCCGGGCGACGTGGCCGACCTGTTCACCGATGCCGGGTTCTGGGAGTGGACGGAAGGCGGTCGTCGGATTCAGGGCCGTGATGCCCTGCGGTCGTACTTCGCCGGTCGGCCCGTGGACCGGCTCTCGCGCCGGATGTGCGCCAACATCCTGGTCACCGTCACATCCGAGGCAACAGCGACCGCGACCTCGTACTTCACGACGTACCGCGTCGACGGACATACCGGCGGTCCGGTGCCCCCGCGGGCCCCGACGCAGGTCGGCCACTACGAGGACACGTTCCTCAAGGCCGAAGGCCGTTGGTTCCTCAGCTCTCGTTCCCTGCATCTGGCCTTCGCCGGACCGACCGAGCGGCTTTGAGTAGCGGCAGGGGTGCAAAGCGGGCCTGCGGATCTGACCCCCGGTATATCGGCCCAACTGGGCTTCAATCAATGGTCGTTCAGCGGGCGTTTAGGGGATCGCCTGCGGCCCCGTGGTTCGCTGCTGCGGTGCGAAAGCAAACAAGGCACCGATTTGAAAGAGGCAGCAGCGTGCATATACGCAGCACTCGCGGGGCGGCGATCGCCGTTCTGACAGCGATGGCCCTGATCCCCGCCACCCTGTCCGCCGCGTCGGCGGCAGAGACGTCCACACCGGCCTCCGCACCCGGCGTGACGGTTGGCGAGCAGGCGACCGACCCATCGACCGCACGCGACTACTGGACCCCGAGCCGGGTCAAGGAGGCCGTGGCGAACGAGAAGCAGGACGAGATCGACATCGCCCATGAAGCCGCCGTCGCGGCCAAGGCGACGACCGGAGCGGCCAAGACCGCCCACGCGGGCGAGGGTCCGCGCCTGACGGCGGAGGCGCCGCGGTTCCTCCCGGCCGGTAGGGACGCGACCGGCTCCCCGGCGGTGTTGGCCGCCGTGCCTGAGATGGCTCACGCGGAGAAGGTTCCCTTCCCCCAGTCGATCCCCGCGGTCATCGTCGGCAAGATCCTTTACGTCGACGCCGCAGGTGAATCGCACGGGTGCAGCGGTGCGTCGATCATCGCCGACGGCAAGAACACCGTCTGGACCGCCGGGCACTGCGTGCATCCCGGCGACGGAAGCGGAGCCGACGGCTTCCACGACTCGGTCCTGTTCATCCCTGGATACAAGGAATCCGCCACCAGCCCCAATGGCTACGACGCGCCGTGGGGCGAATGGGTCGCCCAGACCTTCGTAGCTCCGGAGGCGTGGACCCAGGACAAGGACTACAACGAAGGCGACTTGGCCGCCTTCACCGTCAAGGCCCCGGCCGGCTACACCAATCTGGCCGACACCGTCGGTGCCCTCGGCTACAGATTCGGTGACGGATCCGACTGGTCCGACATCATCGACTCCGGCTTCCCCGGCGAGGGCTACAACCGCACGGACATGGACGGATACACGCAGTTCTTCTGCACAGGCAACGTCGTGGACGCCGCCAACCTGAACCCGTTCGACGACCGTCTTGAGATGGACTGCGACATGGGCGGCGGCGCGTCCGGCGGCCCCATGGCCACCACCGAGGGCCAGATCGTCGGCGCCAACAGCCATGTCGAAGTCGACGACAGCGGTGAGCGGATCAATGACAACCTGTACTCCTCGAACCACGGGAGCCAGGCCGTCGCGGTGATCAACCGGATCAACGAACTCAACTGATCCCAAGCGCGCCGAGGCCCGCAGCCCGACGGCTGCGGGCCTCAAGCCGTCGTCAGTCAGCCGCCCGCCGGGCGAGCCATGCCCGGATCGATGTCCTCGGCTTTCGGCGCGTTGGCGACCCGCTGGGACACGTATCGACTCTTGATCTCTTCCGTCGTCAGGACCTCCCAGTTATCCGGGAGTTCCTCGCCCGCTTTCTTCAACTCGACCGTCCACGCCTCGACCGCCTCGGCCCGGGGCTGCGGATATGCCGACTCGGCCGGGGGCCGCGCGCTCTCCGTCACCGGCGGTAGCGAGTCCTCCCAGGCCGCCCCGACGAGGAACGCCCCGGCGGCCACAGCCGCCACCACACCGGCGCCTGCGATCCCCATCCACATACGTGCCATCAGGTTTCCCCTCCCGCGATGCTCATCGTCGCCATGGTGTCATCCTCGCGGGCCATGGGCGGGGCGCTCAGCGAGCCGGGCCCTCTCGGGCGGTTGCCGGTGACGGTCTGCGGCTCAGTCCTTGGGCAGGGTGCGGTTCAGGAGTGGGAGCAGCCGGTCCCAGTGGTGCCGGAGCCCGGTCGGGCTGAACGCGTCCGTGTCCGGCATCGTGAAGCCGTGGGCCGTGTCCGGGTAGATCTCGGTGGTGTGGGTGACACCCGCCGCGTCCAGCGCCTCGTTGAGTTCGGTGACCGCCTCGGGGGACATGTCGTTCTCCGAGAGGCCGACATGGACCTCGGCGGTGAGCGCGGCGAAGTGGCGGTGTGGGCTGTCCGGTGCGGCGGTGACCAGGAAGCCGGGGTGGAACACCGCGAGGGCTGCCACCTCGTCCGGGTGGGCCAGTGCGGTGCGGGTCGCCCAGAGGCCGCCCATGCAGTAGCCGGTCACGGCGATCCGTCCCGCCGTGACCTCGGGCTGGGCGGCGAGGAAACCGAGGTAGGCGTCGGCGTCGCGCAGGACCCGATCCGTCGTGTGCGCGACGATGAAGGGGCGCAGGCGGTCGATGATCGCGGGGCGGACGTCTTCGCCGATGTACGCGGGGAGTTCGACCACCGGTCCCGGGCCGTGCCGGTAGTAGACGTTGGGTACGAGCACGTAGTACCCGTGCCCGGCCAGCTCGCGGGCCATCTCTTCGAGCGCGGGGCGCAGGCCGAAGGCGTCCATGTACACGAGCACCGCCGGGTGCCGCTCGCCGTCGTCGGGGTGGGCGGCGAACGCGTCCGCCTGGAGGCCGTCCGTCGTGGGAATCCGCACTGTCTTCGTCGGAATGGTGAATCTTCCTCATCTGGTGTTAGTGGCACTAACGGGTTCGGGGCGGGAGTGAACGTACATCGTTAGTTGGACTAACGCAACGGGTAGGGTGACGGCCATGAACAGTGACGACAGGCTGCGTCAGCGGGCGAGCCGCCTGCTGTCGCAGGTGGCCGCGCGGTCGGACCGGCTGATCAACGAGGGTCTGGCCCAGGCCGACGCGCGGAAGTGGCACTACGCCGTGCTCGCCTCGCTCCTGGACTTCGGGCCGGCCAGCCAGGCTGCTCTGAGCAAGCGCACCGGCATCTACCGCAGCGACATGGTCGGCGTGCTCAACGAGCTGGCTCAGCGCCAACTCGTCGAGCGGGCACCGGATCCAGACGACCAGCGCCGTAACGTCATCACGATTTCCCCTGCGGGCCGCCGCCGACTACGCCGCCTCGACAAGGTCCTGGACGCCCTCCACGACGAACTGCTCGCCCCACTCGACGCGGCCGAACGCGACCAGCTCGTACGGTTGTTGACCCGCCTGCTGGATTACCACGACTCGCCGGGGAGTTGATGGGCGGCCGGCGGAGGGCCCGCAGGTGGGATCAGAAGACGGACACGCCGTAGGCGGAGAGCGGCTCGACCACGGGCTGGGCGAAGGTGGTGCCTCCCGAGCTGCAATTGCCGCTGCCGCCCGAGATCAGGCCCAGGGCCTGCGTGCCCGAGTAGACCGGGCCGCCGCTGGAGCCGGGCTCGGAGCAGAGGTTGCTCTGGATCAGGCCGTAGACGATCCCGTCCGCACCGTAGTTGACCGTGGCGTTCAGGCCGGTGACCGTGCCGCTCCGCACGCCCGTCGTGGGGGCGCTGGTGGTGATCCGCTGTCCGATGAAGGGGCTGCCGGCGCTGGTGATGTCCTGGTAGGAGCCGTTCTGGAGGTAGACGGAACCCTCGGCGGCACTCTGGTTCGAGTAGCGGATGAGGGCGTAGTCGTTGCCCGGGAAACTGGAGTTGACGGTGGTGCCGAGGCTGGTCACGTCGCCGGTGTCCGTGCAGTGGCCCGCGGTCAGGGCGTACTTGACGCCCGCGCCGTCCTGCACGTTGAAGCCGATCAGACACCGGATGCCGCCGGGTAGCAGGATGTACTCGCCTCCGGCGATGTGCTTGGTGAACTTTCCGTTGGTGCGGTTGATTTCGGGCGCCCCGGCCGGTGTTGTCGCCGCCTTGGTGAGCGCGGCGACTTCGCCGGCGTCGACCGTACTGTCCACGGTGACCACCACCGTGCCCGTCGCCATGTCGGTGTACCACGCGCTGCCGGTGACATCCGCGCGCGCCAGGGCGGTGTGTGCCGCGGTGAGCTGCGCCGCGGTGGGTCTGACCGCGTCGTCGGCGGTGGCGCCGGGTGCGGTCAGCGCGGTGGCGGCCAGCACCCCGGAGGCTACGGCGATCAGTCGTGCGCGGGGGGCGGGAGTGCGGTTCATGAAGTCCTCCGACATGTCATGCCTGCGTCAATCCGCTGGGTTCGCTCATATTTCACCGCCGTACGCCCGCCGACAAGTCTGGAATGAGCCGCCCGCACGCCCCTGCGGCAGGCCAAGCGCTCAGCGTTTCGCGTCCGACATGTTCCGGCCGTGGCGTTGGGCCGGTAGTGACAGCGGAGACGGGGCCGGGGTGCGGTCCTCCAGGGGGACCGGGGTGGGGAGGCCCGTTGTTTCACCCAGGAAGACGCGGCGGACCACACGTTCCGCCGCCAGGCCGTCGTCGTACGGGCAGAAGCGGGCCCGGAAGGCCGCGCGGAGTTGGGCCGAGCGGGAGCCGCGCCAGTGGTCCGTCGTGAAGATGTCGATCAGGTCGTCCTCGTCGCGTGCCACCGCGCCCGGGGGGAAGGAGCGGACGTCGAAGTAGGTGCCGCGGGCCGCCTCGTACGCGTCCCAGTCGTCGATGTGGATCACGACGGGGCGGTCCAGATTGACGTAGTCGAACATCAGCGACGAGTAGTCCGTGATGAGCGCGTCGGCGGCCAGGCACAGCGACTCGACCCGGTGGTGGCCCGAGACGTCGATGATGCGCGGGTGCGGGGTGTGCGGCAGGGGGGCCTCGTACGTGTGGTGGGCGCGGGTCAGTACCACGAAGCGCGGGCCCAGCGCCTGGACCAGGCGTTCCAGGTCCAGCGGGACGTACGGGGTGCGCCGGTAGTCGCGCTGGGTGGGTGCGTACAGCACGGCGGTGAAGCCCTCGGGGATGCCCAGCGACTCCCGCAGTCGGGCGACGTCGGACGAAGTGGCCCGCTGGAACACGTCGTTGCGCGGGTAGCCGTATTCGAGCGCCGTGTGGCCGGCCGGGTACGCCTTCTCCCAGACGAGGGTGGAGTGGCGGTTCGCGGAGAGGGAGAAGTCCCATTGGTCGACGCCCGCGAGGAGTTGGTCGAACTCGGTGTGCCGGGCCGCGGCCGGATGGTCCTGGAGGTCGAGGCCCATGGACTTGAGCGGGGTGCCGTGGTGGGTCTGGAGGAGGATCTGCTGCGGGCGTTTGACCAGGTGCCGGTCGAAGTTGACGTTGTTCACGAGGTACTTGTCGCGCGCGAGCGCCGTCCAGTAGCCGAAGCTGCCGGGGCGCAGCTTGCGCGTGGCGGTGGGCACGGTGTGGTGGTACTCGGCGCGGCCGATCCACGACGTGCCGATGTGCGGGGCGAGTTCGCGCACCTTCTCCTCGATGGCCGCCGGATTGCACGCGTAACCCCGGCCGTCGTACGCCGCGAAGACCGCCCTGTTCTGCCGTACGGGCAGGCATCGTTGGATGCGGTAGTGAAGTCGGAGCGTCCGTGCGCGCAGCGCCCGGCCGAGGGCCGTGACGGCGTCCCGGGCGCCGATCTGCGCGCGCTGCGCCGTCCACAGGGCGCGGTACGTGCGGTGCGCGCCGAACCGCAGCAGTGTGTGGCGCAGCCGGGCCCGCAGCAGCGGCGCCGAGCCGGGGGTGCGGTGGCGGCGGTGGTGGGCGCGGGCCCTGCGGAAGAACTCGGGGCGGCTGCGGCGCGGCAACCGCCCCCGTACGGCCACGAGTTTGGAGAAGTGGTCGAGCATCCGCCGGAACAGCACGGGCCGCCAGTCGTCCAGCGCGGGGCGCGAGTCGATGAAGGCGAAGACCCGGTCGTACTGGTCGAAGATGTCGAAGTGCTTGCGGCTGGTGGTGGACAGGATGTTGCCCTGGCGCCGCTGCCGGTAGTGCACGCAGACGCGGTCGAGCGTCGTGATCGACTCGGCGGCCATCAGGACGGGGAAGGTCCAGGGCGTGTCCTCGTAATAGCCCGGCGGGAAGGAGAAGTTCTGCCGGGCGATGTACTCGCGGCTGTACGCCTTGTTCCAGACGACCATCAGCACCCTCAACAGGTCCGGCCTGTCGGTGAGTCGGAAGGACGCGGGGCCGCTCTCGTCGAGGAGGTCGGAAAGGATGTTGCGTACGACCTCGCCCGACCAGTACGTACGGGCGTAGTCGTAGACCAGGACGTCCGGGCTGTCCGTCTCCTTCAGCCGGTCGGCGATGGTCTGGAGCGCGCCGGGAGTGAGGGTGTCGTCGCCGTCGAGGAAGATCAGGTAGTCGCCCGTTGCGTGGGCCATCCCGGCGTTACGGGCGGGGCCGAGGCCCTCGTTCTCCGTCAGGTGTACGGCGACCACACGCGGGTCGGCGGCGGCGGTCTCGTCGATGATCGACCCGCAGGCGTCGGGTGATCCGTCGTCCACGGCGATGAGTTGGAAATCCTCGTAGGTCTGGTCGAGCACCGACCGCAGGCACTCCTGCAAGTACGCCTGGACCTTGTACGCGGGGACGATGATGCTGAACCGGGCCATGGATCGGGAACGGCCGATGGAGTGACCGGGTTACGCCAGACGTGGCATACGGGGGACAAATACGCCGGGCGGGCCGGTAGTTGAACCGGCCCGCCCCTTTTGGCGTACTTTCCCGTCGAACGGGTGCCCGAAGCGGCCCTACTTGACCGCCCCCGCCATGACGCCCGAGACGAACTGCCGCTGGAACAGGAAGAAGACCGCCAGCGGGATGATCATCGAGAGGAAGGCGCCGGGCGCCAGCACATCGATGTTGTTGCCGAACTGCCGTACCTGCTGCTGGAGGGCGACCGTGATCGGCGGGGAATCGGAGTCCGCGAAGATCAGGGCCACCAGCATGTCGTTCCAGACCCAGAGGAACTGGAAGATGCCCAGCGAGGCGATCGCGGGACCGCCGAGCGGCATCACGACGCGCGTGAACAGCCGGATCTCGCCCGCCCCGTCGAGACGGGCCGCCTCCAGCAACTCCCGGGGAATCTCCGCGAAGAAGTTCCGCAGAAGGAAGATCGCGAAGGGGAGTCCGAACGCGACGTGGAACATGACCACGCCGAAGGTCGTCTCGAAGATCCCGATCTCACCGAAGAGTTCGGAGACCGGGATGAGCGCGACCTGGACCGGGACCACCAGCAGACCGACGACGAGCATGAACCACCAGTCGCGGCCCGGGAAGTCCATCCACGCGAAGGCGTATCCCGCGAGCGAGCCGATCACCACGACCAGCACGGTCGAGGGGACCGTGATCATCACCGTGGACCAGAGGGAGTTGGTGATGATGTCGTTGGACAGCAGCTCCGAGTAGTTCTCGGTGGTGAGCTGCGCCGGCTTGGTGAAGACCTCCCACCAGCCGCTCGCCGCGATGTCCGACGAGCCGCGCAGCGAGGAGATCAGCAGACCGATCGTCGGCATCATCCAGAACAGGGCGACCAGGATGAGAAAGACCTGGACCACTCCGCCGCCGGCCTTCGCCATGATCCGGGCGGGCAGGGACGGCCTCGGCTTGGCCGTCGCGCCGGCCGGCAGGTGCTGCTTCGCCGGCGCCGCTGTGTCAGTCGTACTCATCGGCGGTTCTCCTTCTGCATCCGGCGAATGTTGAAGAGCATCACCGGGATCACGAGCAGCAGGAGGAATACGGCGATCGCGCTGCCCACGCCGACGTTGGCGTCCGTGCCGAACGACGAGCGGTAGAGCTGGAGCGCCAGCACGTTCGCGTCGTCCTGGGACGAGCCCGGCGCGATGATCAGCACCAGGTCGAAGATCTTCAGCACATTGATCATCAGGGTGACCATGACGACGGCCAGAACCGGTGCGAGCAGCGGGACGGTGATCCGGCGGAACACGTTCCACTCGTTCGCGCCGTCGACCCGCGCGGCCTCCAGGAGTTCACGCGGCATGCTCGCCAGACCGGCGCCGATCAGCACCATCGCGAAGCCCGCCCACATCCACAGATAGCTGCCGATGATCGCGGGGGTCACGAGGGACGGACCGAGCCAGTCCACGCCGTTGTACGGCTCCCTGAAGTTGGTCTCGGGCAGCTGGAGCACGGCTCCGTCGGCCGAGGCCGGCAGGGTGAACGTACCGTCCGACGCCGCGGTCGCCGACGCGACGACCTTGCCGTCCTTGACCGCCTCGATCTTGAGGCCGCCCAGGCCCAGTTCCTTCGGGTCGACGACGTTGGGCTTGCCGCCGCCGCCCTTGGTGAAGTCCAGCCAGGCGGTGCCGGTGATCTCGTCGCCGCCACTCTCGGCCGCCTTGGCCGGTACGGCGTCCGAGGGCATCTTCCCGGGCGGTACGCCGACCAGCGGCAGCAGCACCGGAGTGCCCGCCGAGACCGGCGCCTTGGTGACGAACGAGCCCTTGGCGTCGCCGGCCTTCAGCGGATGCACCGGCAGCGGACGGGCCTTGGGATAGCCGGCCGATTCGGAGAACGTGTCGTGCACGCCCACGGCGACGGCGTTGGCGATGCCGCGCTCCGGGGCCTGCTCGTACACCAGCCGGAAGATGATGCCGGAGGCGAGCATCGAGATCGCCATCGGCATGAAGACGATCAGCTTGAACGCCGTTCCCCAGCGCACCCGTTCGGTGAGTACGGCGAAGATCAGACCGAGCGCGGTGGCGACCGTGGGGGCCACCACCACCCAGATCAAGTTGTTCTTGATCGCGGTCCGGATGGTGTCCTCGGTGAAGATCTCCACATAGTTGTCGAAGCCCGCGAAGTTGTCGCCGGACTGGTCGAAGAACGACCGGTAGACGGAGAACCCGATCGGGTAGACCACGAGCGCGCCCAGCAGGATCAGCGCGGGCAGCAGGAACGCCACCGCGAGACCTTTACGTGTGCCTGTCACGCTCTTGCGCTTCCCCTTGGCGGGGGGCGGGGGCGCCGACACCTTGGTGCCGGTGCCCCCTGTTGTCGCCGACGTCATCGCGTCAGCTCTTGTATGCCTTGGCGGCGTCCGACTCCAGCTGCTGCTGAGCGCCCTTGACGTCCTTCGGGTTCTTCAGGAAGTCCTGAAGCGCCTTCCACTCGCCCTTGCCGGGCGTACCGCCGAACGACTGCGGCATCTGGTCCGACATGTCGAAGCGGAAGTCGTCACCGGCGTCGATGAGCGCCTTGGCGATGTCACGCTGCACGTCGCTCGGGTACGCCTTGCCGTCCAGGGCCTTGTTCGGCGAGATGAAACCGCCCAGCTCCGCCTGGATCTGCGCGGCGTCCGTGGACGCCAGGAAGGTCAGCAGCGCCTGCGCGCCCTTGCTGTCCGTCAGGGCCACGGCCGCGTCGCCACCGGTCACCACGGGGGAGTCGGCGCCGACGGCCGGGAACGGGAAGACCTTGGCGTCGGTGCCGACCTTGGCACCGGCCTCGGTGACGTTCACGCCGGCGAAGTCCGCGGCGAAGACCATCGCGGCCTTCGGGGTGTCACCGCCCGTGAAGGTCTGCGTGACCGAGGCGGGGAACTCGGTCTGGAGCGCGCCGTCCGCGCCGCCGGCGATCAGGGTGGGCTTGCCCCACAGCTCGGCGAGCGTCGTCAGGGCGGTGGCCACCGACGGGTCGGTCCACTTGATCTCGTGCTTGGCCAGCTGGTCGTACTTCTCCGGGCCGGCCTGCGACAGGTAGATGTTCTCGAACCAGTCGGTGAGCGTCCAGCCGTCGGCGCCGCCGACGGAGACCGGGACGACGCCCGACGCCGAGATCGTGTCGGCGGTCGTCAGCAGGTCCTTCCAGGTCTTCGGCTCGCTCGCGCCCGCGTTCTCGAAGGCGGTGTTGTTGTACCAGACCAGCGACTTGTTGGCGGCCTTGTAGTACACGCCGTACTGCTCGCCGTCGACCGCGCCGAGGTCCTGCCAGCCCTTGCCGTAGTTCTTGGCCAGCTGCGCCTTCGCCTCCGGACCGACCGGCTTGGCCCACTTCTTCTCCACGGCCTGCGTGATCGCGCCGACCTGCGGGAGCATCGCGACGTCCGGCGGGCTGCCGCCGGCGATCTTCGTGCCGAGGAAGTTCACGATCGGGTCCTGCGCGGGGACGAACGTGACCGTCGCACCGGTCCGCTTCTCGAACTCGTCCAGAACCTTGGTGAAGTTGGCCTGCTCGGGGCCGGTCCACACCGCGGCGACCTGGATCTTCTCGCCGTCCAGCTTGGGCAGTTCGACCGTGGTCGCGGGCTTCTTGCTCTCGCTCCCGCCATCCGATTTGTCCTCGGAGTCGCCGCTACAACCGGTGAGCACCACGGCGCCGACGACCAGGGCCGCCACCGCCGCTCTGTGTGACCCTCGTGCCGCTGAGCGTGCTCCTGCTCCAAATGCCTTACGGCCATTAAGAGTTGTACGCATGACTGCCCCGTCTCTCCATCGAGCGTGCGGATCTTGACGCATGCTTGCGCATGCGGACCGGCGCCCCGAGCGAGCTGACGACGCCGTCCTTGTCCCGTTGCGGTAAGTCCTACGCGCAGTGACCGTAGGCCGCAATACTGTCCTGGGCTTCAATTCGAAGATCGTGATGGGCTCGTGACGTCGTTTACGGACGTAGGGGTAATTTCAGAGATGTGAAGGCATGGCCACCTACCGAGGTCTGGACCAATACCGGCTGTCACCTCAGGATGTCCGCTTTCGGCCACGGCGCGGCCACGGGTGGCCGCCGGACCCGGGGACGGGCGGCGGTTACCGTCAGACACGACCCAGGGGTCCCACCGGCATCGCGGACACCGAACGGGCCGCCCGCTCCAGGGCACTTGCGAGCAGAGCCAGATCCGTCGGCCCGTTGCCCAGCTCACGCACCGGCCGGCGGGCCGGCGGATCGCCCATCCGCTCCCACTCCAGCGGCACGACCGTGGGCCGCTGTGTCGCCGTACGCGGGATCCGACCGGTCACCCGGCCGCCCTGGAACGGCGTCACCCGGCCGTCCGGATGCCCGAGCCTGCCGCGGCCCGGCAGCGGGTCCTCCGGGGCGGGCGCGACCGGCGGCGTGTCCAGCACCACCCGCAGCCGGGTGCGGGACGCCAGCTCCGTCTCCGACGTCCGCTCCGGGCGGGCGGAGGTGGCGACCAGATGGACCCCGAGGCGCTCGCCGTCGCGCGCGACCGCCTCCAGCGCCCGGACGACCGAACCGGCCGCCGGGCGGCCCGGACTGCCCAGCGCGGGCGCGACCAGGGCGTCGTAGTCGTCGACGAGGACGATGAGCCGGGGCAGGACGGGGCCCGGGCCGGGCTCGCCGCGCGTACGGGAGGTGGTCTGGCGCAGCCGGACGGTGCTGCCGCCCAAGGTGCCGCCCGCGCCGCCTGTACCGCCGCCTGTACCGCCCGCGCTCGCGCCGCCGGTGGGTGACTGCTCGGCGGGGCTCGGCGCGCGCTGGCCCACCATCCGCTCCGCGACCTCACGTCTGTTGTGCCACTCGGCGAAGTCCAGACGCCCCAGCACCTCGGCCCGCCGCTTCAGCTCCGCCCCCAGCGCCTGCGCGAACTCCCGCATCAGGATCGGGTCCGAGGCCACCAAGTGCTCGGTCACATGCGGCAGTTCCGTACAGGCCAGCAGCCCCTCACCGCGCTCACCGCCCGCGCCGTCCACCAGCAGCAGACCCAGCCTGTCCGGGCGGCCACCGGCGGCGAGGGAGGCCGCGACCGCGCGCAGCAGCTCCGAACGGCCGCTGCCCGGCGGCCCCTCGATCAGCAGGTGCGGGCCCTCCTCCACCAGATCCACCGTCACCGGGCCGTGCGGCCCCGTGCCGAGAACCGTCGTACTGCCCGCCGCCGACGCCCAACGGGCCATCAGCGACGCGGGAGTCGCCCGCGCCAGGCCCAGCTCGTCCAGCAGCCGCGCAGAGCGCGGCAACGCCGCCGCCTGCCTGCTCCGTCCCGAGGCCGCCGCGCTGCCCGCCTCCGTACGGAGGGGCGCGAGCGCACGGCCGAAACGGTCGGCCCACGCCGTGGACACCGCGTCCACCGTCGCGACCGTGCCGTGCCCGGCCGGCTCACCCACCGCCGTACGCAACAGCCGCAGCGCCGTGGCGACATCACCGCTCAGCAGGGCAACCGCCCCGCACTCGCGGAAGGACAGCGAGGCCGCGCACGCCGTCTCGTACGTCGCCGCGATCGGGGAGAGCGGCGACGCCGCCGGGGTCTCGGCCAGAGAGATCACATGGACACCGGCCACCGAACCGGCGCCCGCCAGCCGCGCGGTGGTCTCACGCAGCGCGGCCGAGCCGGGATCGCCGTCCACGACCACCACCGTGGCCGTCCCCTCGAACCGCCCGGCGGCCTCCGCGACGGACCTGGCGCCGGCCGACGCCCACCCCGGACCGAGCGGCCCGTCGTCCAGCCGGCGCGTCAGCTCGCCCAGCCGGGCGGCGGCCTGGTCCCGGTCGTAGGCCAGCAGCAGCCGGCAGTCCTGGCCGTGGGCCGGCCGCACGTGCGGCAGCCAGCCGAGCCAGCCCCACTCGCGCCTGCGCTGCTCCACGCTTCTGTTCCGGTCGGCGCTGACCAGCACGATCTCCAGATCGGCGGGGGAGTGCAGCGCGGCGAGCTGCGCCACGACCGACCGGGCGAGGCCGGTCAGCCGCTCCCTGGGCCCCGCGAGACCGAGCGAACCGGCCTCGCGCAGGCTCACCGTCACCGGGACCGAGGGCAGCGGCCCGGAGCCGTCCGGCGACGGGCGCTCCGTCGTACCGAGGCGCACGACCAGCGATTCACGATGGCCGGGGCCGCGCTCCCAGAGCCGGGGGCCGGGGCCCAGCGCCGTCATCAGTACGGAGGCGGGATCCGGCCAGGTCTCGTCCAGGGGCGCGCGACCGCGGGGTCGCGCGGCGGTCGGTTCGGCGCCCTCGTCGCCGTCGGGGAACTCCTCGTCGCGCCCGCTGGCCAGCCGCCGGGCCCACGCGCCTATGCCGCCGCCGCGCCGCCGGCCGGGCCCGTCCGGCAGCTCCGTGCCGCGCATGGGCGTGCCCTGCCGGCGGGAGCCCGGCGTACGGCTGTGTCCCTGCGGGCCGTCGTCGTCGGCGCCGTCGAGCGCCTCGTCGCTGTCGGCCCGGTCGTGCGCGGGGCGCCCGGTGCCGGGCACCGGCGCGTACAGCGCGTCGCCGTACCGGGTGTCGGCGTCCGAGCGGGGGGTGCGCGGGTCGGGCACGCGCGGGGTGACGGCGGGGCCGCCGTGGCCGCCCTGCGTGTACGCGTGGACCGTCCGCCCGCCGGGGGCGCCCGTCCCGTACGACGCGGCCTCCTGGCCCGATCGCGGGCCGCCGTAGGTGCCCGCCGCGCCGGAGCCCGTACGCGCGCCTCCCGCGCTGTCGCTCCCCGCGTCCTCGCCGCGCGTGACGCGCAGATGCCCCTCGCCGTCCGGCGCGGTCGCCAGGGCCGGCGTCCGGCCGCCCGAGGTCAGCCGCAGGACGGACTCGCCCAGCCGCAGCAGGGCGCCCGCCGGGAGCGGCACAGGGCGGGAACCGACCCGTACGCCCTCAAGGGTCGTGCCGTTCGTGGAATGCAGGTCCGCCACCGAGACCTGACCGTCATCGGCCACCGTCACCGAGCAGTGCAGCCGCGAGACATCCGGATCGTCCAGCGGCACGTCGGCGTCGGCCGAGCGGCCGATCCTGACCCGGCCGCCGTGCAGCAGATGCACCCCGCCCGCGTCCGGACCCGCCACCACATGGAGCTGGGCCGGGACGTCGTCGGTGGGCGCGTCGTCCTCGCCGGGGACATGCAGGGACAGCACGGCGCCGTCCACCAGAGGTGGCTCGCCCAGGGTGCGGCGCTGCGCGTCCAGCCGCTCCCGCCCCGCGTACAGCACGACGGCGCCCGAGACGTCGGGCCCGGCGACGGCCGTGGCCAGAGAGGAGGCGACGGCCGCGAGAGCCGTCCCCGCCGGAGCGGTGACGAGCACGTCGCAGGCGCGCCCCGCGGGATGGCCGCTGCGCGGCGCGAGGACGGTCAGCCGGATCTGCATCGCCGTCAGCGGTCCCTTCTGCGCGGGGTGCCCGGCAGGGGTGCTGCCCTGTGTGAATCCCCCCACCCGGCACCGACACATCGGCCGGTACAGGTCGGCACGGACGGTGAGCGAACGACCCCACACACCGAGTGCTGCATGGCATCTTCGCACCTGCCACCGACAACACGCCCACGAACCAGGGGGAAGTGATCTTGAATGGTCGGCTGTGGGTGCAAAAGTGCATGGTTGCGAACGGGTTGGGATCGTCCGCGGACCCCGTGGGTAGGCGTGCTGGGCAACCATCGGTGGGACGCTCGCGTCCTCTTCTCGAACATGACCGCGACGACAACCCTCGACGGACCTCTAAAGTGGGTCGGACACCCCGACGGCGTCGGGGCCATGCAAGGACCACCAGCAGCAGGGAGAGCGTGACGTGCGGCCGGTAGGCAGCAAGTACCTCCTGGAGGAGGCCATCGGGCGCGGCGCCACGGGCACCGTCTGGCGCGCCCGTCAGCGGGAGACCGCCGGAGCCGAGGCCGCCGTGGCCGGGCAGCCCGGCGAGACCGTCGCGATCAAGGTCCTCAAGGAGGAGCTGGCGAACGACGCGGACGTCGTGATGCGCTTCCTGCGCGAGCGCTCCGTCCTGCTCCGGCTGACCCACCCCAACATCGTGCGGACCCGTGACCTGGTCGTCGAGGGTGACCTCCTGGCCCTCGTCATGGACCTGGTCGAGGGCCCCGACCTGCACCACTACCTGCGGCAGAACGGCCCCTTCAGCCCCATCGCGGCCTCGCTGCTCACGGCCCAGATCGCGGACGCGCTCGCCGCCAGCCACTCCGACGGCGTCGTCCACCGCGACCTCAAGCCCGCCAACGTCCTCCTGAAGGACGACGGCGACCAGCTGCACCCGATGCTCACCGACTTCGGTATCGCCCGGCTCGCCGACTCCCCAGGGCTGACGCGAACCCACGAGTTCGTCGGCACGCCCGCGTACGTCGCGCCGGAGTCCGCCGAAGGCCGTCCGCAGACCTCCGCCGTCGACATCTACGGCGCGGGCATCCTGCTGTACGAGCTGGTCACCGGCCGCCCGCCGTTCGCGGGCGGTACGGCCCTGGAAGTGCTCCACCGCCACCTCAGCGAGGAGCCCCGCCGGCCGTCCAACGTCCCCGAACCGCTGTGGACGGTGATAGAGCGCTGCCTCCGTAAGGAGCCGGACGAGCGGCCCAGCGCCGTCAACCTCGCCCGCGGTCTGCGCACCGTCGCCTCCGGCATCGGCGCGCACGCGAACTCCGCCCAGATCAACGCCGCGATGGGCGTGGGCGCCCTCCTGGCGCCCGATCCGTCGCCCACCGCCGTGCCCGGTGAGCCCGGCGCCGCCGACCCGACGCAGGTCCTGCCGAGCAACGCCGGATCGTACGACCCGGCCGCCGCCACCAGCGTCCTGCCGACGAACGCCCCGAACGCGCCTGGCTCGGCCGACCCGACGTCGGTCATGCCGGTCGGCGCGGGCGGTCCCGGCGGCCCCGCCGGTCCCGGCCCCGAGGACCCGCACCCCTGGCAGAACCAGCTCAGGGCCGCCCGCGACCGCAACGAGCAGACCCAGGTCCAGTACCTGGACCCGAGCCAGGACCCGCTCAGGCGCCGGCCCCAGCGGCCCCAGGGCCAGCAGCCCCCGCCGCCCCAGCGCCAGCAGCAGCGGGCCCCGCAGCCGCAGCCGTACCCGCCGGGGCCCCACCAGCCCCAGCAGCAGCGCTACGCACCGCCCCCGCAGCAACAGCAGCAGCGGTACGCGCCTCCGCAGCAGCCCGCGCCCCAGCAGCCCCAGCCGCCCGCCCCGCGCCAGCCCCGGCAGCGCAGCGCCAACCCGATGCGGATCCCCGGCCTCGGCTGCCTCAAGGGCTGCCTGTTCACGATCATCCTGCTCGTCGTGGCCAGCTGGCTCGTCTGGGAGCTGACCCCGCTCCAGGACTGGATCGGCCAGGGCAAGAGCTTCTGGGAGCAGATCAAGGACACCTACAACTCGGTGTCGGACTGGGTCTCCGAGTTCGGCGGTTCGAACACGGGCAGCACCCCCAGCCCCTGATCCGACCCGACACCTGTGCCGGTGGGGGCTCCCCACCGGCACCGGCACGGTTCCGCCGGTTCTGTCGCTTTGTCGATTCCCGCGGGATCAATTCCCCCGTAGAAGTGAACGTTGCCGCGGTACCGGGCACTCAACACCCCGATACCCGCGTACTTTGATGGGCAAAGCCAGCCGCTGAGGGAGCAGTCTTGGCACGGAATATCGGCAGCCGGTACACCGCCCATCAGATCCTGGGGCGGGGCAGCGCCGGCACGGTGTGGCTCGGCGAGGGACCCGAAGGGCCCGTCGCCATCAAGCTGTTGCGCGAAGACCTCGCGTCCGACCAGGAACTGGTCGGGCGCTTCGTCCAGGAGCGCACCGCGCTGCTCGGACTCCACCACCCGCGCGTGGTCGCCGTCCGCGACCTCGTCGTGGACGGCAACGACCTGGCCCTCGTCATGGAGCTGGTGCGCGGCACCGACCTGCGCACCCGTCTCGACCGCGAGCGCCGGCTCGCACCCGAGGCCGCGGTCGCCGTCGTCGCCGATGTCGCGGACGGCCTCGCCGCCGCGCACGCGGCCGGAGTCGTCCACCGCGACGTCAAGCCGGAGAACATCCTGCTCGACATGGAGGGCCCCATCGGCCCCGGCGGCTCGCACCCCGCGCTGCTCACCGACTTCGGCATCGCCAAGCTGATCGACACCCCCCGCCGTACGAAGGCCACCAGGATCATCGGCACCCCCGACTACCTGGCGCCCGAGATCGTCGAGGGACTGCCGCCGCGCGCCGCCGTCGACATCTACGCCCTCGCGACGGTCCTGTACGAGCTGCTCGCCGGCTTCACGCCCTTCGGCGGCGGCCACCCCGGCGCGGTCCTGCGCCGCCATGTCACCGAGACCGTCGTACCGCTGCCCGGCATCCCCGACGAGCTGTGGCAGCTCCTCGTCCAGTGCCTGGCCAAGGCACCGGCCTCCCGGCTGCGCGCCGGCGAGCTGGCCGCCCGGCTCCGCGAGCAGCTTCCGCAGCTCGCCGGCATCCCCTCCCTGGAGGTGGACGAGCCCGACGCCGAGCCGACGCAGGAGGAGCGGTCGTACGCGGAGACCGACGACCAGCGGGCGGCGGCCGAACAGCCGCGCCGCAGGGGCGCCGTCCCGCTCGTCCCCGGAGCGGCCCCCGACTCCAACCGCGACACCCACACGAGCATGCGCGTCCCGGCCCCCGACGAGCTGGCGGGCGGCGCGCGCGGCACGGCCAGGGCCCCGCGCGCGGCGGGCCAGCGCAGGCCGGGGTCGGCCCGGCACAAGGCGGAGGCGGTACGCAAGCGCCGTATCACGCTCGGTGTGACGGCCGCCCTGCTGATCGCGGTCCTCGGCGTGGGCGGCTGGCTGGCGACGAGCAGCGACGGCGCGGAGCGCGTCCCCGGCGGCACGGCGCCGACGGCGGCGCCGGTTCCCTAGGGCGTGCGCCCCGGCCACCGCGCCCGCCGCCGTGTCCGCTCCCGGCCGGCAACCGCGACGGCGGGGTTTCACCGGTCAGCCGTTAGGCTGGGTCCGTGGCAGTCGTCGATGTATCCGAAGAGCTGAAGTCCCTTTCCTCGACCATGGGGTCGATCGAGGCCGTCCTTGACCTCGACAAGATGCGGGCGGAGATCGCCGTCCTGGAGGACCAGGCGGCGGCGCCGTCGCTCTGGGACGACCCGGAGGCGGCGCAGAAGATCACCAGCAAGCTGTCGCACCTCCAGGCCGAGCTGCGCAAGACCGAGGCGCTCCGGAGCCGGATCGACGACGTCGAGGTGCTCTTCGAGCTGGCCGAGAGCGAGGACGACGCCGACGCCCGTGGCGAGGCCGAGTCCGAGCTCGCCTCGGTGAAGAAGGCGCTCGACGAGATGGAGGTCCGCACCCTCCTGTCCGGCGAGTACGACGAGCGGCAGGCCCTCGTCAACATCCGGGCCGAGGCCGGCGGCGTCGACGCGGCGGACTTCGCCGAGCAACTCCAGCGCATGTACGTCCGCTGGGCGGAGCGGCACAACTACCCGACCGAGGTCTACGAGACGTCGTACGCGGAAGAGGCCGGCATCAAGTCGACCACCTTCGTCGTCAAGGCGCCGTACGCCTACGGCACGCTCTCCGTCGAGCAGGGCACCCACCGGCTGGTCCGTATCTCGCCGTTCGACAACCAGGGGCGCCGCCAGACCTCCTTCGCGGGGGTCGAGGTGCTTCCCGTCGTCGAGTCCAGCGACCACGTCGAGATCGACGAGACCGAGCTGCGCGTGGACGTCTACCGCGCGTCGGGTCCCGGCGGCCAGGGCGTCAACACGACGGACTCCGCGGTCCGGATCACGCACATCCCCACCGGCATCGTCGTCTCGTGCCAGAACGAGCGCTCGCAGATCCAGAACAAGGCCAGCGCCATGAACGTCCTCCAGGCGAAGCTGCTGGAGCGCCGCCGCCAGGAGGAGCAGGCCAAGATGGACGCCCTCAAGGGCGACGGCGGCAACTCCTGGGGCAACCAGATGCGTTCGTACGTCCTGCACCCGTACCAGATGGTCAAGGACCTCCGTACGGAGTTCGAGGTGGGTAATCCCCAGGGCGTGCTCGACGGCGAGATCGACGGCTTCCTTGAGGCCGGAATTCGCTGGCGCAAGCAGCAGGAACGCTAGATCTTTCCCGGCTGTTCCGTCCCTTGTCAGAGGCCAACTCGCGGCTCTGGCAAGGGACTCGCTTTGTCGACAAAGGAACTGCCGTTCGGGAAGCGGTAGTTCCCGTTTTTGTCACAGTTACCCCTCGCCCGGCGGACAACTGGCTTTAATCCGGGCATCGCACGCGCAACGACCTTGACGCTTATGCAAAAACTCGGAATGGTGACGCGCGGCATGCGTATTTCTGGGGCGTGTGTGATCGGGGGACCTGTACACGCGGACCTCCCACTGGCCGGCCCCGGACGCTGCACCATTCACGATTAGCTACTGGGGGTAGCAAGCACATGACCAAGAAGACGCGGATCCGCGTAGCGCGGATAGCCGCCGGCGCCGTGATCGCCGCCGGTGCTTCGCTGACCGCCGCGGGCGCCGCTTCGGCCGTCGGCATCGATGTCAATGTCGGTGGCCTCAAGGCCTCCGTCGGCACCTCGGACTCCGACGACGGCAACACCATCGTCGGCGCCACGTCGGGTTCCGACGGCGGCAACACCATCGTCGGTACCACCTCGGGTGCCGATGGCGGTGCCGATGGTGGCGCTGACGGTGGTGCCGATGGTGGTGCCGATGGTGGCGCTGACGGTGGTGCCGATGGTGGTGCCGATGGTGGCGCTGACGGTGGAGCCGATGGCGGTGCCGATGGTGGCGCTGACGGCGGTGCCGATGGTGGCGCCGATGGTGGCGCTGACGGCGGTGCCGATGGTGGCGCTGACGGCGGTGTCGACGGTGGAGCCGATGGCGGTGCTGACGGCGGTGTCGACGGTGGAGCCGATGGCGGTGTCGACGGCGGTGCCGATGGTGGCGCTGACGGCGGTGTCGACGGTGGAGCCGATGGCGGTGTCGACGGCGGTGTCGACGGCGGTGCCGATGGTGGCGCTGACGGCGGCGCCGATGGTGGCGCTGACGGCGGCGCCGCCGAGGGCCAGAGCGGTGGCACCGACGAGGGTCAGACCGCTACCGGTGGCAACGCCAGCACCGGCGGCACGGACACCGACAACGGCGGTTCGCAGCCGGTCGAGCAGGGCGAGGCCAAGGAGGAGCTGGCGGAGACCGGCGCCGCCGAGACCACGTTCCTGATCATCGGTGCCGCGACCATGATCGCCGGCGGTATCGGCTTCCGGATGCTTCCGCGTCTGGTCGGCAGCCGCGCCACGGCCGCCTGAGCCATCCCGTACGCACGGAAGGGCCCGGACACTGATTCAGTGTCCGGGCCCTTCCCGCTGCTCAAGGACGGCTCAGGCCGTCTGATGCCCCACCGCGACCAGCGCCACCGCCGCTATCAGCACCACCAACAGGGTCAGCAGCGCCACCGGGCTCAGACCACCGAAGGGACCCTCCTGCTCCAGCCGCTGCCTGTTCGCACGGCACACATGGCACCGGCCCTCGCTGACGGGTCCCGCGCAGTTGGCGCACACCAGCCGATCAAAGGTCATGCGCTCTCCTCCTCCCGCGCCGCGAAGCCGCGAGTACTGTCTCTGCGCCCAACGCTCCGGGGAACGCGACCGTTCCCCGTACCACTACTGTGCCAGCTTCCGCCCGATTCGGCGCGCCCCGTCGGATCGCACCCGGTCCGTACCCGGTGGCGGGCGGCCGGCAGCCGTGATAAATCACCCAAGCCCGGACCAACCCCGGCGGCCGACTGCGCGGCCCCGGCCGGTTCGCGTAAGGTCTCGCTCACCTACTCCCGGCCGACCGTGGTGCACCCGTGATCCGATTCGACAACGTCTCCAAGACCTATCCGAAGCAGAACCGACCCGCCCTGCGTGATGTGTCCCTCGACATCGAGAAGGGGGAGTTCGTCTTCCTCGTGGGCTCGTCGGGCTCCGGCAAGTCGACCTTTCTGCGGCTCGTCCTGCGTGAGGAGCGCGCCAGCCACGGCGCGGTGCATGTCCTCGGCAAGGACCTCGCGCGCCTGTCGAACTGGAAGGTGCCCAGCATGCGCCGCCAACTCGGCACGGTCTTCCAGGACTTCCGCCTCCTGCCGAACAAGACCGTCATGCAGAACGTGGCGTTCGCCCAGGAGGTCATCGGCAAGTCCCGCGGCGAGACCAACAAATCCGTCCCCCAGGTCCTCGATCTCGTCGGACTCGGCGGCAAGGAGGACCGGATGCCCGGTGAACTCTCCGGCGGTGAGCAGCAACGCGTCGCGATCGCACGGGCCTTCGTCAACCGCCCCATGCTGCTGATCGCGGACGAACCGACGGGCAACCTCGACCCGCAGACCTCCGTCGGCATCATGAAGCTGCTGGATCGCATCAACCGCACCGGCACGACCGTCGTGATGGCGACCCACGACCAGAACATCGTCGACCAGATGCGCAAGCGTGTGATCGAGCTCGAAAAGGGCCGTCTCGTGCGAGACCAGGCGCGAGGCGTCTACGGCTACCAGCACTGAGCAACGCGAAGAGCATCGAAAGCTGAAAGGACGCCATGCGCGCCCAGTTCGTCCTGTCGGAGATCGGCGTCGGTCTCCGCCGAAATCTGACGATGACGTTCGCCGTCATCATTTCCGTAGCACTCTCGCTCGCGCTGTTCGGCGGCGCACTGCTCATGCGCGAGCAGGTCAGCGTGATGAAGGACTTCTGGTACGACAAGGTCAACGTCTCGATCTTCCTGTGCAACAAGGGTGACGCCGAGACCACCGAGAAGTGCGAGAAGGGCCCCGCCACCGCTGATCAGCGGAAGTCGATCGAGTCCGACCTCGAAAAGATGGACATCGTCGACGACGTCTACCACGAGACGGCGGACGAGGCGTACAAGCACTACCGCGAGCAGTACGGCGAGACGCCCATCGCCGGGATGATCACCCCGGACCAGATGCAGGAGTCGCTGCGGGTCAAGCTCAAGGACCCGGAGAAGTACAAGGTGGTGGCAACCGCCTTCGAGGGCCGGGACGGTGTGCAGTCCGTCGCGGACCAGCGCAACATCCTGGAGAACCTCTTCAATCTGATGCAGGGCATGAATGTCGCCGCGCTCGGAGTGATGGCGCTGATGCTAGTCATTGCCCTGATGCTGATCGTGAACACCGTCCGGGTGTCCGCGTTCAGCAGACGCAGGGAGACCGGCATCATGCGCCTGGTGGGCGCGTCGAGCTTCTACATCCAGATGCCGTTCATCATGGAGGCCGCGTTCGCCGGACTGATCGGCGGTGTCGTCGCCTGCGTCCTTCTGCTCGCCGGTCGTTACTTCCTGATCGACGGCGGAATCGCGCTTGAAGAGAAGATGCAACTCATCAACTTCATCGGGTGGGACGCCGTACTGGCCATCCTCCCGCTGGTGTTGGTGATCGGGTTGCTCATGCCGGCAGTTGCGGCCTCGGTCGTGTTGCGCAAGTACCTCAAGGTGTGACATTGGCCCCTGGCGTCGTCTCGCCAAGCCGCTCTGCGGCGCCGGGGGTTGTCCTAGACTCGTCGCCATGCCGGGCCAAGACAATCGACTCAAACCCCACGGGTTCTACCGCGGGGCGGCCCTGACCTTGCTGTTCGCGAGCGTGCTCGCCACCGCCGCGGCCACCGACTCGCTGCCGCGTGCCGACGAGGAAGCCGCCCGCATAAGCACCCGCTCCGTCGCCTCCACCGCCGACAGGGACGAGGTCGCGCGGGCCGCCGCCGAGGCCATGGCGGACGGCAAGTCCGGCACCGAGGCCGCCGAGGACGTCGTCAGCCGCAGCGGTGACCGCTGGGGCGCCGTCTACGACAAGGGCGAGTACGAGGAGTTCGAGCAGGCACTCGACGGCAAGTACACCGGGGTGGGCCTCTCCGCCAAGCGCCTGGCCGACGGCCGGATCGCGGCGAGCAAGGTCCAGCCGGGCGGCCCCGCCGCACGCGCCGGGATCAAGGCCGGCGACATCCTTCGTACGGTCGACGGCGAGCCGGTCGGCCCGCGCCCCGTGACCGAGGTCGTCGCGCTGCTGCGTGGCGAGGGCCAGGGCGCCGGGGGGTCCGAGGACGCGTCCGCGGGCACCACCGTCGTGCTCGGCCTGTCGCGCGGCGGGCACGAGTGGACCGAGACGCTGCGCCGCGTCAGCCTCAGTACGGACGCGGTCACGCTGGAGACCGGCGCCGACGGCGCGCTCGTGATCAAGGTCGCCGCGTTCACCAAGGGCACCGGCAAGCAGATCAGGAACGCCGTCCTGGAAGCGCCGAGGGGCGCCGGAGTCCTGCTCGACCTGAGGGGCAACGCGGGCGGTCTGGTCACCGAGGCCGTCCAGGCGGCCTCCGCCTTCCTGGACGGCGGCCTGGTCGCCACGTACGACATACGAGGCGAGCAGCGCGCCCTGTACGCGGACCCGGGCGGCGACACCGAGCGGCCCGTGGTGGCGCTCGTCGACGGCGGCACGATGAGCGCCGCCGAGCTGGTCACCGGCGCCCTCCAGGACCGGGGCCGGGCGATCACGGTCGGATCCCCCACCTTCGGCAAGGGCTCCGTACAGATGCCGAGCCGGCTGCCGGACGGTTCCGTGGCCGAGCTGACGGTCGGGCACTACCGCACACCCGCTGGTCACAAGGTCGACGACAAGGGCATCACCCCCGACCTGGTGGTGGACGAACGGGCCCAGGAGCGGGCCCGCACGGTATTGAGTGGCCTCGGGGGTGGGTCGTAGTGCGAAAATGAACGCACTATGGCTAAGGAAAAGGACACAGGGCGCAAGCTGGTCGCGCAGAACAAGAAGGCGCGGCACGACTACCTCATTCTCGATACCTACGAGTGCGGTCTCGTGCTGACGGGTACCGAGGTCAAGTCACTGCGCCAGGGACGCGCCTCCCTGGCGGACGGCTTCGTACAGATCGACGACCACGAGGCATGGCTGCACAACGTGCATGTGCCCGAGTACACCCAGGGCACCTGGACCAATCACTCGGCACGCCGGAAGCGGAAGCTGCTGATGCACCGGCTTGAGATCGACAAGCTGGAGCAGAAGTCGAACGAGTCCGGCCACACGATCGTGCCGCTGGCCCTCTACTTCAAGGGCGGCCGGGCCAAGATCGAGATCGCGCTGGCGAAGGGCAAGAAGGAGTACGACAAGCGCCAGACGCTGCGCGAGAAGCAGGACCGGCGGGAGACGGACCGCGCGGTCTCGGCCGCCCGCCGGCGTCAGCGGGCCTGACCGCCCCGTGGACGGCGGGCGGAATAAGGTGGCCCCGTCGCGTGCTGGTCACGTAGGATGGGGGCTGTCCCGCAGAGCAGGGACGGCGTTTGAAAAATCAACATGGGGATGATCGGTTTCGACAGCGGATGTCGAGGCAGGGGAAGCGAGTCGAGGAAGCGGCAATGATCTCGTTAACCATATGTCGCAAACTATAATCGCCAATTCTAAGCGCGATTCCTCCACCTTCGCCCTCGCTGCCTAATTAGCAGCTAGCGAAGACTCCGTGGAGTGTCAGCCCGGGAGTGTTCCCGACCCGGATCCTGGCATCAATTAGGGAACTAAACCATCGCGTTCGGTCACGGGACACGGTGGGAAATCAAACAGTGACTGGGCCTGTCGGAGGCTTGTTCGCGTGACCTCCGGGGCCGAGTAAAAACGTAGCGAACTGCACTCGGAGAAGCCCTGGTTCCGCACCGTTGGACGCGGGTTCGATTCCCGCCATCTCCACCACCCCATGTGAGGCGAAGGCCCCGCTGCCCAGGCAGCGGGGCCTTCGTCGCGCGCCCGGCGGCGCGAAGGAGTGCGGGTGGCCGGAATGATTCACTCAAGATCGGCCGTTCGGCAACGAAGATGTACACATGCCTATCAACTGGTGAAGCGTGGGCACGCCGCTGGTCGCCGTGCGCTACATTCTGGATCCGGGTGCGGTGGTGGGGGCGTTCGGTTCGGGTGGGGACCCGGAACGACGGCCGGATTTCAGCCAGTTTTATGTATGCGCCCGGTAATCCTGTGGGGGGATGTGTGTACAGCTGTGAACAATTGGCGAGAAGATGCCCAAAAGGGGCATACGCATGAGCCGATGGACGTCACCGTCGAGCTCGACGGTCTGGGACGGCAGCTCTCCGAGCTGCCCGGACGGGCCGCAGACGGCACCGGCATACCCGCCGCACGCGCCGCGGACAGCTCCGACGGACCCGTCTTCGTCGACGCCAGTGGCCGTCGGAGCAAGAAGCTCCGGCGTCTTGGCTGGGTGCTGGCCATCGCCAGCGCCTGTTACGCGATCGCCCTGGTGGCGGCCCTGATCGGTGGCAACTCCACCGCCCCCTTGCTCCAGATACCCGGCGTCAGTGACAAACGGGACTCGGAGAAGGTCGAGATACAGCCGCCCCCGAAGGACCGGCCCACCGTGGTGGACACTCCGGGCGCGGACGCCGGTACCGGCCCGTCGGACTCCGTCTCGGGCTCGCCGTCGGCGTCCGGCGCGCGCACCGTCTCCTCCGCCGAACCGGAACCCTCCGCCTCGGCCTCCGGCAAGCCGGACCCGGACCCGAAACCGGGCAGGCCCAACCCCAAGCCGGACCCGGGCGACCCCGATCCAGGACCGGGAGAGCCCAACCCCGAGCCCGGCACCGGCGATCCCGACCCGGGCCCCGTCGACCCCGGCCCGGACCCCGAACCGGAACCCACCCTGTCGGACACACCGACCGACTCACCCGTTGCACAGGACGGCCGGCAGGCCGTCGCGGAAGGCGCCGAGTAACACATGACCTCTTCCGGCAGACGGGCCCCGTCGCACAAGCAGAACCAGCACAGCCGCAAGCAGAGACAGAAGCCGGGGCGCACCGCCAGACGTCGGCTCCCCATGCGCTACCTGCTGCCCTCGCTGCTCCTCGTCGCCCTCCTCGCGATGCTGATGCTGCGGGGCTACGTACACAGCGAGATCCTCGCCGACCATCGCGTACGCCCGCCCGCCGGCACCGGCCAGGTGCCCGACCGGATCCTCAAGGGCGGCCCGGTCATCGACGCGCGCGGGACCACCACGCCCAAGGCGCTGCGGGTCCCCGACCACAAGCTCGTGCTGACCTTCGACGACGGACCGGATCCGGAGTGGACGCCGAAGGTCCTCGACGAGCTGAAGCGGTACGACGCGCACGCCGTCTTCTTCGTCACCGGCACGATGGCCTCGCGCCATCCCGGCCTGGTGCGGCGCATGGTCGACGAGGGCCATGAGATCGGTCTGCACACCTTCAACCACCCCGATCTCGCCTACCAGTCCAGGTCCCGTATCGACTGGGAGCTGACCCAGAACCAGCTGGTGCTCGCGGGGGCGGCGGGGATCCGTACGTCGCTGTTCCGGCCGCCGTACTCCTCCTTCGCCGACGCGATGGACGACGAGTCCTGGCCGGTCACCGAGTACATCGGCAGCCTCGGCTACATCACCGTGCTCAACAACACCGACAGCGAGGACTGGAAGCGCCCCGGCGCCTCCGCGATCATCGAGCGGGCCACCCCGGAGGGCACCCGCGGCTCCATCGTCCTGATGCACGACTCCGGCGGCGACCGCTCGCAGACCGTGACCGCGCTCCGTACGTTCCTGCCGCAGATGAAGGAGCGGGGGTACCAGTTCGCCAACCTCACCGAGGCGCTGGGCGCCCCCAGCGCCCACACACCCGCCTCCGGTGTCGAACTGCTCCAGGGCAAGGCCTTCGTCGGCGCCGTCGCCGTCTCGGAGAGCGCCACCACCGTGCTGGTGGGCGGACTCGCCGTGATCGGTGTGCTGGTCATCGGGCGGTTCGGACTGATGCTGGTGCTGTCCTTCGCGCACGCGCGCAAGGTGCGCGGACGCGGCTTCAGTTGGGGCGCGCCGGTGACCGAACCGGTGACGGTGCTGGTGCCCGCGTACAACGAACGCGAGTGCATAGCCAGCACGGTGCGCTCACTGACGCGGAGCGACCACCCGATCGAGGTCATCGTCATCGACGACGGGTCGACGGACGGCACGGCGGACATCGTCGAGGCGATGTGGCTTCGAGACGTCCATGTCGTACGGCAGGTCAACGGCGGCAAGCCCGCCGCCCTCAACAACGGCCTGGCGCACGCCAGTCACGACCTCGTCGTGATGATGGACGGCGACACCGTCTTCGAGCCGTCCACCGTACGGGAGTTGGTCCAGCCGTTCGGCGACCCGAGGGTCGGCGCCGTCGCGGGCAACGCCAAGGTCGGCAACCGCGACACCCTCATCGGCGCCTGGCAGCACATCGAGTACGTGATGGGCTTCAACCTCGACCGGCGCATGTACGACGTGCTCGGCTGCATGCCCACCATCCCCGGCGCGGTCGGCGCCTTCCGCCGCCAGGCGCTGGAGCGGGTCGGCGGCATGAGCGAGGACACCCTCGCCGAGGACACCGACATCACCATGGCCCTGCACCGCGACGGCTGGCGGGTCGTGTACGCGGAGCGGGCCCGCGCCTGGACCGAGGCGCCGGAGTCGGTGCAGCAGCTGTGGTCCCAGCGCTACCGCTGGAGCTACGGCACGATGCAGGCGATCTGGAAGCACCGCCGCGCCGTGGTCGAGAAGGGTCCTTCGGGGCGCTTCGGCCGGGTCGGACTGCCGCTGGTCTCGCTGTTCATGGTGCTGTTCCCGCTGCTGGCGCCGCTCATCGACGTATTCCTGCTGTACGGGCTGGTGTTCGGCCCCACCCGGAACACGATCATCGCGTGGCTGGGGGTGCTGGCCGTCCAGGCGGTCTGCGCCGCGTACGCCTTCCGGCTCGACGGTGAGCGCATGATCCATCTCGTCTCGCTGCCCCTCCAGCAGATCCTCTACCGGCAGCTGATGTACGTCGTCCTGCTCCAGTCCTGGATCACGGCCCTCACCGGTGGCCGGCTGCGCTGGCAGAAGCTGCGCCGCACCGGCGCGGTGGAGGCGCCGGGAGCCACGACGGGCCGGCGGAGCGACGACAGCCGGAGGCCGGTGGCATGAGCGGCGTTCCTCTCGACACGGCGGGCGCCGCGCGCGCCCGGCACAAGGCACCGGGACCGCGGGGAGCGGAGGCCGCCGCCGTACGTCCCTCCGGGCGTGACCGCTATCTCGACCTGCTGCGCGCGGTCGCGCTGGGGCGGGTGGTGATCTATCACATCTTCGGCTGGGCCTGGCTGACGATCCTCTTCCCCTCGATGGGTGTGATGTTCGCGCTGGCGGGCTCGCTGATGGCGCGCTCGCTGGGCCGGCCGGCGCTCGGTGTGATCCGGGGCCGGATGCGGCGGCTGCTGCCGCCGATGTGGGCGTTCGCGGTGGTCGTCGTGCCGGTGATCTTCGCGCTGGGGTGGCGGCCGGTCAGGGAGGAGGGGCTCTGGTGGTTCCTCCGGCTGGCCAACTATCTGTTCCCGGTCGGGGCGCCGCCGTATCCCTGGGAGAGCGGGGCCGAGGGCGGCCTGCTGGAGACGTCCTGGGCGGAGCAGGCGGTCGGGCCGCTCTGGTACATCCGCGCGTATCTCTGGTTCGTACTGGCGTCCCCGCTGCTGCTGTGGGCCTTCCGGCGGGTGCCGTGGGCCACCCTGCTGGCGCCGCTCGCGCTGACCGCCGTCATCGGCACCGGTCTGGTGGAGATTTCCGGCGAGAGCGGCGAGGCGCTGACGGACTTCGCGGTCTACGGCGCGTGCTGGATCCTCGGATTCGCGCACCACGACGGCCTGTTCACGAAGGTGCCGCGCTATCTCACGGTCTCGCTGGCCGCCTTCGTCATGACCTTCGGGATCTGGTGGGCCTCCGGGCATCTCACGGAGGAGGGCTGGAATCTGGACGAGATCCCGCTGGCCCAGGCGACCTGGTCGTTCGGCTTCTGCGTGATCCTGCTCCAGTACGCGCCGTCGTGGCGCCAACTCCCGGGCAGGCTCGCGCGGTTCGACTCCGTGATCACGCTCGCCAACAACCGGGCCGTGACGATCTATCTCTGGCACAACCTGCTGATCATGGCGACCTTCCCGGCCATCGACCTGCTCTACGACATCCCCGCGCTGTACGACCACGCCGGCCTGGTCGACGCGGCGTATCCGGTGCTGCCGCTGCTGCTGGTCTGGCCGTTGCTCGCGGTCGCGATCCTCGCCTTCGGGTGGGTCGAGGACATCGCGGCGAAGCGGCGGCCGAGGCTCTGGCCGAACGGCTCGGGCGGCTCGACCGGCTCCGGGGGCGTTACGTCCACGGGCTCAGCGCCGCCCGCGCGCGCAGGCTCCGCAGACCGTCGCTGATCGTCGGCCGGCTCTCGCTCCCGCGCCGTACGCAGGTCAGTACGCGCCGGAAGGGCGGCGGGTCGCCGCCGACGCAGAGGCGCTTGAGGCGCGGGTGGGTGGTGAGGGGGACCAGCCGCGGTACGAGGCAGATGCCGAGGCCGTGGCTGATCAGCGAGAGCACCGCCGACCACTCGTCGGCGTGGTGCACCATCCGGGGCGCGAAGCCGGCCGCGGTGCAGAGCGCCTCGATGAGGCGGCTCTGGTCGTGGTGCGGGGATATCCAGTCGTCGTCGGCCGTCTCGCACAGCTCCACGCGCTCGCGCCCGGCCAGCCGGTGGCCTTCCGGGACGACCAGGTCCACGTAGTCGTCCATCAGGGGCTGTTGGTCGAACCGGGGATCGTCCATGGTGGGGCTGCCGGGCAGCGGCGTGAGGACCGCGATGTCGAGCTTGCCGGCCAGCAGGTGCTCGTAGCAGTGCCGGGTGTCGATGTCCGCGACCGTCGTACGGGTCGACGGCGAGGCCTCCCGCAACTCCTGCGCGGTGGGCGCCAGAAGCGGGCCGATGCTGGTCGCGAAGCCGCCCATGCGCAGCGTCCGGTACGAGGCGCCGCCGTGGTCGGCGAGGTCGGCCCTGGCCCGCTCCCACTGGGCGCTGAGCAGGTCCGCGTGGTGCAGCAGGACGCAGCCGGCCGTCGTCAGGCGGATCCGGCGGCCGTCCGGCTCCCACAGTTCGGCGCCGACCTCGCGGGAGAGCTGGCGCAGTTGCTGGGAGACGGCGGACGGCGAGAGGTTCAGCGCGCGGGCGGTGGCCGCGACGGTGCCCTGCGCGTTCATGACGCGCAGCGTCTGGAGCAGGCGCAGATTGATCACGCCCTCCATGGTGCGTCATCCGTACAGCGTTTCGGCATGGATCCGTCCCGAAAGATGCGATGGACGCGCACGGTTCGAGGGCGGACGCTTGGCCGCATGGAAGCTGATCCGAGAGACATCGCTGTCTGCGCCGATTGCGGCTGGCCGGTGGAGGCCCCGCTCCAGGAGGCGTCGCGCCACGCCGTCGCCGAGGGGACGGTCGTCTACACGCGGTGTGCCTGCGGGCGGGTACGGGTGTGGCTGGAAGCGCCCGGCGGGGGCGGGGCGAGGCTCGTCGTGGGCGCCAGCAGTGTCCTGTACTCACCAAAAGCGGAGTGCCACGCGGGTCCCTGAGACTGCCCCCGGCGGAGAGAAACAAGATCAGGACCCCCTTCCGCTTCCCCCGGCGGAAGGGGAGTCTTGTCCCTGTCCGGTACGCGACCGGTACCGGGCAGGACAAGCCGCCCGGGAGCCGCACCATGACCGACACCCCCACCGAGCACGGCCGGCACGTGGGCGGGCGCTCACAGCCGGGCCCGCGCCCCGGTGAGAGCAAGGTTGCGCGCCGGTCATCTCGGGGCACCCCGGCGAAACGCGGCGTCCCTACCGTCGGGAGTCACCGAACCGCACCGTCAGTGGAGGCGCGATGACTGGCCCGACGATCACCGATGCGGCACGTGGCGCCGGAAAGGGGCGATGGATCGAGCAGTGGGACCCCGAGGACCCCGGCTTCTGGGAGCGGACCGGCCGCCGCACCGCGCGGCGCAATCTGCTCTTCTCCGTGCTCAGCGAGCACATCGGGTTCTCCATCTGGACGCTCTGGTCGGTGATGGTGCTGTTCATGGGGCCCGAGTTCGGGATCGACCCGGCCGGGAAGTTCTTCCTCATCGGCATGGCGACCTTCGTCGGCGCCCTGGTCCGGATCCCGTACACCTTCGCCGTCGCCCGCTTCGGCGGCCGTAACTGGACCGTCGTCAGCGCCCTGCTGCTGCTCCTGCCGACCGGCGCCGCCTATCTGGTGATGGAGCCGGGGACCTCGTACACCACCTTCCTGGCCGTCGCCGCGCTCACCGGGCTCGGCGGCGGCAACTTCGCCTCGTCCATGACCAACATCAACTCCTTCTTCCCGCTGCGCGAGAAGGGCTGGGCGCTCGGGCTCAACGCGGGCGGCGGCAACATCGGCGTGCCGGTCGTGCAGCTCGTCGGGCTGCTGGTGATCGGGACCGCGGGAGCCGCGCACCCCCGGATCGTCCTCGCGGTGTATCTGCCGCTGATCGTCGCCGCCGCCCTGTGCGCCGCGCTGTTCATGGACAACCTGGCGCCGGTCAGGAACGACACGGGCGCCGCGAAGGAGGCCGTACGCGACCGGCACACCTGGATCATGGCCGTCCTCTACATCGGGACGTTCGGCTCCTTCATCGGCTACAGCTTCGCCTTCGGTCTGGTGCTCCAGACGCAGTTCGGGCGTACGCCCCTGGAGGCCGCGTCACTGACCTTCCTGGGCCCGCTGCTCGGCTCGCTGGTACGGCCGCTCGGCGGCAGGCTCGCCGACCGGCACGGCGGCGCCCGCATCACCCTGGCGAACTTCGCCGGGATGGCGGCGGCGACCGGCGTCGTGATCTTCGCCTCGGTGACCGAGTCGCTGCCCGTCTTCCTCGTCGGCTTCACCGCGCTGTTCCTGCTCAGCGGCATCGGCAACGGCTCCACGTACAAGATGATCCCCGGCATCTTCCAGACGAAGGCGCTGGCACGGGGGATGACGGGGGAGGAGGCGGCCCGGTACGGACGCCGGCTCTCCGGCGCGTCCATGGGGCTCATCGGGGCCGTCGGGGCGCTCGGCGGGCTCGGGGTCAACCTCGCCTTCCGGCAGTCCTTCCAGGGGGCGGCGGGGACCGGCACCGCCGCGTTCGTCGCCTTCCTCGGCTTCTACGCCGTGTGCTCCGCGCTCACCTGGGCGGTATACCTTCGGAAGCAGGCGGCCCGACCGGCGACGGAGGCGGAGACGGGAGCCGGGGCCGACGTACGGCGCAGGCTCGACTACGCCGAGGTGTGAGCCGGTACGAATGAGGCGAAGCCGGTGCGCGGACGTGTGAGCCGGTACGACGAGGCGGAGCCGGGCCCCCACACCGGGCCGGCTCCGCCTCGGAGCCGTACGGACGAGAGAGCGGGACGGGAAGACCATGTCCGATCAGCAGCAGCACGGCCCCCTCGCCGGATTCACGGTCGGGGTCACCGCCGCCCGGCGCGCCGACGAGCTGGGGGCGTTGCTCACCCGGCGCGGCGCCGCCGTCGTGCACGCCCCCGCCCTGCGTATCGTGCCGGTCTCCGACGACACCGAACTCCTCGCCGCCACCAAGGAATTGATCGGCAATCCGCCCCATGTGGTGATCGCGACGACCGCCATCGGCTTCCGCGGCTGGGTGGAGGCGGCCGACGGCTGGGGCCTCGGCCAGGACCTGCTCGACACGCTGCGCGGCACCGAACTGCTGGCGCGCGGGCCGAAGGTCAAGGGCGCGATCCGCGCCGCCGGGCTGACCGAGGAGTGGTCGCCGGACTCCGAGTCCATGGCCGAGGTGCTGGACCGGCTGCTGACCGAGGGCGTCGACGGGCGCCGGGTCGCGCTCCAGCTGCACGGGGAGCCGCTGCCCGGGTTCGTGGAGGCGCTGCGGGCCGGGGGCGCCGACGTCGTCGTCGTACCGGTCTACCGCTGGATGCCGCCCGAGGACATCGCGCCCGTCGACCGGCTCATCGACGCGACCCTCGCGCGCACTCTGGACGCCGTCACCTTCACCAGCGCGCCCGCCGTCGCCTCGCTGTTCTCCCGGGCCCGTGAACGCGGCCTGCTGGACGGGCTGGTGGAGGCACTGCACCACGACGTGCTCGCCGCCTGCGTGGGGCCCGTCACCGCCCTGCCGCTCCAGGAGCACGGCATCGACACCGTCCAGCCCGAACGCTTCAGGCTGGGCCCGCTCGTTCAGGTGCTCTGCCTCGAACTGCCGGGCCGTACACGGACGTTGACGGTCGCGGGCCGCCGGTTCGAGATCCGTGGCCACGCGGTGCTGCTGGACGGCGCCCTGAGACCCGTACCGCCCGCCGGTATGGCCCTGGTCGACGCGCTCGCCAAGCGGCCCGGCTGGGTGGTCTCGCGGGCCGACCTGCTGCGGGCGCTGCCGGGGGCGGGCACGGACGAGCACGCCGTCGAGACGGCCATGACCCGGCTCCGTACGGCACTGGGCGCCCCCGAGCTGATCCAGACCGTCGTCAAGCGCGGCTACCGGCTGGCGCTGGACCCGGCGGCCGGTACGAAGTACGGCGGCGGGTGACCCTGCGCGGACGTGTGACCAGCACCGGGTGACCGTCCGTCGATCGGGGTCACCGCTGCGGTACCGAACCGGAACCAAGACGTCTAGTTTAATCGGATGGTCAACGACTCCCTTCCGTTCCGGCCCGCGCGAGCGGAAGACGCCGGCCCGCTCGCCGAGGCGCATCTGCGCAACAGGGTCCACATGGGCCCCTGGTCGCCGCACCGCACGGCCGACTACTACACGCCCGAGGCGCAGGCCCAACTGCTGGCCGACCCCGCCCATCTGCGCTGGCACTTCGTCGACGGACGCGACATCGTGGGCCAGGCCACCCTCTCCACCATCGTCCTCGGGCCGTTCCGCAGCGCCAGCCTCGGCTGCTGGATAGACGCCGAGTACACCGGGCGCGGACTGGCCACCCGCGCCACCGAGGAGGTCTGCCGGGCCGCCCTGGAGGATCTGGGACTGCACCGGATCGAGGCGCGCACGATGCTGTCCAACACCGGCTCGCAGCGGGTCCTGCGCAAATGCGGGTTCGAACTGATCGGCACGGCGCCGGACTATCTGCACATCGACGGCGCGTGGCGCGATCACCATCTCTTCCAGCGGATCCTGCACGACGGGCCGCCGAACACCGCGCCGTAGAAGCACGGGCCCCGAGAAAGCGCGAACCCCGGAAACATAAGACGGCGTTCCGGGGGCCGGGGTTGTCTCCCGTACGGAGAATTCACCGGCCGAGGTTCAACTGAGAGGCCGCCGGAGGGGTTCCGGACACGTTCCGGGGCATGCACTCTGGGAAGAACGCGGCAGCACGGTGACCGAGGCGGTGACAGGCACATGACTACGGGCGTGGGCTCGTACGAGTGGCGATTCGACTCCGGGCGCGTCTGCCTGGATCTGGTCGCCACCGGGGAACCGGCCCCCAAGGGGTTCGACGACGAGCCACGGGGCGACGACGCCGGACTCCTCGGCCGCTGGCTCACCGGCTCCGGTCTGGTGCCCCGCGGCACCCCGCTCACCGGCGTCGACACCGGCTGGGTCCAGCGCTTCGCCGAACTGCGCGACTGCGTGGGCCAGTTGGTGCGCGCCGAGATCGACGGGCGGCAGGCGGCGGCCGCGCTGGAGCGCGTCAACGCCGTCGCCGCCGGTGCCCCGCCGGGCATCAGGGCCGTACGCGAACCGGGCGGCGGCCTCGTCCGGACGCTCAGCGACGAGCCCGAATGCGGCGCGCTGCTCGCGGTCGTGGCCAGGGACACCGTGGACCTGCTGACCGACCCCGTCGCGCGGGCGCGGCTGCGGCAGTGCGAGGGCGACAACTGCCGGCGGGTCTATCTGGACACCTCGCGCGGCCGGCGCAGGCGCTGGTGCTCCAGCGAGGTCTGCGGCAACAGGGAGCGGGTCGCGCGGCACCGGCGCCGGGCGGCGGTCGCCCGCGCCTGACGCCCGGCCTGCGGCCCCTTGTAAAAGATCTTGAAAGATTTCCGCCGCGCGGTTGAGTAGATCTCCGCACCGGTCCGTAAGTCCTGAGTGATGGGAACAAGCAGCCATCTCAAGGTCTCGACCGGGAGGTTCAGGTGCGCAAGGATGCGGCCGTGGCCGACGACCGACCTCACCGGGCCAGGCACCGGAGCGAGGCACCGCGCACCAACATCTCCGTCCCGGACGAGGAGTTGATGCGCGCCCTCTACCGGGAACACGCCGGGCCCCTGCTCGCCTACGTCCTGCGACTCGTCGCCGGCGACCGCCAGCGGGCCGAGGACGTCGTGCAGGAGACGCTCATCCGTGCCTGGAAGAACGCCGGTCAGCTCAATCGGGCGACCGGCTCTGTCCGACCCTGGCTGGTGACGGTCGCCCGACGTATCGTCATCGACGGTCACCGCAGCCGGCAGGCCCGGCCGCAGGAGGTCGACCCGTCGCCGCTGGAGGTCATGCCCGCGGAGGACGAGATCGACAAGGCGTTGTGGCTGATGACGCTCTCTGATGCCCTCGATGATTTGACCCCCGCCCACCGGGAAGTTCTGGTGGAGACGTACTTCAAGGGACGTACGGTCAACGAGGCAGCCGAGACGCTCGGCATACCCAGTGGGACCGTCAGGTCGCGTGTGTTCTACGCGCTTCGTTCGATGAAGCTCGCTCTGGAGGAGAGGGGGGTCTCGGCATGACGACGTACGAGCAGTCAGGGCAGGGCGACGGCACGACCGCGCACGACGCGGCGGCGGCGTACGTGCTGGGGATCCTTGACGAGGCCGACGCCACCGCCTTCGAGGCGCACCTCGCCGGCTGCCACATCTGCGCGCTCCACCTGGAGGAGTTCGCCGGGATGGAGCCGATGCTGGCCATGCTGGCGGACAATCCCGACCCCTTCGGGCAGTCGTCGCCCTATCGCCGCACCGACGACCCCTTCGCGCGGGCCGCACCGGCCGCCACCCTGCCGCCGCCGGCGCCCGCCGTCACCGTGCAGCCCAGCCCGCGCCTCCTCGACCGGCTCGTCGACGAGGTCGCGGTCAAGCGCGCCAAGCGCCGGCGCCGCTCGATGTATCTGGTCGCCGCCGCCGCCGCGCTGGTCGTGGGCGGTCCCGCCGTCGCGGTCGTCGCCACCTCCGGTGACGGTGGCACGAGCAACCAGGCCGCCGATCCGCACCCCACCAGTCCCGCCGAGGACGCCTTCATGGAGCACATGCCGGAGAAGGTCGAGGCGACGGACCCGGTCACCAAGGTCAGCGCGACCGTCGGCATGGAGAGCAAGGGCTGGGGGACCCACGCGGCCCTGGAGCTGAAGAACGTCAAGGGCCCGCTCAAATGCAGCCTCGTCGCCGTGTCCAAGACCGGCGAGGAGGAGATCGTCACCTCGTGGGCCGTGCCGAAGTGGGGTTACGGCCTCCCGGACAGCACCAACGAGATCGCGAAGAACCCGCTGTACGTGCACGGCGGCTCCGCCATGGACCGGAACGACATCGACCACTTCGAGGTCCGGACATTTGACGGCAAGCGTCTGGTGGAGGTCGAGGCCTGACATACCGGCCCCCTTCGCGTACGGTTGACGGCTGCCCAGTGCACGTCAGAAGGGGGCCTCGGTGGCCGCGCAGGATGCCGCTGTTGAATCCGCCGGATCGGTTGTCGATCCCGTACGGGACAAGGGAAACGACGCCATAAGCGACCCCGCCCACGGGACGTGGGAGGACCCGGCGCGCGGCGCGGGGGCCGACTCCGTCCGTGACCGTGAGATCGGTGTCGAGCAAGAACATCTCGACCAGGTCTACCGCCGTCTCGAAGAGAAGATCCACGAGGCGGAGTTCCTGATGAACGACGCCGCCAAGCGCGGCCAGGTCGGCACGCCCGGCGCGCTCGCCGAGCGCGACGCGCAGGTGTTCCGGGCCGGAATCCACCTCAACCGGCTCAACAACGAGTTCGAGGACTTCCTCTTCGGACGGGTCGACCTGCTGCCCGGCAAGGACGGCAAGAAGGGCCCCGACGGCGCGTACACCTCCGTCGAGCCGGCCGACGACGCCGTACGCGCCGACGACACCGCCGACATCGGCGAGACGCTGCACATCGGCCGGATCGGGGTCCTGGACTCCGACTACTCGCCGCTGGTCATCGACTGGCGCGCGCCCGCCGCCGCGCCGTTCTACCGCTCGACACCCGTCGACCCCGGCCGGGTCGTGCGGCGCCGGGTCATCCGCTCCAAGGGCCGCAAGGTCCTCGGCGTCGAGGACGACCTGATGCGCCCCGAGCTGACCGCCACCCTGAACGGCGCCGCGCTGCCCGTCATCGGCGACGGCGCGCTGATGGCGGCCCTCGGGCAGGCCCGCAGCCACACCATGCGCGACATCGTCTCCTCCATCCAGGCCGAGCAGGACCTGGTGATCCGGGCGCCCGCCGCGTCCGTCACCGAGGTGTCCGGCGGGCCCGGCACCGGCAAGACCGCCGTCGCCCTGCACCGTGCCGCGTACCTGCTCTACCAGGACAGACGGAGATACGCGGGCGGCATCCTCGTCGTCTCGCCGACGCCGCTGCTCGTCGCGTACACCGAAGGCGTGCTGCCGTCCCTGGGCGAGGAGGGACAGGTCGCGATCCGCGCCGTCGGTTCCCTCGTGGACGGCGCGGAGGCCACCGCGTACGACGAGCCCGCCGTGTCCCGCGTCAAGGGCTCGGCGCGGATGCTGAAGGTGCTGCGCAAGGCGGCACGCGGGGCGCTGGAGGGGGAACGGGCATCCGCCGGGGGGCGCGGCGGCCGGGGCGGCAGCCGTAACGCCGCCGGACAGGGCGCCGCACAGGCCGCCGCCGGTCAGCTCGCCTTCGGCGACGACGAGCCGCGCCCCGGTGCCGACAACGCCACCGGCGCCCCCGGGCGCGGTGCCACACCCACCCGGCTGCGGGTGGTCGCACTCGGCCGCAGGCTGGAGCTCGAATCCGACGAGCTGCACCGCATCAGACAGTCCGCCCTCGGCGGCACCGCGCCCGTCAACCTGCTGCGCCCGCGCGCCCGCAAACTGCTGCTCGACGCGCTGTGGGCGAAGTCCGGAGCCGCGGCACGGGCCGGGGAGTACGTCGCCAAGGGCGATGCCGAACTGGCCGCCGAACTGCGCGGCGGCTTCGACGACGACGTCACCACCGAGGACAGCTTCATCGAGTTCCTGGACGCCTGGTGGCCCGAACTCACCGCGCGCGGTGTGCTCGCCGCGATGGCCGACGAACGGCGCCTCGGCCGCTGGGCGCGCCGGATCCTCAACCCGAACGAGACCCGGAAGGTCGCCCGCTCGCTGCGCCGCGTCGGCCCCGACGGCACGGGACCGCTCTCCGTGCACGACGTCGCGATCCTCGACGAGCTGGAGCAGCTGCTCGGCTCACCGCCCCGGCAGCGCAAGCGCCGCGACCTGGACCCGCTGGACCAGCTGACCGGGCTGGAGGAGCTGATGCCGCAGCGCGAGGAGTCGCAGCGCGAGCGCGCGGAGCGGCTGGCGGCCGAACGCACCGAGTACGCCCACGTCATCGTGGACGAGGCGCAGGACCTCACCCCGATGCAGTGGCGCATGGTCGGCCGCCGCGGCCGGCACGCCACCTGGACGGTCGTCGGCGACGCCGCCCAGTCGTCCTGGTCGGACCCGGACGAGGCGGCGGAGGCCCGCGACGAGGCCCTCGGCAACCGCCCGCGCCGCCACTTCACCCTCACGGTCAACTACCGCAACCCGGCCGAGATCGCGGCGCTCGCCGCCAAGGTCCTCGCCCTCGCGATGCCGGGCATGGAGTCCCCGGCCGCCGTCCGCTCCACGGGCGTCGAGCCGCGCTTCAGCGCCGTACGGGACGGTGACCTGGCCCAGGTCGTACGGGAGGAGGCCGCGCGTCTGCTGGACCGCGTCGACGGCACCATCGGCGTGGTCGTCGCGATGGGCCGCCGGGAACAGGCCGCGCGCTGGCTGGCGGGGCTCGGCGACCGGGTGGTGGCGCTCGGCAGCCTGGAGGCGAAGGGGCTGGAGTACGACGCCACGGTGGTCGTCTCGCCGGCGGAGATCGCCGACGAGTCCCCGGCCGGACTGCGGGTGCTGTACGTGGCACTCACCCGTGCGACGCAACAGCTCACGGTCGTCTCGGCGGACCGCGACGACCCCGACGAGCGGGGAGTTCCCGACCTCCTCAGGGACTGACCGGGGGGCCGTCCCGGGACCCGTCGTCAAGTCGACGCGCGTACGGGAATCGCTTTCCTGGGTCGTTTGTTAGCCTGGTGTCGGCACCGGCTCGATCCAAGCCCCCGGGCCCAACCTTCGTCGCTTCGAGCGACCACTTGCCGCGAGGCGAGCATGGCGGGTCGGTGCCACCTTCAGCGTCAGGAGGCCCCGCCTCCCGGTCATCCGGGAGGCGGGGCCTTCTCTCTGCCGGACGAGTGATGTTCTCCTCGAAATGGGTTGATTCGGGTAGGGATGCCCGGGACAACCCGGTTCCGGCCTGTGCCGGCGCCGGTCGGACCACGTCGATCGGGTCAACATGGCTGTGGAAATCCCTCCCCTGATGAAGCCGTCCCGGCTCAGAAGCCGGGCAGGTCTGTGGGGCGAATGCATGGCGGAGTTCCTGGGGACCTTCGTCCTCATCTCCTTCGGGTGCGGCGTGGTGGCCGTGGCGGTCGCGGGACTGCCCGGCTCGGGCCGTACGGCGGGGCCGACCACCTTCTTCATCAGCTCCGGGGACTGGCTCCTGATCACCTGGGGCTGGGCGTTCGCCGTCGTCTTCGGTGTCTATGTGGCCGGCGGGGTCAGCGGGGCGCACATCAACCCGGCGGTGACCCTGGCGTTCGCGGTACGCCGCAAGTTCGCGTGGGCCAAGGTCCTGCCGTACTGGGGCGCGCAGCTGCTCGGCGCGTTCGTCGGGGCCGCGCTGGTCTTCGGCGTCTACCACGACGCGATCAGCGCCTTCGACCTCGCCATGAAGGGACCGAAGACCAACGGCCATACGCTGGCGTCCTTCTCGATCTTCGGAACGTTCCCCGCGCCGTACTTCCACGGCGGTTTCTGGGGCCCGCTGTTCGACCAGATCGTCGGTACGGCCTTCCTGGTGATGTTCATCGCCGCGGTCATCGACATGCGCAACACCGCCGTGAAGGCCAACCTCGGCCCGCTGATCGTCGGCTTCGCCGTCGCGGCCATCGGCATGTCGTACGGGTCGAACGCCGGATACGCCATCAACCCCGCCCGTGACCTGGGCCCGCGGCTGCTCACCTATGCGGCCGGCTGGCAGGACCTCGCGTTCCCGGGCAGCCTCGCCGGAGCCTTCAGCGACTACTGGTGGGTCCCCATCGTCGGACCGCTCGTCGGCGGCGTCATCGGCGTCCTGCTGTACGACCTGTTCATCGGTGACGTCCTGCACATGCGCGCCCTGCGGGGCGAGCGAGGGGACGTCGGCCGCACCAGCGAGGTCAAGACGGGCGACGAGGAGTAGGTCTTTTTCCGTTGAGTTCTTTTCGTTGACGGAACAATGTCTTCACACGAGCGGGTCCGCGTCACACACTGACGCGGACCCGCTCGTGTTTCCGTGGCTCTACCGGTACCTCACCCCCGTTACCGCCTACCAGCAGGTAGGTGCGAACATCGGACGGTCCCGCCGGACGCCAGGCGCGAGGTGGTGCGGCAAGTGAAGCCAGGGAAAGCAGAGGAACACGGTCATGGCAACGGCGCCAAGCGTCTCGTACTCGATGACGGTCAGGCTGGAGGTGCCCGCGAGCGGCACCGCGGTCTCCCAGCTGACCACAGCCGTGGAATCCTCCGGCGGCTCGGTGACCGGTCTGGACGTCACCGCGTCCGGCCACGAGAAGCTGCGGATCGACGTCACGATCGCCGCCAGCTCCACCAGCCACGCGGACGAGATCGTCGAGGAACTGCGGGGCATCGAGGGCGTCACCCTCGGCAAGGTCTCCGACCGTACGTTCCTGATGCACCTCGGCGGCAAGATCGAGATGCAGTCCAAGCACCCCATCCGCAACCGTGACGACCTCTCGATGGTCTACACGCCGGGTGTGGCACGCGTGTGCATGGCGATCGCGGAGAACCCCGAGGACGCCCGCCGGCTCACCATCAAGCGCAACTCCGTCGCGGTCGTCACCGACGGCTCCGCGGTGCTGGGCCTGGGCAACATCGGCCCGATGGCCGCGCTGCCCGTCATGGAGGGCAAGGCGGCCCTGTTCAAGCGCTTCGCCGGCATCGACGCCTGGCCGATCTGCCTGGACACCCAGGACACCGACGCGATCGTCGAGATCGTCAAGGCCATCGCGCCGGGCTTCGCCGGGATCAACCTGGAGGACATCTCCGCCCCCCGCTGCTTCGAGATCGAGGCACGGCTGCGCGAGGCCCTGGACATCCCCGTCTTCCACGACGACCAGCACGGCACGGCCATCGTGGTGCTCGCGGCGCTGACCAACGCGCTGCGTGTCGTCGGCAAGGCGATCGGTGACGTACGGGTCGTCATGTCGGGCGCGGGTGCGGCCGGTACAGCGATTCTGAAACTTCTTATCGCGGCCGGCGTCAAGCACACCGTCGTCGCCGACATCCACGGAGTGGTGCACGCCGGCCGCGCCGACCTCGTGTCCGCGGCGGCCGAATCGCCCCTGCGCTGGATCGCCGACAACACCAACCCGGAGGGCGTCACCGGCACCCTCAAGGAGGCCGTCGTCGACGCCGACGTCTTCATCGGCGTATCGGCCCCGAACGTGCTCGACGGCACGGACGTCGCGGCCATGGCGGACGGCGCGATCGTCTTCGCGCTGGCCAACCCCGACCCCGAGGTCGACCCGGCAATCGCCCGCGAGACAGCGGCAGTTGTGGCCACGGGACGCTCCGACTTCCCCAACCAGATCAACAACGTCCTGGTCTTCCCCGGCGTCTTCCGGGGCCTCCTCGACGCCCAGTCACGCACCGTCAACACGGACATGATGCTGGCCGCCGCGACGGCCCTCGCGGACGTCGTCACGGGGGACGAACTCAACCCGAACTACATCGTCCCCTCGGTCTTCAACGACAAGGTCGCGGGCGCCGTCGCGGGCGCCGTACGCACCGCCGCCAAGGCCGCCGGCGAGGCTGTGACAGGCACCACGTCCGTCTGACGCCCGGCGCGTCGCGATTCGCGGCACCGTGAACCCACCTCTAGGGTGGCGGACCATGAGCCCGCTGCTCCAAGGGGGTTTCAGGGCCCGGATTCGCTTTCCCGCCGCTGGTGGGGGCAGGATGCTTTCTCAAGGACTATGTCCGGGGGATACCCCACTGGGGCGCGAAGACCCGAAGGACGGACCCGCTCAACGGGACTGTCAGAGGGTCCTGGCAGCATCGGCTTCGATCTCACGCCTCACACGCAAGAAGAACACGGGAGTAACAACATGAACCGCAGTGAGCTGGTGGCCGCCCTGGCCGACCGCGCCGAGGTGACTCGCAAGGATGCCGACGCCGTGCTGGCCGCCCTCGCCGAGACCGTTGGCGAGATCGTCGCCAAGGGCGACGAGAAGGTCACCATCCCCGGCTTCCTGACCTTCGAGCGCACCCACCGTGCCGCTCGCACCGCTCGTAACCCGCAGACCGGCGACCCGATCCAGATCCCGGCCGGCTACAGCGTGAAGGTCTCCGCGGGCTCCAAGCTCAAGGAAGCCGCCAAGGGCAAGTAACCCTCAGGCAGAGCGGAAGGGCGGTCACCCCGATCGGGGTGACCGCCCTTCTGTCGTGGCCGGTGTGCGCGTCCGCCGCCGCGGACGGGGGGTCAGACCAGGGAGCGGCCGGGCAGTTCGACCTTCGCGCCCAGCTCGACCAGCTTCTCCATGAAGTTCTCGTAGCCCCGGTTGATCAGGTCGATGCCGTGCACCCGCGAGGTGCCCTGCGCCGCCAGAGCCGCGATCAGATACGAGAAACCGCCCCGCAGGTCGGGAATGACCAGATCGGCGCCCTGAAGCTTCGTGGGGCCCGACACGACCGCCGAGTGCAGGAAGTTGCGCTGCCCGAACCGGCAGTCGGAGCCGCCCAGGCACTCCCGGTACAACTGGATGTGCGCGCCCATCTGGTTGAGCGCCGAGGTGAAGCCCAGGCGCGACTCGTACACCGTCTCGTGGACGATGGAGAGCCCCGCGGCCTGCGTCAGGGCCACCACCAGCGGCTGCTGCCAGTCGGTCTGGAAACCGGGGTGTACGTCCGTCTCCAGGGCGATCGCGTTGAGCGGGCCGCCCGGGTGCCAGAAGCGGATGCCCTTGTCGTCGATCTCGAACGCCCCGCCGACCCGGCGGAAGGTGTTCAGGAACGTCATCATCGACCGCTGCTGGGCGCCGCGTACGTAGATGTTGCCCTCGGTCGCCAGCGCCGCCGACGCCCAGGACGCGGCCTCCAGACGGTCCGGCAGGGCACGGTGGTTGTAGCCGCCGAGCTTGTCGACACCGGTGATCCGGATCGTCCGGTCGGTGTCCATCGAGATGATCGCGCCCATCTTCTGGAGCACGCAGATCAGATCCTCGATCTCCGGCTCCACCGCGGCGTTCGACAACTCGGTGACGCCCTCGGCCAGAACGGCCGTCAGCAGCACCTGCTCCGTCGAGCCGACCGAGGGGTACGGCAGCCGGATCTTCGTGCCGCGCAGCCGCTGCGGGGCCTCCAGGTACTGCCCGTCCGCGCGCTTCTCGATCGTCGCGCCGAACTGGCGCAGCACCTCGAAGTGGAAGTCGATGGGCCGGCCGCCGATGTCACAGCCGCCCAGGCCCGGGATGAAGGCGTGGCCCAGCCGGTGCAACAGCGGTCCGCAGAACAGGATCGGGATGCGCGACGAGCCCGCGTGGGCGTCGATGTCGGCGACGTTGGCGCTCTCCACGTGCGACGGGTCGAGGATCAGCTCGCCCGGTTCCTCACCGGGGCGCACGGTCACACCGTGCAGCTGGAGCAGGCCTCTGACGACCCGTACGTCACGGATGTCTGGCACGTTGCGCAGTCTGCTGGGCCCGCTGCCGAGCAGGGCGGCGACCATGGCCTTCGGCACCAGGTTCTTCGCGCCGCGGACGCGGATCTCGCCCTCCAGCGGGGTTCCGCCGTGGACAAGCATTACATCGTCTGAGCCGGTCATGAATCTCGCGTTCCGGGAGTCGTCGGACAGGGGGCCAAAGCAAAAGGGTAAGGGGCAAGGGCCGCTCTCCCGTAAGGCATCGGGCGCCCTGGGGCCGTGGGAAAGGTGACAGAACACTTTCTGTTCGCCACCCCTTGCGTTGAGTCACCCTTCTCTTTGTGTCCACTTCGTTCCGTGTTACGGCGCGTCCTTGCGCTCCCCGTGCCGCCGTGCGCCTGAGCTGCGATCACGCACACTCTGCCGCGCGGCCCCCGCGGAAGGCGAATGTGCGGGATCATGTCTGCCATGACCGAGGTGTCCTCGCTCACAGGCCGGCTGCTCGTCGCGACGCCGGCCCTGGCGGATCCGAATTTCGACCGCGCGGTGGTGCTCCTGCTCGACCATGACGAGGAGGGGTCACTCGGCGTGGTCCTCAACAGGCCCACCCCGGTGGACGTCGGGGACATCCTGGAGTCCTGGGGCGGACTCGCGGGGGACCCCGGTGTCGTCTTCCAGGGCGGCCCCGTCTCCCTCGACTCGGCGCTCGGCCTCGCCGTCATACCCGGTGACGAGGGGCCGCTCGGCTGGCGCCGGGTGCACGGCGCGATCGGCCTGGTCGATCTGGAGACGCCGCCCGAACTGCTCGCCCGCGCGCTCGGCTCCCTGCGGATCTTCGCCGGATACGCGGGCTGGGGGCCCGGCCAGCTGGAGAACGAACTGACCGAGGGCGCCTGGTACGTGGTCGAGTCGGAGCCCGGGGACGTGTCGTCGCCGCGCCCCGAGAGGCTGTGGCGCGCGGTGCTGCGCCGCCAGCGCAGCGAACTGGCCATGGTGGCCACCTATCCGGACGACCCCTCGCTCAACTGACCGCCCGGCCCGGTGGCCGGGGGCCCGCGTCGGGGACGCGCCGGTCGGGATCCGCGATTCCCGGGGTGACCAGGCCCGTCTCGTACGCCACGATCACCAGCTGCGCCCGGTCCCGTGCCCCGAACTTGGTGAGCAGATGGCTCACATGCGTCTTCACCGTCGACAGGCCCACGAACAGCCGCCGGGCGATCTCGGTGTTCGTCAGACCGCGCGCGACCAGCTCCAGCACGTCGCGCTCGCGGTCGGTGACCCCGTCGAGCCCCGCGCTGTCCCGGCGGGCCGGGCCGGGGCGGCGGGCGAACTCGGCGATCAGGCGGCGCGTCACCGCCGGGGCGATCAGCGCCTCGCCGGCCGCCACGACACGGATCGCGGCGAGCAGTTCGGCGGGCGGGGCGTCCTTGAGGAGGAAGCCGCTGGCGCCCGCGCGCAGCGCGCCGTACACGTACTCGTCCAGGTCGAACATGGTCAGAATCAGGACACGTGGTCCGCCGTCCGACGCGGTCTGTGGGGGCGCGCAGATCAGACGGGTCGCCCCGATGCCGTCAAGGCCCGGCATCCGCACATCCATCAGCACCACGTCGGGCCGTGTCTCGGCGGTCAGCCGGACCGCCTCCGTCCCGTCGGCCGCCTCGCCGACGGCGACCAGTCCCGGCTCGGCGTCCACCAGGAGCCGCAGACTGCCGCGCAGCAGCGCCTGGTCGTCGGCGACCAGCACCCGGATCACCGGGGGCTCTCCACGCGCGCGCCGGTGGGCGCGGGGGCGTACGGCAGGGTCGCGCGGACCGCGAAGCCGCCGGTGTCCCGGGGCCCGGCGCGGAACGTGCCGCCGTACAGCGCGACGCGCTCGCGCATGCCCACCAGGCCGTGGCCCTCCCGCGGTTGACCCGCGCGCGGCGGGCCGTCGTCGACTATCTCGATGTCCACCACCCCGTCCACGGCGGTCACCCGCACCCGGCAGGGCACCTCGGGGCCCGCGTGCCGCAGCACGTTCGTGAGCGCCTCCTGGACGATCCGGTGGACGGCCAGCCCCGCGCCCTCCGGCAGTCCCTCCAGGCCCTCGGTGGTCAGCTCCGCGCCCGCGCGGCGCGCCAGTTCGGGCAGCGCGCGGGGGCCGGGCACGGGGCCGAGGGCCGCGGGCAGGCGCTCGCCGGTGGTGTCCGAGCGCAGCACACCGAGCATGTGCCGCATCTCGGTGAGCGCGCCCCGGCCGGTGGCCTCGATGATCCGCAGCGCGTCGTGCGCCTCCTCGGGCCTGGTCCGTACGACATGGTTGGCCACACTCGCCTTGACGACGATCAGACCCATCGAGTGCGTCACGACGTCGTGCAGCTCCCGGGCGATCCGCAGCCGCTCCTCCGTGACGGCGCGCTGGGCGATCTGCTGCCCGGTCCGCAGGACGAGGGCGCGCCGCTCCCGTACGACCCGGCCCAGCTCCCCGGCGGCCAGCAGCGCGGCGAAGCCGAGCAGCAGCTGGCCCGGGCCCGCCGACCACCAGTAGGCGTCCGCGCCGCCGGCCGGGGCGAGGAGTCCGGCCACGGTCAGGAAGAGGATCGCCAGGCCCGGCAGCCAGCGCTCCCACCAACGGCGGCCCTCGCGCGTCACGGTGACCGCGTAGAGCGCGAACGCCGCGGGCAGGAGCGGATCCCACAGGGCGTCGCACACCACGGCGACGGCGGAGACCCCGGTCACCCAGCAGAAGACGGGCAGCGGGGCGAGCCGGCGCAGCGCCGCCGGGAGGGTGGCGGCGGCCATCAACGACAGCTGGAGCCAGAACGGCACCGCCCGGTCGCCGGCGGCCGTCCCGCTCCCCGGGCCCGGCACGGTGGCGTCGGGGCTGCCGGTGGAGATGAGCAGCAGGGCGTACACGAGAACGGCGAGCGCGTCGCGCCCGAGCACGGCACGCCCGGCGGCGCCGGGCCCCGCGGCACCGCGCCCGAACACCGCGCGTGCACGGCTGTGGACGGTCATGCCCCGACCGTAGAGGCCGCCGGTGGGCCGCCGCCTCCCTCCCGAGAGGGAGACGAGCGCGTTCCGTCCCCGGCCCGACGCGCCGACGGCGGGGCGCGCGGGACCGTACGGCGCATGATCGAAGTCTGTGACCTGACCAAACGCCACGGCTCGACGCCCGCCGTCGACGCGCTGTCCTTCCGGGCCGAACCGGGCCGGGTGACCGGTTTCCTCGGCCCCAACGGCGCGGGCAAGTCGACGACCCTGCGCCTGCTGCTGGCCCTCGACCGCCCCGACCGCGGCCACGCGCTGATCGGCGGGCGGTCCTACGTACGGATGCGCGATCCGCTGCGCACCGTGGGCGCGCTGCTCGACGCGTCGTCCGTGCACGGCGGCCGGACCGCCCGCGCCCATCTGCGCACCCTCGCCCGCACCCATCGCATCCCGGACAGCCGGGTGGGCGAGGTGATCGGCCTGACGGGCCTCGACGGCGTCGCGGGGCGCCGCGCGGGCACCTTGTCACTGGGTATGCGGCAGCGGCTGGGGATCGCCGCCGCGCTGCTCGGCGATCCGGCCGTGCTGCTGCTGGACGAGCCGGTCAACGGGCTCGACCCGGAGGGCATCGTCTGGATCCGCACCCTGATGCGGGAGCTGGCCGCCGAGGGGCGGACCGTGCTGGTCTCCTCCCACCTGATGAGCGAGGCGGCGCTGACGGTCGACCAGGTGGTGGTGATCGGGCGGGGCAGGCTCCTCGCCGAGGGCGACGTGGCCGAGATCGTCCGTACGTACGCGGGGCCGGCGGGTTCTCTTGAAGAGGCGTATCTGCGGCTGACGTCGGGCGGTGCGCGATGAGCGCCGTACGGGGCGGGCCGGGCGGCCGGCTGTTCGCCGCCGCGCTCTCGGCCGAGCTGCTCAAACTCCGTACGCTGCGCTCCACCTGGTGGACCCTGGCCGCCGTCGTGGGCCTCTCCGTCGGCATCGGGTACCTCTACGGCTCGGTGATCAAGGGCAATTACGACGACTTCGGCGCCACCCCCGACTGGGACCCGGTCGGCTACGGCTTCGCCGGCACCAACGTCGCCCAGCTCGCGCTCGTCTGCTTCGGGGTGCTCGCCGTTGGAGCCGAGTACGCGACGGGGACGGTCCGGGCCTCGCTCACCGCCGTACCGCGCCGGGGTGTGTTCGGCGCCGCGAAGCTCACGGCCGTCGCCGTGACGGCCTTCGCGGTGACCCTGCCCACCGCCTTCGTCACCTTCGCCGCCGCGCAGGGCGCGATGGGGGAGCGGCAGAACGCGGCGCTCGGCGACCCGGGCGCGGTGCGCGCGACGGTGGGGCTCGCCGTCTATCTGACCCTGCTGTGTCTGATTTCCGCCGCTGTCACGATGATGCTGCGCAGCACGGTCCTGGCGCTCGGCATCCTCGTGCCGCTGTTCTTCATCGTCTCGGACATCCTCGCGCATCTGCCCGGCGTCGGGTCCGTCGCGCGGTACCTGCCCAGCGTCGCCGGGGCCCAGATCCTGCGGGTCGTCCCCGACGACCGGATCGACGTGGGCACGTGGGGCGGGCTGGCCGTACTGCTGCTCTGGACGGCCGCCGCGCTCTGCGGAGGGCTCGTGACGCTGCGTCGACGCGATGCGTGAGTGCCCGGGGCCATCGGGATGCCGTGAGCGTGGGTACCCTTGGCGGTTATGAGCACTCTTGAGCCCGAGCGCGGGGCAGGTACGGGCACCCTCGTGGAGCCGACACCGAAGGTGTCGCACGGCGACGGCGACCACGAGCGCTTCGCCCATTACGTCCAGAAGGACAAGATCATGGCGAGTGCCCTCGACGGCACTCCGGTGGTGGCACTGTGCGGGAAGGTCTGGGTACCGGGGCGCGACCCCAAGAAGTATCCGGTCTGTCCGATGTGCAAGGAGATCTACGAGTCCATGGGCCCCGGCGGGGACAAGGACAAGGGCGGCAAGGACAAGAGCGGCAAGGGCAAGAGCTGAGCCCCGGGGCTCAGCCGGGGACGGGTTCGGACAGGCCCTGGGCCCGTCGTTCCTTCCCGGAGCTGACTCGGACGCTGAACGGCTCCGGGGCGCGCGTACGCGCACCCCGGAGCCGTTCGCGTGCGCCCGGCGTGAGCGGGTAGGCGGAGGTGCCGGGGCGCGTGCCGCGTACACGTGTGCCTGATCACCGATTGGTTGAGACCACTTGTCCGCACGTCCGGGCCGGGCCTAGTGTCCAGCTGGACACTCAACGACCCATTGACTCCGGCATATGCCAGCCGAATGAGGACTGAGGATTCACGTGATGGACCTGATCCCGGCGCCCGTCAGTGTCGAAGGCCCGCAGAGCGGCGGCTTCGTCCCCGATTCGGCCACCACGCTCTGGGCGGCGCCCGGGACCGAGGGCACCGAGCGCTGGCTGCGCGCCACCGTCGGTGCGGCGCTGGGACTGCCGCTCGCCCCCGGCCCGGCAGGCGGCAGCAACGCCGTGTCGCTGCGCATCGACGAGTCCATGGCCCCCGAGGCGTACCGGCTGGACATCACCGCCGAGTGGGGCGCCGAGATCCACGGCGGCAGCGCGGCCGGTGTCTTCTGGGGCGCCCAGACGCTCCGTCAGCTGCTCGGCCCCAAGGCGTTCCGCCGCGCGCCCGTGTCCCCCGGCGTACGGCAGGAGATCCCCCGTCAGGTCATCGAGGACCAGCCGCGCTTCGGCTGGCGCGGTGTCATGCTCGACGTGTCACGGCACTTCATGCCCAAGGACGGCGTGCTGCGCTTCCTGGACCTGATGGCCGCCCACAAGCTGAACGTCTTCCACTTCCATCTCACCGACGACCAGGGCTGGCGCGTCCAGATCAAGCGGTACCCGAAGCTGACCGAGGTCGGCGCGTGGCGCTCGCGGACCAAGTACGGCCACAGATACTCGGACATCTGGGACGAGAAGCCGCACGGCGGTTTCTACACCCAGGACGACATCCGCGAGATCGTCGCGTACGCCGCCGAGCGGCACATCTCCGTCGTCCCCGAGATCGACATCCCCGGCCACTCGCAGGCCGCCATCGCCGCGTACCCGGAGCTGGGCAACACCGACGTCGTGGACACCGCGGCGCTGGACGTCTGGGACACCTGGGGCGTCAACCCGAACGTGCTCGCCCCAAGCGACAACACCCTGCGCTTCTTCGAGGGCGTCTTCGAGGAGCTGCTCGACCTCTTCCCGGCCGCCACCTCGCCGTTCATCCACATCGGCGGCGACGAGTGCCCCAAGGACCAGTGGAAGCGCTCGCCCGCCGCCCAGGAGCGGATCCGTGAACTCGGCCTGGCCGACGAGGACGAGCTCCAGTCCTGGTTCATCCGGCACTTCGACGGCTGGCTCTCCGCGCGCGGCCGGCGCCTCATCGGCTGGGACGAGATCCTGGAGGGCGGGCTCGCCCCCGGCGCCGCCGTCTCCTCCTGGCGCGGATACGCGGGCGGGATCGCCGCCGCCAAGGCCGGCCACGACGTCGTGATGTGCCCCGAGCAGCAGGTGTATCTGGACCACCGTCAGTCGGCGGGCGAGGACGAGCCGATGCCCATCGGCTACGTCCGCACCCTCCAGGACGTCTACCGCTTCGAGCCCGTGCCGCCGGAGCTGACCGGCGCCGACGCCGCCCATGTCCTGGGCACCCAGGCCAATGTGTGGACCGAGGTGATGCAGGACCGCTCCCGTGTCGACTACCAGCTCTTCCCGCGCCTCTGCGCCTTCGCCGAGGTCGCCTGGTCGACCCTGCCCGACTCCCCGGACCGCGACTTCGCCGATTTCGAACGGCGAATGACCGCTCACTACAAGCGCCTTGACGCCCTGGGGGTCGATTACCGGCCGCCCGGCGGCCCGTTGCCCTGGCACAAGCGCCCGGGACCGAACGGGGACTCGGCCGTTCTCGGACGTCCGATCGAAGGATCGCCCCCGATCGTGTGACCCCCCGACCGGGGCTGTCCGTACGAAGAAGGCGTACAAGGAGTGCCAAATGATGGCATTCCGTATGTGTCGGTGAAGAGGCGTGAAATCGGACCTTCCCCTCGTTCGGGGGCGGATCCGTGCTTCATGGACCCTCGGACCGGTGGGCCCGGAAGATGTGCCAGAGTTGCCTCGTCCGGCCTGTGAGCACGTACGGTACGGCCAACACAGGCGGACAGCCGGGACACCGGGAAGGGGCAGCTGGGTTGACCACGCACGCACCGCAGACGGCGCAGTCCGTGACGCTGCCGGCCTCGCTCGACGAGGCCGTGGCGGCGCTGAGCGCCATGCCTGCCGCCGTGCCCGTCGCGGGTGGCACCGATCTGATGGCCGCCGTCAACAAGGGCCTTCTCAGGCCCGCGGGTCTGGTCGGTCTCGGCCGGATCAGCGAACTGCGCGGCTGGCACTACCAGGACGGACACGCCCTGCTGGGCACCGGACTCACCCACGCGCGCATGGGGCGGCCCGACTTCGCCGCCCTCATCCCCGCGCTGGCCGCGTCCGCGCGGGCCGCCGGACCGCCCCAGATCCGCAACGCGGGCACGCTCGGCGGGAACATCGCCAGCGCGGCCCCCACCGGCGACTCACTGCCCGTCCTGGCGGCCCTGGAGGCGGACCTCGTCGTCGCGGGCCCCGGCGGCGCGCGCCGTGAGATCCCGGTCTCGCATCTGCTGGCGGGCCGCGAGATGCTGGCGCCCGCCGAACTCATCGGTTTCGTACGGGTTCCCCTGCTGCACGCCCCGCAGGTCTACCTCAAGGCGACCGGCCGCACCGGCCCCGGCCGGGCCACCGCGTCCGTCGCCGTCGTGCTCGACCCGGCGCGCCGGGGCGTGCGCTGCGCGGTCGGCGCGATCGCGCCGATGCCGCTGCGCCCGCTGGAGGCGGAGCGCTGGATCGCCTCGCTGATCGACTGGGACGCCGACCGCGGGCTGGCGCCCGAGGCGCTGGCGGCCTTCGGGGAGTACGTCGCCGCGGCCTGCATCCCCGACCCGGAACCGGCGGCGGACGGGAGCGAGCCGCCCGCCCTGCCGCCCGCCGTGCTGCACCTGAGGCGTACCGTCGCCACGCTGGCTCGACGAGCACTGGGGAGGGCGCTGCCGTGACCACCGACGAGAACGAGAACTCCGGGACTCCGGAGGGGCGTCGACCCGACGACCCGCGCGACCGTGCGCACGGCCACCCGCAGGAACGCGGCGCGTGGCAGCCGATCCCGCAGGGCGGCGAGTACGACGCCGAGGCGACCGCGTTCGTCCAACTGCCGCCCGAGGACCGGGCGGACGCCCCGCTGGCGGCGCGCGGACACGGCTACGTACCACCGACGATCGACCAGCGGCCGGCCGACGGCGGCGTGGTTCACGCGGGTCCGGCGGACGTCGGGCAGTGGGCGCCGTACACGCCGCAGACGCAGCCCGACCCGTACGGCTACGCCCCGCAGGGGGCCGTCGCCCCGGACGTGCCGCACGACCCGCAGGCGACCGGTCAGTGGGCCTTCACCGACGCGGCCGGCGACTCCCGTACGGAGCAGGGCCCCCCGGCCCCGCAGCCGGCCCCCCCGGCTCCCACCGGGCAGTGGGTGATCCCGGTCATCGGAGACGATCTTCCGGACGAATCGGGCGAGTTCACCACCTCCATGCCCACCACGTCGCAGTGGTCGGGCGGTGCGCCGCCCGCCACCCTTCCGGGTGGTGCGCGCGCCCCGTGGGCACCGGAACCGGAACCCGAACCGGAACCGGCTCCTCAGCCCGTACCGGAGCCGGTGGCGGAGCCCGTGACGGACCTCGCGCCGGATCCCGCCTCGGAGCCGACTCCGCAGGCCGTACCCGAGGCGGACGCCGAGCCCGCACCGGAAGCCGTGACGGAAGCGGAGACGCAGGCAGACGCGCAAGCGGAGCCCGCGCCGGAAGCGGAACCCGAACCCGCGGCCGAACCGGAACCCGCGCCCGCCCCCCTCACCACCAGCAACGACAGCGCCGAACACCCCGCCGACTCCTACGTCCTGCGCGTCAACGGCGGCGACCGCCCCGTCACCGACGCCTGGATCGGCGAGTCCCTGCTCTACGTCCTGCGCGAGCGCCTCGGCCTCGCCGGTGCCAAGGACGGCTGCTCGCAGGGCGAGTGCGGTGCCTGCAACGTGCAGGTCGACGGCCGGCTCGTCGCCTCCTGCCTCGTCCCCGCGGCCACCGCGGCCGGCTCCGAGGTCCGTACGGTCGAGGGCCTGGCCTCCGACGGCGAACCGTCCGACGTCCAGCGCGCCCTGGCCAACTGCGGCGCCGTGCAGTGCGGTTTCTGCATCCCCGGCATGGCCATGACCGTCCACGACCTGCTCGAAGGCAACCACGCCCCCAGCGAACTGGAGACCCGCCAGGCGCTGTGCGGCAACCTCTGCCGCTGCTCCGGATACCGGGGCGTGCTCGACGCCGTCGGCGAGGTCGTCGCCGAACGCGCGGCGAGCGCCGAGGCCGCCGCCGACGAGGCCCGTATCCCGCACCAGGCACCACCGGGCGCCGGCGGCGCCCACCCCGCACCTCTCGACCCGCACGACGGAGGCATGGCGTGAGCAACGACGCGGCCACCGAGTCCCAGGCACTCGACGGCCCCCGGCAGGAGCCGCCCGCGCTGGGTCTCGGTGCGTCCCTCCCCCCGGCCGACGCCCGTGCCAAGACCGAGGGCACGTTCCCCTACGCGGCCGACCTGTGGGCCGAGGGGCTGCTGTGGGCGGCGCTGCTGCGCTCACCGCACCCGCACGCCCGCATCCTGTCCATCGACACGGCCGCCGCCGCCGAGATGCCGGGCGTACGGGCCGTGGTGACCCATCTCGACGTTCTCGGCGACCCCTCCTACGGACGGCTCGTCGCCGACCGCCCCGTCTTCGCCTCCGACGTCGTGCGCCACCACGGCGAGGCCATCGCCGCCGTCGCCGCGGACCACCCCGACACCGCGCGGATGGCCGCCGCCGCCATCGCCGTCGAGTACGAGATCCTCGACCCCGTCACGGACCCGGAGAAGGCCTTCGAGGCCGAACCGCTGCACCCCGACGGCAATCTGATCCGGCACATCCCGCTGCGCTACGGCGACCCCGACCTCATGGGCGAGGTGGTCGTCGAGGGCCTCTACCGCATCGGCCGCCAGGACCCGGCCCCCATCGGCGCCGAGGCCGGACTCGCCGTACCGCGCCCCGACGGCGGCGTGGAGATCTACACCGGCTCCACCGACCCGCACACCGACCGCGACCTGGCCGCCGCCTGCTTCGGCCTCGAACCCGACCAGGTCAAGGTCGTCGTCACCGGCGTCCCCGGCGCCACCGGCGACCGCGAGGACCCCGGCTTCCAGATCCCGCTCGGCCTGCTCGCCCTGCGCACCGGCTGCCCCGTGAAGCTCGCCGCGACCCGCGAGGAGTCCTTCCTCGGGCACGCCCACCGGCACCCGACGCTGCTGCGCTACCGGCACCACGCCGACAGCGAGGGCCGCCTGGTCAAGGTCGAGGCACAGATCCTGCTCGACGCGGGCGCGTACGCGGACGCCTCGTCCGAATCCCTCGCCGCCGCCGTCGCGTTCGCCTGCGGCCCGTACATCGTCCCGCACGCCTTCATCGAGGGCTGGGCCGTACGCACCAACAACCCGCCGTCCGGCCATGTCAGGGGCGAGGGCGCGATGCAGGTCTGCGCCGCGTACGAGGGCCAGATGGACAAGCTGGCGGCCAAGATCGGCATCGACCCGGCCGAGCTGCGCCTGCGCAACGCCCTGGCGACCGGCGACATCCTGCCCACCGGGCAGACCGTGACCTGCCCGGCGCCCGTGGCCGAACTGCTGCGCGCCGTACGGGACTTCCCGCTGCCCGCGCTGCCCAAGGACGTCCCCGAGTCGTCCTGGCTGCTCCCCGGCGGTCCCGAGGGCGCGGGCGAGCCCGGCGCCGTACGCCGAGGAGTCGGCTACGCGCTCGGCATGGTCCACATGCTCGGCGCCGAGGGCGCCGACGAGGTCTCCACCGCCACCGTCAAGGTCCATGACGGCGTCGCCACGGTCATCTGCGCGGCCGTCGAGACCGGCCAGGGCTTCTCCACCCTCGCCCGCCAGATCGTCCAGGAGACGCTCGGCATCGAAGAGGTCCACGTGGCGTCGGTCGACACCGACCAGCCCCCGGCGGGCCCCGCCACGCACGGCCGCCACACCTGGGTCTCCGGCGGCGCGGTCGAGCGGGCGGCCAAGATGGTCCGTACGCAACTGCTCCAGCCGCTGGCGCACAAGTTCGGCATGTCGACCGAACTGCTCCAGATCACCGACGGGAAGATCACCTCCTACGACGGCGTGCTGTCGACCACCGTCACCGAGGCGATGGACGGCAAGGAGCTGTGGGCCACCGCCCAGTGCCGCCCGCATCCCACCGAACCGCTCGACGAGTCCGGCCAGGGCGACGCGTTCGTCGGTCTCGCGTTCTGCGCGATCCGCGCGGTCGTGGACGTCGACATCGAACTCGGCTCGATCCGCGTCGTGGAGATGGCCGTCGCCCAGGACGTCGGCCGGGTCCTGAACCCGGCGCAGCTCGCGACCCGTATCGAGGCCGGCGTCACCCAGGGCATCGGTACGGCCCTGACCGAGAACCTCCGTACCACCCGCGGGCTGGTCCGCCGCCCCGACCTCACCGGCTACGCGCTGCCGACGTCCCTGGACGCGGCGGACATCCGCATCGTCAAACTGGTCGAGGAGCGCGACGTGGTGGCCCCGTTCGGCGCGAAGCCGGCGAGCGCGGCCCCGGTCGTGACCTCCCCGGCGGCGGTGGCGGCGGCGGTCCGCGCGGCGACGGGCCGCCCGGTCAACCGGCTCCCGATCAGGCCGCAGTCGGCCGTGGTGACGGCGGGATGAGAGAAGCCCTCCCCGGAGGAACGTCGGGGAGGGCTCCGGGAAGGACTTCTCGGGGACTTCTTCAGGAGGCGGGACTTCTCACAGAGGCCGTGGCGGGAATCGAACCCACGTAACTCGATTTGCAGTCGAGCCCCTGAACCACTCGGGCACACGGCCGTGCGTGCCGATGACCCGACCGTAGGCGTCGCGGCGTGCGGCCCTCAAGGGCGCCGGGCACCCCGCAACGCGACTGCCACACGCCGTTCATGAGCGGCGCCGGGGACGTACGACCAAGGGACCAGGTCCGAAGCGACCAGCGACAGGGTTCAACCGGCCTCATGCCCCTTACGCTGAGTCCATGACCGCCCTGGAACCGAGCGACGCCGACGTCGCCACCGAAGCCGCCACCGAAGCAGCCCCACCCGTCGCCACGGACCCCGGCCAGGACGGCATCCTCGGCAAGACCCACCGCGCGCTCAGCATCGGCATCATCTGCGTCGTCCTCCTGATCGCCTTCGAGGCGACGGCCGTCGGCACCGCGATGCCGGTTGCGGCGCGCGAGCTGCGGGGCGTCTCGCTGTACGCGTTCGCCTTCTCCGCCTACTTCACCACCAGCCTCTTCGCGATGGTGCTCTCCGGGCAGTGGGCCGACCGCAGCGGCCCGCTGAGGCCGCTCGTCACCGGGATCACCGCCTTCGCGCTCGGGCTGCTGCTGTCCGGCACGGCCGGCGCCATGTGGCTGTTCATCGCGGGCCGCGCGGTCCAGGGGCTCGGCGGCGGGCTGGTGATCGTCGCGCTGTACGTCGTCGTCAGCCGCGCCTACTCCGAACGGCTGCGGCCCGCGATCATGGCCGCGTTCGCCGCGAGCTGGGTGATCCCCTCCGTCGTCGGACCGCTTGCCTCCGGCACGGTCACCGAACACCTCGGCTGGCGCTGGGTGTTCGTCGGCATCCCGGTCCTGGTGATACTCCCGCTGGCGACCGCGCTGCCGGCGATCCGGCAGATGGCGAGCGGGCCGGCCGACCCTTCGGAGCCTGTACCGGCCTTCGACCGGCGCCGGATCCGCCTCGCGCTGGCGATCTCGCTCGGCGCCGGACTGCTCCAGTACGCGGGCCAGGACCTCACCTGGTGGTCCCTGCTCCCCGGCGCCGCCGGCGCCGCGCTGATCGTCCCCGCCGTCCTCGGCCTGCTGCCGCACGGCACCTACCGCGCCGCCCGGGGCATGCCGTCGGTGATCCTGCTGCGCGGCGTCGCCGCTGGCTCCTTCATCGCGGCGGAGAGCTTCGTCCCGCTGATGCTCGTCACCCAGCGGGGCCTGTCCCCGACGCTGGCGGGCCTCTCGCTGGCGGTCGGCGGCGCGACCTGGGCCCTCGGCTCGTACATCCAGTCCCGCCCCCGGATGGAGCCGCACCGCGAACGCCTGCTGATGGGCGGCATGGTGCTGGTCGCCGTCGCCATCGCCGCAGCGCCGAGCGTGCTGATCGCGTCGGTCCCGGTCTGGGTCGTCGGCGTCGCCTGGGCGGTCGGCTGCCTCGGCATGGGCGCGGTGATCGCGTCCACGAGCGTGCTGCTGCTGAAGCTCTCGCCTCCCGAGGAGGCGGGCACCAACTCCGCCGCGCTCCAGATCTCCGACGGCCTGTCGAACGTCCTGCTGCTGGCGGCGGGCGGCGCCGCTTTCGCGGCCCTGGGCGGCGGCGCGGTGGGCGCCCACGACCTCACCGCGACGGACGCCTCCCACCCGGCGGCGTTCGCCGCGGTGTTCCTCCCGATGGCCGCGGTGGCGCTGGCGGGGGTGTGGGTGGCGACACGGGTACGGGTCGTACGGGACGGTGTGTGACCCGGGTCGCACCTTCGCGGGCCCGGCTTGTTCGTACGAGGATCGGGCCGGGGCGCCGGTAGGGTGGCCCGGTTGTCGTATCTGAGCCCGGCACAGCCGTGCAGTCCGAGTACCCGAGCGTCCGTGAACCGGAGACCGTGACTACTACCGCCTCCCACCACCTCTCACCCGCCTTCCCCGGCCGCGCGCCCTGGGGCACGGCCAACAAGCTCCGTGCCTGGCAGGAGAAGGCGCTGGAGCGCTATCTCCAGGAGCAGCCACGTGACTTCCTCGCCGTCGCGACCCCCGGCGCCGGGAAGACCACCTTCGCGCTGACCCTCGCGTCCTGGCTGCTGCACCACCACGTCGTGCAGCAGATCACCGTCGTCGCGCCGACGGAGCATCTGAAGAAGCAGTGGGCGGAGGCCGCGGCGCGGATAGGGATCAAGCTCGACCCGGACTACAGCGCGGGGGCGTTGAGCAAGGAGTACCAGGGCGTCGCCGTGACGTACGCGGGTGTCGGCGTACGCCCCATGCTCCACCGCAACCGCTGCGAGCAGCGCAAGACCCTCGTGATCCTCGACGAGATCCACCACGCCGGTGACTCCAAGTCCTGGGGCGAGGCGTGTCTTGAGGCCTTCGAACCGGCCGCCAGGCGCCTCGCGCTGACCGGTACGCCCTTCAGGTCCGACACCAACCCGATCCCCTTCGTGGCGTACGAGGAGGGCAACGACGGCATCCGCCGCTCCTCCGCCGACTACACCTACGGCTACGGCAACGCGCTCGGCGACGGCGTCGTGCGCCCCGTCATCTTCCTCAGCTACAGCGGCAACATGCGCTGGCGCACCAAGGCCGGCGACGAGGTCGCCGCCAAGCTCGGCGAGCCCATGACCAAGGACGCGATCTCGCAGGCCTGGCGCACCGCGCTCGACCCGCGCGGCGACTGGATGCCCAACGTGCTGCGCGCCGCCGACCAGCGGCTCACCGAGGTACGCAAGTCAATGCCGGACGCGGGGGGTCTGGTCATCGCCACCGACCAGGACCAGGCCCGCGCGTACGCCAAGCTCATCCGCGAGATCACCGGCACCAAGGCGACCGTCGTCCTGTCCGACGAGGCCGCCGCCTCCAAGCGCATCGACGACTTCAGCGCTGGCGAGGACCGCTGGATGGTCGCCGTCCGCATGGTGTCGGAGGGCGTCGACGTGCCGCGCCTGGCCGTCGGCGTGTACGCCACCACCATCTCCACACCGCTGTTCTTCGCGCAGGCCGTCGGCCGTTTCGTCCGCTCCCGCAGGCGCGGCGAGACCGCGTCCGTCTTCCTGCCCACCATCCCCGGGCTCCTCGGCTTCGCCGGCGAGATGGAGCTGGAGCGCGACCACGTACTCGACAAGCCGAAGAAGGCCGGCGAGGACGACCCGTACGCCGAGTCCGAGAAGGAGATGGCGGAGGCGGAGCGCGAACTCGACGAGGACACCGGCGAACAGGACATGCTGCCCTTCGAGGCGCTGGAGTCCGACGCGGTCTTCGACCGGGTGCTGTACGACGGCGCCGAGTTCGGCATGCAGGCGCACCCCGGCAGCGAGGAGGAGCAGGACTACCTCGGTATCCCCGGCCTCCTCGAACCCGACCAGGTGCAGATGCTCCTCCAGAAGCGGCAGGCCCGGCAGATCGCGCACAGCCGCAAGAAGCCCGACGCGGAGGCGGATCTGCTGGAGCTGCCCGCCGACCGGCGGCCCGTGGTCTCCCACAAGGAGCTGCTGGAGCTGCGCAAGCAGCTCAACACGATGGTCGGCGCGTACGTCCACCAGAGCGGCAAACCGCACGGAGTGATCCACACCGAGCTGCGCCGGGTGTGCGGCGGGCCGCCCAGCGCGGAGGCCACCGGCGGGCAGCTTCGCGAGCGGATCAAGAAGGTTCAGGAGTGGGCGACCCGGATGCGCTGACCCCGGACACCACTTCACGAACATCTTTTTCCGCCTTTCTTTTCCGCCCCGGAGACGTCGTGACGACGTCTCCGGGGCGTTTCTACGCGCGTCCATTCATGGGAAATCGTGCGATTGGTGGGCGCGAATCCCTTTTCGGGGCTTGTTCCGACGCGAACAGGGAGCAACTGACCGCCCATGACCGGATTCTGGACGAGGTCTTCCGCTGAGCGGTACGGATCGCTACTGTCCCGGCAATACACACGCGCCGTGGCAGCGCCGCCACGGCGCGCAGCCGGTGCGCCATGGCCTGCCTGCCGGCGGCCTCTCCGTGCGTCGCCGATGGGACCGGCGCCGCAGCCTCCGTGAGAGAGCCGTCGTCACTCACTCCGAAACTCCGAAGGAGAGGGCGTCGTGACCGCGGAAACCTCCCAGACGCTCGACAGGGGACTACGCGTCCTCAAACTGCTCGCCGACACCGACCACGGGCTGACCGTCACCGAGTTGTCCAACAAACTCGGCGTCAACCGCACGGTCGTCTACCGACTTCTCGCCACCCTGGAGCAGCACGCGCTGGTCCGCCGCGATCTGGGCGGCCGGGCCAGAGTGGGCCTGGGGGTGCTGCGGCTGGGCCGCCAGGTGCATCCGCTCGTACGGGAGGCCGCGCTGCCCGCGCTGCGTTCGCTCGCCGAGGACATAGGCGCCACCGCGCACCTCACGCTCGTGGACGGCGCCGAGGCGCTGGCCGTCGCCGTCGTGGAGCCGACCTGGACGGACTACCACGTCGCGTACCGCGCCGGTTTCCGGCACCCGCTGGACCGGGGCGCCGCGGGCAAGGCCATCCTGGCCGCCCGGCAGGGCTCGTACACCGAGGCGCGGTGCACGCTGACCCACGGCGAACTGGAGGCCGGTGCCAGCGGCGCCGCCGCCGCGCTCGTCGGCGTGACCGGGATCGAGGGCAGCGTGGGCGTGGTGATGCTCGCCGACTCCGTACCGGAGCGGGTGGGTCCGCGCGTGGTCGACGCCGCGCGCGAGGTGGCAGACGCACTGCGCTGAGGGCCGCAGGCGCCGCCCGGGGCGCGGCCGATAGATTGGCGCTGTGCTCTCTCGTCTCGCCGGCCTCTCGCGCCCCCGCACCCTCGCCCTCTCGGCGGTCCCCGTCGTCGCGCTGCTCGTCGTCGTGGGGGTGGCGCCGCTGCCGTACGCGGTGGCCCAGCCCGGCCTGACCGCGAACGTCCTCGGCGACTACAAGGACACACCCGTCATTACGATCAAGGGCGCGAAGGTCCGCGAGCCGGAGGGGCAGCTGCGGATGACGACGATCCTGGCGACGGGACCGTCCGCCGACGTCGACTTCGGCGATGTGCTCGACGGCTGGTTCCGCACCGACCGGGCCGTGCTGCCGCGCGACTCCGTGTACCCGGCGGGCCAGTCCGACAAGGAGATCCAGAAGCACAACACCGAAGAGATGGTGAAGTCCCAGAACGTCGCCGTCGACGCGGCCCTCGACCAGATCGGCCGGCCGCGCGACTCGGTCGACGTCACCCTCCACCTCGCCGACGTCGGCGGCCCCAGCGCGGGCCTCCTCTTCGCCCTCGGCATCGTCGACCTGCTCGAAGGCAACGGCTCGGGCGGTGACCTCACCGGCGGCCGGGACATCGCGGGCACGGGCACGATCGAGGAGAACGGCACCGTGGGCGAGGTCGGCGGCGTCTCCCTCAAGACCCAGGCGGCGGCCCGCGACGGCGCGACGGTCTTCCTGGTCCCGGAGGCGGAGTGCGCCGACGCCCAGTCCGAACTCCCGTCCGGCATGCGACTGATCCCGGTCCGAACCCTGAAGGACACGATCTCGTCACTGCGCGCACTGGACAAGGGCGGCAAGGTCCCGAGCTGCTGACACCGCGCCGGCCCGGCACAGCCACGGCGTCACCGGGGAGTTGAGACAGCCGGGATGTCCAGATCGCGCCAGGCCGGGCGCAGGAGCGGGCTCAGGGTCGCCAGCAGGTAGAGGGCGCCCAGCAGCAGCAGTGCGGGGGACAGGCCCGCGTTCTCGACCAGCAGGCCCGCCGTCAGGCCGCCCAGGGGCATGGTCAGTTCGCAGCCCGCGGTCATCGCGCCCGCCACCCGGCTGCGGAGTTCGGCGGGGACGCGTTCGTACGTCACCGTCGTCAGGATCGGGTTGATCATCCCGCCCGCCACTCCCGCCGCGCCCAGGACCACGGCGAGCGCCGTCACGGAGTCGGTGAGGCCCGCCACCGCGAAGCGCGGTGCGCCGCAGAGCAGGACGGCGACGGTGAGGACAGCGCGGCGGGTGAAGCGGTGGCCTACGGCGCCGTACAGCAGGGCCCCCAGCAGGCCGCCCGCCCCGAACACCGCCGCGACCAGGCCCAGTTCGGCCGCGCCGCCGAGGTTCTGTTCGGCGTGGACGGGGAGCAGGACCGCGTTCCAGCCCTGGTCGATGCCGTTCATGACCATCACCATGACGACGACCGCCGCCAGCAGCCTGGTGCGGGCCAAGTAGGCGTATCCCTCGCGGAGTTCGGAGACGTAGCCGCGAGGTGAGACCCGCGGCAGGTTCTTGACCGGCCCCGCTCCCCGTACGCCGCGCAGCCCCGCGCCTATCAGCAGCGCCGACAGCAGAAACGTCAACGCGTCGAGCAGCAGGGCGGCTTCGGCGCCGAGCAGGGCGATCACCAGGCCCGCGAGTGCCGCGCCGAGCATCCGGGCGCCGCGTTCGACGGCGTCGAAGAGGCTCGCGGCGCGGGTGAGCGTGGTGCCCGCGTGCTCGGCGAGGTCGGGGACGAGGACATAGCGGGCCGTGTCGCCGGGGGTGTGGGCGAGGCCGTGGAGTGCCACCAGGGCGCAGAGCGACCAGAACGGCAGCGCGTCGGCGCGGTGCAGCAAGGGGATCGCCCCGACGGACAGCGCGCACAGCAGGTCGGACGCGATCGAGACCCGGCGCCGGCCGATCCGGTCGATGACGGGCCCGCCGATGAGCGCCGCGAGGACGACCGGGAGGGTGGCGCAGAAGGCCACCACACCCGCGCGGCCGGCGCTGCCGGTGGTCTGGAGGACGAACCACGGGATGCCGATCATGCTCAGTGTCCGGCCCGTGGCGGAGATGGCGTTGGCCGTCAGTACGGCGGTGAGTGGCCACCGCCGTATCTGTCCGGCGTTCATACGGCGCGGATACGGGGGGTCCGTGCCGGGTGTTGGACGAGGCGGAGGCCCAACTCGACCAGCAGCCAGCCCAGTCGGAGGCGCAGGGGCCTGTCCTGGGGGAGGTGCGTGGCCGCCTCGGCGTGCAGTTCGGTTGCGCGTATGGCGTGGAGCTGGAGATGGATGTCGGAAAATGGCATGACAAATCGACCCTTCGCGCGGCGGGTGTGCTGAGGAGAGGGGGAGAGGTGAGAGGTAAGAGGGAGGGGGG
>NZ_MDCR01000150.1:0-2878 GCF_001723055.1 Streptomyces niveus
ATGAAGGCACTCGCGGACCGCACGTCGCCGTAGCGCAGCGAGCGGGCGAGCGCGGGCAGGGCCTGGGCGAGGTGGCCGACGTCCGCGTCCAGCGCCGCGCGGTCCGCGAGTGCCTTCATCACCACGGGCAGCGCGTCGGTCAGCTCGGCCAGGAGGCACTGCTCGGCCAGGGCCGTGACCTCGGAGAGCGCGGTCGCCGACACCGCTTGCGACTCGGCTTTGGCGGTGGCCGCCGAGAGGACCGTGGTGCCCCAGACCCCGGCCTCGGCGACCCGTACGTACAGCTCGGGCTCCCAGCGCAGCCGCCACGTCTCACGGAAGGTGCCGGTGCTGCCCCGGCCCGCGGCCGGTTCGCCCCAGCCGATGGCGAGCAGCCGCAGCCGGTGCAGCAGCCTGCTCCGCCCGGCGTCGGTCTCCTTACGGAGGTCGAGGTCCACCTCCCGCTCCAGCGCTTCCGGCTTCAGCCGCAGCGAGCGCTGGAGCCGGGTCAGATCGCGTTGCAGCGGCACCGCGGGGGCGGAGTCGGGGACCTCACCCAGGACGTCCCCGACGATGAGCCGGTCCCTGATGAGCGCGAGCGGCACGTCGGACCCGTCGCACATCACGGCACGGATCGCGTCGGTCGTCTCGGTGAGCCCGGCGAGCGGCCGGCCGCGCATCGTGGCCAGCGTCTCGGCGAGCCGTACGGCCTCGATGACATGGGCGGAGGAGACGGGCTGGTCCTCCTCGCGCAGCAGACCCGCGACCTTGGTCATCCAGCGGGTGACGGGCCGGTCGGGCGCGCCGAAGAGATGCCCGTACCACCCCGGCGAGTCGATGCCGGCGCCGTAACCGCTGTGCCTGGCCAGCCGGTGGTGGGTCCACGGCACCCAGGTCATCTCGGACTTGACCTTGGGCAGCCCCTTGAGGAGCGCGCGGTCGGCGGTGGCCGTGCTTCCCGCGCCGAGGGCGGGCACATGCCAGGCACCGCAGACGACGGCGACCTGGTCGTCCCCGAACTCCTTGCGGGCGGCACGGAGTTGGAGCCGCATGTACGCCTCCCGGACCAGGTCCCGCCGGTGTCCACCGTCCCCGTACTCCTCGCGCAGGGCGCCCATCGCCTCCCCTACGGCGGCGAACGGCGCGAAGGGGTCGTCGCCGTCGGTGCCGCCCCGGTGCTCGACGACGTCTTCCCACCACCGCTCGGCGTCGTCGTACCCGGCGGCTTCGGCGAGCACGGCGAGGGGGTCGATCCGCAGCGCGCGTTCCCGGTCGCCGGGTCCGGGGGCGCTGTCGTGGCCCGCCTCCTTCCCGTCCTTGCCCCCGTCCCCTTCTTCGCTGTCGTCCTTGAACGCCAGTGAGTGCGTCGCGGGGAGGTCGATGAAGCGGACCGGGGCGTCGTGGGTCAGTGCCCAGCGGATCGCCACCCACTCCGGGGAGAACTCGGCCAGCGGCCAGAACGCCGCGCGCCCCGGATCGTCCACCGCGTGGGCGAGCAGCGCGACGGGCGGGCGCATCTGGGGGTCCGCCGCGAGGGACACCAAAGCGTCTCCTTCGGGCGGGCCTTCGATCAGCACCACGCGCGGCGACGCGGCGTCGAGCGCGGCCCGTACGGCGCGGGCGGAGCCGGGCCCGTGGTGGCGGACGCCGAGCAGCAACGGCCCGTCGCGGAGCGGTGTCGTCATGCGCCGACCTCTCGGCAGGCGCGGTAGAAGTCCTTCCAGCCGTCCCGCTCGCGCACGACCGTTTCCACGTACTCCTGCCAGATCACCCGGTCGGTCGCCGGGTCGCGGACGACGGCGCCGAGGATCCCGGACGCGACGTCGCCGGGGCGCAGCACCCCGTCGCCGAAGTGCGCGGCGAGCGCGAGGCCGTTGGTGACGACGGAGATCGCCTCGGCCGTGGAGAGCGTCCCGGACGGGGACTTGATCTTCGTACGCCCGTCGGCCGTGACGCCGTCGCGCAGCTCGCGGAAGACGGTGACGACCCGGCGGATCTCGGCGATGCCTTCGAGACCGCCCGGCAGGTCGAGCGAGCGCCCGATCTGGTCGACGCGCCGCGAGACGATGTCGACCTCCGCCTCGGCGGTGGCGGGCAGGGGCAGGACGACGGTGTTGAAGCGGCGGCGCAGCGCGCTCGACAGGTCGTTGATCCCCCGGTCGCGGTCGTTGGCCGTCGCGATCACGTTGAACCCGCGGACCGCCTGGACCTCCTGCCCCAACTCCGGTACCGGCAGGGTCTTCTCGGAGAGGATCGTGATGAGCGAGTCCTGCACGTCCGCCGGGATGCGGGTCAGCTCCTCGACCCGGGCGGTCATGCCTTCCGCCATGGCCCGCATGACGGGGCTGGACACGAGCGCGTCCCTGCTCGGTCCGTGGGCGAGCAGCTGCGCGTAGTTCCACCCGTACCGGATGGCTTCCTCGGGTGTGCCCGCCGTCCCCTGCACCAGCAGCGTCGAGTCACCGCTGACGGCGGCGGCCAGATGTTCCGACACCCAGGTCTTGGCGGTGCCGGGAACGCCCAGGAGCAGCAGTGCGCGGTCGGTGGCGAGGGTGGTGACGGCGACTTCGATGATCCGGCGCGGGCCCACGTACTTCGGCGTGATGACCGTGCCGTCGGGGAGTGTGCCGCCGAGGAGATACGTCGCGACCGCCCAGGGCGACAGCCGCCATCTGGCCGGCCGGGGCCGGTCGTCGGCGGCGGCGAGCGCCGTCAGCTCATCGGCGAAGGCGTCCTCGGCGTGCGGTCGCAGGACCTCGACGCCGGCCGTCTCGGCAGTCGTCGCACTCGTTTCGGGCATGGTCATGGATCCCCCTCCAGATCGTTCGACCGGGCATGGGATCCACCGTGCACCATGCCACTGACAATCGATCGTTTCCGCAGGTCAGGGCCGATTGTC
>NZ_MDCR01000150.1:2908-3171 GCF_001723055.1 Streptomyces niveus
GGGGCCAGGCTGAGCGCGGCCGGGCCGTGGTCGGACGCGGGCAGCAGCGGCGAGGGGGCCGTGTGGGGGCTGTGCAAAGGGAGCGGCCAGAAGCCGTATCAGACGGTGATAGACACCAAGGGCCCGGCGTACAAGTGCAGTTGCCCGAGCCGCAAGTTCCCGTGCAAGCACGCGCTGGGGCTGTTGCTGCTCTGGGCGGCGGAGGGGGCGTCCGCGGTCAGGACGGTCGTGGACGTGGGCGAGGGGGCGGCGCCCGACTGGGC
>NZ_MDCR01000151.1 GCF_001723055.1 Streptomyces niveus
GGGTGGGGGGATGGGGGGGAGTGCTCGTCCAAGCACCCGTGATCCCGCATCTGTTGCTCTCGGGTCTGCTGTCTCGCCGGGGCGCGCCGTCGCACCGGAGATCAACATGTCCTGTACATCTCAGTGACCGTAACTCTGTTCGTCCGAGACGGAAAGCCCTTGCGCAGCAGTGAAGTTCAACTTTTTCCCGCCTCAGGACAAAGGTCGTCCGGGCATGCCTGACGGCCCGGCGGGGAACTTCCCCCGCCGGGCTCGTGTTGGGCTGTCCTACTCGCCGCCGCCGAACGCCGCGTCGAACGACGCGGTGGGCCGGTCGAAGTCGAAGCGCTTCAGATCGGCGAGCGCTTCGGGCGCTCCGGAGAGCCGGTCCATGCCGGCGTCCTCCCACTCGACCGAGATCGGGCCCTCGTAGTTGATCGCCCCCAGCATGCGGAAGACGTCCTCCCACGGCACGTCGCCGTGCCCGGCCGAGACGAAGTCCCAGCCGCGCCGCGGGTCGCCCCAGGGCAGGTGCGAACCGAGCCTGCCGTTGCGGCCGTCGAGACGCTTGCGCGCCTCCTTGCAGTCGACGTGGTAGATCCGGTCCCGGAAGTCGTAGAGGAATCCGGTCGGGTCCAGGTCCTGCCAGACGAAGTGGCTCGGGTCGAAGTTCAGCCCGAACGCGGGCCGGTGGTCGACCGCTTCGAGCGCCTGCTTCGTCGTCCAGTAGTCGTACGCGATCTCGCCCGGGTGGACCTCGTGGGCGTAGCGCACTCCCTCGGTGTCGAAGACGTCGAGGATCGGGTTCCACCGCTCCGCGAAGTCCTCGTAACCGCGCTCGATCATGCCGGGCGGCACCGGCGGGAACATCGCCAGCAGATGCCAGATGGACGAGCCGGTGAAGCCGATGACCGTGTTGACACCGAAGGCCGCCGCGGCGCGCGCGGTGTCCTTGATCTCGGCGGCGGCCCGCTGACGTACGCCCTCGGCCTCCCCGTCGCCCCAGATACGGGCCGGCAGGATGTTCTGGTGGCGCTCGTCGATGATGCTGTCGCAGACCGCCTGGCTGACCAGGTGGTTGGAGATCGCCCAGCACTTGAGGCCGTACTTGTCGAGCAGCTGGTGGCGGCTCTCCAGATAGCCGGGGTCGGAGAGTGCCTTGTCGACCTCGAAGTGGTCGCCCCAGCAGGCCAGTTCCAGACCGTCGTAACCGAAGTCACGGGCGAGCCGGCAGACCTCTTCCAGCGGCAGATCGGCCCACTGGCCGGTGAACAGCGTGAACGGGCGTGGCATACGGACCTTCCCTCAAGACGGGGTTCCGGACGGGGCCGGTACGGGAGTGTAGATGGCGTTCTTCTCCGCGCTGTCCTCCACGGCGGCCAGCACCCGCTGCACCTGGAGTCCGTCGGCGAAGGAGGGCGCGGGATCGGTTCCGGCGGCGATCGCCTCGACGAGATCCTTCGCCTGGTGCACGAACGTGTGCTCGTAGCCGAGCCCGTGGCCCGGCGGCCACCAGGCGTCCAGGTACGGGTGCTCGGACTCGGTGACCAGGATCCGCCGGAAGCCGGCGGTGACGGCGGGCTCCGACTGGTCGTGGAACGACAGCTCGTTGAGCCGCTCCAGATCGAAGGCGAGCGAACCGTGCTCGCCGTTGATCTCCAGGCGCAGCGCGTTCTTGCGTCCCGCCGCCATCCGGGTCGCCTCGAAGGACGCCAGCGCCCCCGAGGCGAGGCGTCCCGTGAACAGCGCGGCGTCGTCCACCGTGACCGGGCCCGTCTCCACGCCGCCGGTCGCCGAGAGACCGGCGGACGCCCCGGAGAGCAGCGGCCTCTCGCGTACGAAGGTCTCGATCATCGCCGAGACCCCGACCAGCGGCTCCCCCGCCAGGAACTGCGCGAGGTCCACGATGTGCGCGCCCAGGTCGCCGAGCGCCCCCGACCCCGCGTGCTCACGCTTGAGCCGCCAGGTGAGGGGGAACTCGGCGTCGACGAGCCAGTCCTGGAGGTAGGTGACCCGTACGTGCCTCAGCGCGCCGAGCCTCCCCTCCTCGATCAGCTTGCGGGCGTACGCGATGGCGGGCACGCGCCGGTAGTTGAAGCCCACCATGGCCAACTGGCCACGGGACCGGGCCGCTTCGGCGGCCCGGACCATGGCCTCGGCCTCGGCGACCGAGTTGGCCAGCGGCTTCTCGCACAGGACGTGCTTGCCCGCCTCCAGCGCGGCGATGGCGATCTCCGCGTGGCTGTCCCCCGGCGTGCAGATGTCGACCAGCTGCACGTCGTCACGCGCGATGAGGTCCCGCCAGTCGGTCTCCGCGGCGGCCCAGCCGAGCTTGTCGGCCGCCTTGGCAACGGCCGTCTCGTCGCGTCCGCAGATGGCGGCGAGGTGTGGCCGCATCGGCAGATCGAAGACATGTCCCGCCGTGCGCCAGCCCTGGGAGTGGGCGGCACCCATGAACGAGTATCCGATCATGCCGATACCGAGTGGCGGCGGTGCGCCGGCTTCCTTCTCCGACGCTTCCCTGCTGGTCATAAGGGAGTACTCCTCGTCTTGTCGCGCGTGTGGGGGTCAGGCCCTGGGGGAACGACGCCCCCTGGCAGGGCGGAGCCGGTCAGCTGAAGCCCTGGGGCAGGTACTCGTCGACGTTGTCCTTGTCGACGACCGCCGAGAACAGCGTGACCTGGGCCGGGATCTCCAGACCGGCGAGACCGCTGACACCCTTGCTCTGGCCGAGCGCGCGGGCGAGGTCGATAGCCGACGAGGCCATGATCGGCGGGTACAGCACGGTCGCCTTGAGCACGCTGTTGTCGGCCTTGATCGCGTCCATCGCCGACTTGGCGCCGGCGCCGCCGACCATCAGGAACCCGTCACGGCCCGCCTGGTCGATGGCGCGCAGCGCGCCGACACCCTGGTCGTCGTCGTGGTTCCACAGGGCGTCGAACTTGGACTGCGCCTGGAGCAGCTGGGCCATCTTGGCCTGGCCGGACTCGACGGTGAAGTCGGCCGCCTGGCGGGCGACCTTCTTGATGTTCGGGTAGTTCTTGAGCGCGTCGTCGAAGCCCTGGGTGCGCTGCTTGGTCAGCTCCAGGCTGTCGGGGCCCGACAGTTCGATGACGGTGGCGTTGGCCTTGTCCTTCAGCTTCTCGCCGATGTACTTGCCCGCGTTGACACCCATACCGTAGTTGTCACCGCCGACGTAGCAGCGGAACGCCTGCGGGTCGGCGAAGATCCGGTCCAGGTTGATGACGGGGATACCCGCGCGCATCGCCTTGAGACCGGCCTGGGTCAGCGCCTTGCCGTCGGCCGGCAGGATCACCAGGACGTCGACCTTCTTGTTGATCAGGGAGTCGATCTGGCCGATCTGCGCGGCGGTGTCGTTCGAGCCCTCGGTGATGTCGAGCGTGACGTCCGAGTACTTCTTGGCCTGCGCCCTGGCGTTCGCGTTGATCGCGGCCAGCCAGCCGTGGTCGGCCTGCGGGCCGGCGAAGCCGATGGTGACGGCCTTGCCGGGCTTGTCGTCGACCGGCTGCTCGTTGGCGGCGGGCTCGTCCTTCTTCTCGTTGCTGGTGCAGGCGGTGAGGAAGGCACCCGCGCCGATGGCGGCGGTGCCGAACAGAATGCCTCTGCGGCTCGTTTCTGGCATGACGGTTCGTCCCCTTCAGGAGAGCGTATGGAGCGCTGTGTCGGAAGCGGTGCTTGGGGAAGCGGTACGAGATCGGGCCTCGGGGATACGAGGTCAGCCCTCACCGTTGCGCGCCGTGCGGCGCTGGACCAGTACGGCGGCGACGATGATCGCGCCCTTGGCAATCTGCTGGACGTCGCTCTGGAGGTTGTTGAGAGCGAAGATGTTGGTGATCGTGGTGAAGATGAGGACACCGAGCACGGAGCCGACGATTGTGCCGCGACCGCCGCTGAGCAGCGTGCCGCCGATGATCGCCGCCGCGATGGCGTCGAGTTCGTAGAGGTTTCCGTTCGTGTTCTGTCCCGAGCCGGAGAGCACGATCAGCATGAAGGCCGCGATACCGCAGCACAGGCCGGAGAGCAGGTAGAGGTAGAGCCGCTGCCTGCGTACGTCGATGCCGGCGAGGCGGGTCGCCTCCGCGTTGCCGCCGACCGCGACGGTGCGCCGGCCGAAGGTGGTGCGGTTGAGCACCAGCCAGCCGATGACCGTCACCGCGGCGAAGATGATGACGAGCGGCGGGACGCCCAGGATGTAGGAGTCGCGGGAGCCGAGGTCGAGAACCGACTTCAACGTGACGACCTGCGTGTTGCCGTCGGTGATCTGGAGGGCCAGACCACGGGCGGACGCCATGATCGCGAGGGTCGCGATGAACGGTGCCATGCCGCCGTACGCGATCAGTACACCGTTGACCAGTCCACAGGCCAGACCCACGATGATCGCGGTGAACAGGATGCCGGCGAAGCCGTACTCCTGGGTGGCCAGGGTCGTCGCCCACACGGAGGCCAGGGCCACGATCGCGCCGACCGACAGGTCGATGCCGCCGCTGGTGATGACGAACGTCATGCCGACGGTGACGACACCGATGATCGACGCCTGGGTCAGCACCAGTTGGAGGTTGCTGGTGTCCAGGAACTGATCGGGCTTGGTGATGCCGCCGACGACTATCAGTGCGGCGAGCACGCCGAGCAGCGAGAGCGTGCGGAAGTCCAGCCGCAGACCGAGCGGCGGCCGGCTCGGGGATCCGCCCGGTGTCTTTCCGGCGGGCTTGGTCAGCGGTACGGCGTCGGCAACGGGTGCGGCCTCGGGCCCGCCCTGCTGCGCCTCAGAGGCAGGCTGTTTCATGGCGTCGGACTCCCTTCCATCACAAGGTCGAGTACACGGTGCTCGTCGAGCTCCTGGGCCGGTGACGTGTGGACGACACGGCCCTCCCGGAGCACCAGCACCCGGTCGGCGAGGCCAAGGACCTCGGGGACCTCGCTGGAGACGAGCAGTACGGCGAGGCCGTCGTCGGCCAGCCGGCGGATCACGGAGTAGAGCTCGGCGCGGGCGCCGACGTCCACGCCGCGGGTGGGTTCGTCGAGAAGCAGCACCCGGCAGCCGCGGAGCAGCCAGCGGGCGAGGACCGCCTTCTGCTGGTTGCCGCCGGACAGGGTGCGGATGATCGCGTCGGGGTTGTCGGGGCGCAGGGAGAGTTCCTGGGTGGCGGCCCTGGCGGCCTTGCGCTCGGCGGTGCTGTCGAGCCAGCCGGCGCGGGAGAACCGGGACATGGACGACACCGACACGTTGCGGGTGACCGACTCGATGAGCAGCAGGGCCTGTGCCTTGCGCTCCTCGGGTGCGAGGCCGAGTCCGGCGCGTACGGCGGCGCGTACGCTGCCGGGCTTCAGCTCCTGGCCGTCGACCAGGACCCGGCCGCCGGTGGGCTTGCGGGCGCCGAAGATGGTCTCCAGGATCTCGGAGCGGCCGGAGCCGACGAGACCCGCGAGGCCGACGATCTCGCCGGGCCGCAGTTCGAGGTCGACCGGTTCGAACTCCCCTTCCCTGGTGAGGCCTTCGGTCCGCAGCACGGGCTCGCCGCGCGGGGCGTCGGCGACCGCAGGCCGGTCGGGGAAGACGTACGCGACGTCCCGGCCGGTCATCAGGGCGACGACGTCGCTGGTGGGGGTCTCCTTGGCGGGAAGTCCCACGGCGACGGTGCGGCCGTCCTTGATGACGGTGACCCGGTCGCCGATCCGGCGGATCTCCTCCAGGCGGTGGGAGATGTAGATGACGGCGACACCGTCGGCGGTGAGGGTGTCGACGATCCGGAAGAGGTTGTCGACCTCGTCGGGGTCGAGCGCGGCCGACGGCTCGTCCATCACGATGAGGCGTACCTCGTGGGAGAGCGCGCGGGCCATGGAGACGATCTGCTGGTGCGCGGCGGAGAGGTCGCCGACGGGCCGGCCCGCGGGGATCTCGGGGTGGCCGAGGCGTGCGAGCAGCGCGGTGGCCGCGGCCCTGGCCTCGCCGCCCTTGACGATGAAGCCGGCGGAGGTCGGCTCGTGGCCGAGGAAGATGTTCTCGGCGACCGACAGGCCCTCGACCAGGTCGAGTTCCTGGTAAATGGTCGCGATGCCGAGCTTCATCGCCGCGATGGGTGACTTGAGCTGGACCTCTTCGCCGCGCCAGGTGATGACGCCGTCGTCGGGCTGGTGCGCGCCGGCGAGCACCTTGATGAGTGTGGACTTGCCGGCCCCGTTCTGGCCGAGCAGACAGTGGACTTCGCCTGCCTGGACCTCCAGGTCCACGCCGTCCAGGGCGCGGACGCCCGGGAACAGCTTGGTGATGCCGGACATGGTGAGCAGGTTGCCTTCGGGTGGTGCTGGTGCCATGGCGTATCCCCTCGGCGGATGCGGCCGGTGAGCGGGCGTGCGGGCGTGCGGAACAGGACGTACGGGTGGTGCGGGACGTGCGGCTCGTACGGATGGTGCGGCGCGCGCGGGTGGTGCGGTGGTGCCGTGGTGCGGCTCGCGCGGGTGGCGTCAGGAGGTGCGTGACGCCGTGACCGGTGATGCTTTTGTGATGCCTTTTGCTGTTATTTCGGTGGTGCGGGTGAAGCGTGTGCCGTACGGCTCGACGTCGGGGGTACCGGTGTCAGGCCGGGGAGAAGAGGTGGTCGCTGATGAGGCGGGCGGCGCCGGTGACTCCGGCGGTCGGCCCCAACTCCCCGAGCACGATGGGGAGGTTGCCGGTGGCCAGCGGAAGTGACTGGCGGTAGACCTGGGTGCGGACGCTGGCCAGCAGGGTGTGGCCGAGGCCGGTCACCCCGCCGCCGATCACGACGAGGCCCGGGTTGAAGAAGCTGACCAGTCCGGCGATGACCTGGCCGACCCGGTTGCCGCCCTCGCGGATGAGGTAGAGGGCGGTGGGGTCGCCTGCGGCGGCGGCCACGGCGACGTCGGCGGCGGTGAGCTTGCCGGATGCCTCCAGGCGCGCGGCGAGTTCGGCGGAGCGGCCCGTACGGGCGGCGTCCTCGGCGTCCCTGGCGAGCGCGGCACCGCTGAAGTGGGCTTCCAGACAGCCCCTGTTGCCGCAGACGCAGGCGCGTCCGTCGGGCTCGACCCGGATGTGGCCGATGTCGCCCGCGCTGCCGGTCGTCCCGCGGTAGACCTCGCCGCCGACGACGATGCCGCAGCCGATACCGGTGCCGATCTTGACGCAGAGGAAGTCGCCCACGGAGCGTGCGACACCCGCGTGCTGCTCGCCCATCGCCATCAGGTTCACGTCGTTGTCGACCATGACGGGGCAGCCGAGGTCCTGGCTGAGGGCCTCGCGTACGGGGAAGCCGTCCCAGCCGGGCATGATCGGGGGCGCGACCGGTACGCCTTCGGGGAAGCGGACGGGGCCGGGGACGCCGATGCCGGCGCCGTCGTACCCGTCGGCGAGTCCGGAGGCCTTGAGCTTGGCGGCCATCGCGAGCACCTGCTCGAAGACGGCGACGGGGCCCTCACGGACGTCCATGGGGTGGTTGACGTGGCCGAGCACTTCGAGTTCGGCGTTGGTGACGGCGACGTCGATGGACGTGGCGCCGATGTCGACACCGAGGAAGCGCAGGGCGGGCGCGAGCCGGATGTTGTGGGAGCGGCGGCCACCGCGCGAGGCGGCGAGTCCGTCGGCGACGACGAGTCCGGTCTCCAGCAGCCGGTCGACCTCGACGGCGAGCTTGGAGCGGGAGAGGTCGACCTGATCGCCGAGCTGGGCGCGGGAGTTGGGCCCACCGTCGCGCAAGAGCCGGAGCAGTCGCGCCTGATGAGCGTTCGCGGGTCGTGCGGTCATACGTCTCACGCGCCCCTCCCCGCCTCTCGGCTGTGTGTGTCGTCGCTCCGTCGGATGTCGTTTCGACGGGCTTTCGAGGGGAACGTAGCAGCGCTTTCCCCGAGTGGGAAGAAGTTGAGCAGGAATCCCTCCTAACTTTCTCCACAGTCAGGACAAAGGCGTTTAGGCATCCGCCGGGACCGGACACACGAAAGGCGCCCCCGTCGCTCGCCGGGGGCGCCTCACTCTTCATTCGCACATGTGCGAATCCGTCGGCCGGGGGTCGGACCCGAGTCGGGTTCGGGCCGGATTCAGGTGTCAGACCTGGGTGTCAGACCTGGGTGTCCCCGCGGTGGTGGTACGTGGTGCGCGTCTGCTCCGTGTGGGAGCGCATGACCTCCGTGGCGGCCCGCTCGTCCCGCGCGGAGATCGCCGCGATCAGTGCCCGGTGCTCGATCCAGGACTGCTTGCCGCGCTGTCGCGCCACCGGTGTGTAGTACCAGCGCACCCGGCGGTCCACCTGCGCCGCCAGCTCCGCCAGGACGACGTTCCCCGCCAGCTCCATCACCTTGGCGTGGAACGCGGCGTTCGTCGCGACCGTGAGGTCCACGTCGTCGTCGGCCACCGACTGCTCGCCCTTGGCGCAGAGCGCCTCCAGCGCCGCGATCCCGGCCGAGCCGGAATTCGCAGCCGCAAGCCTCGCCGCCTCGGCCTCCAGAAGCGTTCGGACCGAGAGCAGCTGGTCCGCCTCGGCCTCGGTCGGCTCATGGACGAACGCGCCCTGCGCGGGCCGCAGATCGACCCAGCCCTCGGTGTTCAGCCGTTGCAGCGCTTCGCGTACGGGCTGCCGGGAAACCCCGAGATGGCCGGCGAGTTCGCTCTCCACCAGATGCTGTCCTGGCCTGAGTTGGCGGACCGTGATGAGTTCGAGGAGTGCCTCGTAGACGCGCTCGCGCAGTGGACCAGGGCGTTCGAGCTTGGGCACTGAGCCTTGCGGCAGTCCTGCGGACAACATGCGGTCCCCCTCCTGGCTGATCTACACGGTAAAGATCTCGGCAACAGACAGCAACGATTGGCTATCGTCTACAGTCTACCGAGAACCGTAGCGGATCAGGGGCAGCGGATGACCTGTCCGGCGTAAGAGAGATTTCCGCCAAACCCGAAGAGCAGCGCCGGAGCGCCGGATTCCACCTCGCCGCGCTCCACCAGCTTGGACAGCGCCATCGGGATGGAGGCGGCGGAGGTGTTGCCCGAGTCCACGACGTCGCGGGCGATGACCGCGTTGACCGCGCCGATCTTCTGGGCGACGGGCTCGATGATCCGCAGGTTGGCCTGGTGCAGGACGACGGCGGCCAGGTCCTCGGGGGCGATGCCCGCGCGTTCGCAGACCTTGCGGGCGATCGGCGGGAGCTGGGTGGTGGCCCAGCGGTAGACGGACTGGCCCTCCTGCGCGAAGCGCGGCGGGGTGCCCTCGATGCGTACGGCGTTGCCCATCTCCGGCACGGAGCCCCAGAGCACCGGGCCGATACCCGGCTCCTCGCCGGGGCGCACGGCCTCGACGACCGCCGCGCCCGCGCCGTCGCCGAGCAGGACGCAGGTCGAGCGGTCGGTCCAGTCGGCGATGTCGGCCATCTTGTCGGCGCCGATGACCAGCGCGCGGGTCGCGGCCCCGGCCCGTACGGCGTGGTCGGCGGTGGCGAGCGCGTGGGTGAAGCCCGCGCAGACCACGTTGAGGTCCATCACGGCCGGAGAGCCCATGGCGAGCCGGGCGGCGACGCGCGCGGCCATGTTCGGCGACCGGTCGATCGCCGTGGAGGTGGCGACCAGGACGAGGTCGATGTCCGCCGGGGTGAGGCCGGCCGCGGCGAGCGCCTTCGCCGCCGCGTGCGCCGCCAGCTCGTCCACCGACTCGTCAGGCCCGCCCACGTGCCGCGTCTTGATGCCGACGCGGCTGGTGATCCACTCATCACTGGTGTCGACCATGCCCGCCAGGTCGTCGTTGGTGAGCACCTTGGCGGGCTGGTAGTGCCCGAGCGCGGCGATACGAGTGCCGGTCATGCCCGGGGGCCTCCTCTTCGGTCGACGTCAGGAGATCCCCAGTCTCGTCAGCGACTCACGAGTAAGGGGGCAGGCGACCCAACAGGATTCCCCGCCTCCTCTTGGAGACTCCGGATCATCCGGTGTCCTGGGGCCCGCCCGACGTCACCCGGAGTCACTTGGTGAAGAGCTGGGTGGCCTTCTGGACCAGTTCGTACAGACCGTACGCGAGCGGCACGCCCACCCAGAGCCAGGCGAAGACGATCAGCGGGGTTCGCCGGGACTCAGACACTGCGCTCCCGCTCTGTGGTGCTGTGCTCATCGGGGGTCTCCTTCCGCTGCGCGGGCTGCGCTGTTTCCGGCTTCGTACCGGGTGTGTTGGCCGGCAGATGGTGGCGCGGGTGTACGGGGCGGACCAGCTCGTTGGCCACGAAGCCGACGATCAGCAGGCCGATCATGACGGTCAGTGACAGTCCGTACAGTCCGGGTCCGCTCTTGCCCGCCTCCTCCTGGCTGTCGGCGACGCGGTTGACGATGAGCGGTCCGAGGACGCCGGCCGCCGACCAGGCGGTGAGCAGCCGGCCGTGGATCGCGCCGACCTGGTAGGTGCCGAACAGGTCCTTGAGGTACGCGGGGACGGTCGCGAAGCCGCCTCCGTAGAAGGAGAGGATCACCAGGGCGCAGACGATGAACAGCGGCTTGGACGAGTCGCCGAACTGCGCGATCAGCAGGTACATCAGGGCGCCGACGCCCAGGTAGAGGCGGTAGGTGTTCTTCCGGCCGATCACGTCCGAGGTGGACGACCAGCCGATCCGGCCCGCCATGTTGGCGGCCGACAGGAGCGCGACGAAACCGGCCGCGGCCGAGACGGAGACCGGCGTGTCGGTGTCGGCGAAGAAGTCGGTGATCATCGGGGCGGCCTTCTCCAGGATGCCGATGCCCGCGGTGACGTTCATACAGAGGACGATCCACAGCAGCCAGAACTGCGGTGTGCGCACGGCCGACCTGGCGGAGACCTGGGCGGTGGTGACGAGGGCGGAGGCGGGCGCCGCCGCCTTGGCCCGCGCCTTCGGTACCGAGTCGGGGCGCGGTACGCGGATCAGCAGGACGCCGAGCAGCATGAAGACCGCGTAGACCAGGCCGTGTACGAGGAAAGCCTTGGCGATGCCGTCGCCGGTGGCGCCGAACGACTCCAGCATCTGCGCGGACCACGGGGAGGCGATGAGCGCGCCGCCGCCGAAGCCCATGATCGCGATGCCGGTGGCCATGCCGGGCCGGTCGGGGAACCACTTGATCAGCGTCGAGACGGGCGAGATGTAGCCGATGCCCAGTCCGATGCCGCCGACGAAGCCGTAGCCGAAGACGATCAGCCAGAACTGTTCGGTCGCGGCGCCGAGCGCGGAGATCAGGAAGCCGGACGAGAAGCAGACGAGGGCGACGGTCATCGCCCAGCGCGGGCCGTTGCGTTCGACGAGTGTGCCGCCGAAGGCGGCGGACAGTCCGAGCATCACGATGCCCAGCTGGAAGGGGAGGGCGCTCTGGGTGCCGGAGAGGCCCAGAGCGGATTCCAGCGGCGGCTTGAACACGCTCCATGCGTAGGCCTGACCGATCGACAGGTGCACCGAGAGCGCTGCGGGGGGTACCAGCCAGCGGCTCCAGCCGACCGGGGCGAGAGGTGGGGTCATGGTCGCGAAGCCTAGGAACGCTCCGTACCGTTTGGGAAGATCTTTGACCGGTTCATGTCCCGGTCAAGTCGACCGTATGCCGACGACAGAAGTCTTGTCGGGCGTTATTCCATACTGTAGACAATATATCGTCGGCAAAGTATGTCCCTTTCGCTGATTCCGCGCTTCTCCCAACACCCTCAGAGCGAACGGAGAGCCCCACGGTGAAAGTCGCAGTCGTCGGCGCCGGTGCGATCGGCGCCTATGTCGGAGCCGCGCTCGATCGAGCAGGCGCCGAAGTCCATCTCATCGCCCGTGGACCGCACCTGGCGGCCATGAGGCAGCACGGAGTCCGGGTGCTGAGCCCGCGCGGCGATTGGACCGCACGGGTGCACGCCACCGACCGGCCGGCCGACATCGGCCCGGTCGACCATGTGTTCCTGGGTCTCAAGGCGAATTCGTACGCGGCGTGCGGGCCGCTCATCGCGCCTCTGCTCCAGGACCACACGGCGGTCATCGCCGCCCAGAACGGCATCCCCTGGTGGTACTTCCACCGGCACGGCGGCCCGCACGACGGCCGCCGTATCGAGAGCGTCGACCCCGGCGGCTCGGTCAGCGCCGTACTGCCCCCGGAGCGGGCCATCGGCTGTGTCGTCTACGCGGCGACGGAGCTGGAAGGGCCGGGCGTCGTACGGCACTTGGAGGGCACCCGGTTCTCCATCGGGGAGCCGGACCGGTCACTGTCGCCGCGTACGAAGGAGTTCAGCGAGGCCATGCGGGCGGGCGGGCTCAAGTGCCCGGTCGAGGCCGAACTGCGCGACGAGATCTGGATCAAGCTCCTCGGCAACATCTCCTTCAACCCGATCAGCGCGCTGACCCGCGCCACGATGCGGGAGATGTGCCAGCACCGCACCACCCGGGAGGTCATCGAGCTGATGATGACCGAGACGCTCCGGGTGGCCGAGGCGCTCGGCTGCCACCCCGACATCTCCGTCGAACGCCGGCTGGCCGGCGCGGAACGAGTCGGGGACCACCGGACCTCCACGCTCCAGGACCTGGAGAAGGGGAAGCCGATGGAGCTGGACGTGCTGCTCGCGGCCGTCGTCGAACTCGCCGCGATGTGCGACGTCGAGGTCCCGACGCTCCGCACGGTCGACGCGATCTCGGACCTGCTGGCCCGGGGCGTGGCCGCGTAGCGGTCCGGCAGGAGCGTCCGGCGGGGCGCGCCGGGTCCCCTGGTGCGCCCCGTCCCGACACAAAACCCCTACGCAAGGCTTCCACTTCCCGCGAGCCGTCGGGATACTGTATGCAATGGCGCGGCCACTAGCCATGACTCATGAGGGAGCGCAGCGTGAAAAGCAGCGCAAGAAGGCGAGATCGCACGCCGAAGACGTACGCCAGGCTCGAACACCCCCTGGTACGGGACGAGAAGGGCGGCCCCTTCCGGCAGGCGACCTGGGAAGAAGCACTTGACCGGGCGGCCGAGGGGCTGGGTGCCGCGCGCGGCGCGTTCGGCATGTTCTCGTGCGCACGGGCCACCAACGAGATGAACTACGTCGCGCAGAAGTTCGCGCGTGTGGTCATGGGCACCAACAACGTCGACTCCTGCAACAGGACGTGTCACGCCCCGAGCGTCGCCGGACTCTCCGCGGCCTTCGGATCCGGCGGCGGCACCTCCTCCTACGGAGAGGTCGAGCACACCGATCTGATCGTGATGTGGGGCTCCAACGCCCGCTTCGCGCACCCGATCTTCTTCCAGCACGTCCTCAAGGGCATCAGGAACGGCGCCCGGATGTACGCGGTCGACCCCCGGCGCACCAGCACCGCCGAGTGGGCCGAGAGCTGGATGGGACTCAACGTCGGTACGGACATCCCGCTCGCCCACGCCGTGGGCCGCGAGATCATCCACGCCGGCCTGCACAACACGGCGTTCATCGAGCAGGCCACCACCGGCTTCGAGGAGTACGCGGCCGAGGTCGAGCCGTGGACCCTGACCGTGGCCGAGAAGGTGACGGGCGTACCCGCCGCGGCGATCCGCGACCTCGCCCACGCCTACGCCCGCGCCGAGCGGGCCCAGTTGTGCTGGACGCTCGGCATCACCGAGCACCACAACGGCACGGACAACGTCCGCGCGCTGATCAACCTGTCGCTGCTGACCGGGCACGTCGGACGGTTCGGCTCCGGCGTCCAGCCGCTGCGCGGACAGAACAACGTGCAGGGCGGCGGCGACATGGGGGCCATCCCCAACCGGCTGCCGGGCTTCCAGGACATCCTCGAACCCGACGTACGGCGGAAGTTCGAGACCGCGTGGGACACCGTCATCCAGCCCCACTACGGCCTCAACCTGACCGACATGTTCGAGGCGATGGAGACCGGCGACCTCAGGGCCGTCTACTGCATCGGTGAGAACCCCGCGCAGTCCGAGGCCGACAGCGAACAGGCCGTCACCCGGATGAAGGCACTCGACTTCCTGGTGGTGCAGGACATCTTCCTCACCAAGACGGCCGAGCTGGCGGACGTGGTCCTGCCCGCCACCGCCGCCTGGTGCGAGACCGACGGCACCAGCACCAACAGCGAACGCCGGGTCCAGCGCGTACGCAAGGCACTCGACCCGCCGGGCGAGGCGCGCGAGGACATCGACATCATCTGCGACCTGGCCACCCGCCTCGGGCACCCGTGGAAGTTCGCGGACGCCGAGACGGTCTGGAACGAGCTGCGCTCACTGTCCCCCGACCACTACGGAATGACGTACGACCGGCTGACCGAGCACCACGGCATCCAGTGGCCGTGCCCCGACACCGAGCGCATCGAACCCACGTATCTGCACGGCAGGTTGTGGGAGGCGGACCCCGCCAAGCGCGGCAGGCTCGCCCCGTTCGGCATCGTCAAGCACGACCCGCCGGTGGACCTGACGGACGATCAGTACCCGATCAGGCTCACCACGGGGCGGCGGCTCGACTCGTACAACACCGGTGTGCAGAGCGGCAGTTTCGCCTCCCCGCTGCGCCGCGGCGAGTATCTGGAGCTGTGCCCGGAGGACGCGGAGCTGTACGGCGTCGAGGTCGGCGAGGAGGTCCAGATCTCCTCACGGCGCGGCAGCGTGCGGGCGCCCGTGTGGATCGACCCGGGGCTGCGTCCCGGGCTGGCCTTCATGACCATGCATTTCCCGGACGAGGTGGACACCAACCAGCTGACGATCGAGGCGAACTGCCCGATCGCCGGTACCGCCGAGTTCAAGGCCTCGGCCATCCGCATCGACAAGTTGCCCGGATACGTGACAGAGATGTCCGCGACAGCGGCGAGGAGCTGAGAATCAGTGGATCTGCACTTCGGTGACAGCGCACCGACGGACGAGGAACGGGCCGCGGTCGACTCACTGCTCGGCCCCGCCACGTCGGCGTGGGAAGGCGCGGAAAACCGCTCGGACGCGGATCTGCGCTGGGCCCGCGGAGGTCGCGAGGCACGCGAACGGCGCGACCTGCTGTTGCCGGGGCTGCACGCCGTCAACGACCGGGTGGGCTGGATCAGCGAGGGCGCGCTCGCCTACCTCTGCCGGCGGCTCACGGTGCCGCCGGCGGAGGCGTACGGCGTGGCCACGTTCTACGCGATGTTCGCCCTCAAGCCCCGGCCCGCCAAGGTGCTGCACGTCTGTACCGACCTGGCGTGCGCGGCGAAGGGTTCCGCACAGGTCTGCGCGGACCTGGAGGAACGCGTCGGGGCGCCGGGCGCGGCGGCGGAGGGGTTCGCCTGGCAGTCGAGCCCGTGCCTGGGGCTGTGCGAACGGGCCCCGGCGGCACTGGTGTTGCAGGCGGGCACCCCGTACGACACGGTGCCCGCGCAGCGCGACCCCCGGCTGAGGGACGTCGGCGCGTCGGCGCGGGCCACCGGCCAGGACCGGCCGGACGAGGGGCCGGACGACGGCGGGACCACCCCCGTCCGGGCGGACCCCGCCGCGAACGGCGCCGTGGTCAGGCCGCTGCGGCCGGTGGTCGACGGGGCTACGGCCGAACCGGCCCCCCGGCGGCAGGCGTTCGCCGTCGTGGCACCGGCCACCGCCGACGCGCTGGTCGACGCCGCCACGGCCCCGGAGGACGCCCCCGACGAGCCCTCCGCGGCGCTGGCCGTACCGCAGGCCGGACAGGAGGGCCTGATCCTGCTGCGACGGGTCGGCGTCGTCGACCCGTACAGCATCGACGACTACCGCTCGCACGGCGGATACACCGCCCTGCGGACGGCGTTCGACATCGGACCCGCCGGAGTGATCCGCGAGGTCACCGACGCCGGACTGCTCGGCCGGGGCGGCGCGGCCTTCCCCACCGGGCGCAAATGGCAGGCCACCGCGTCCCAGCCCGACCGGCCGCACTATCTGGTCTGCAACGCCGACGAGTCCGAGCCCGGCACCTTCAAGGACCGGGTCATCATGGAGGGCGACCCGTTCGCCCTGATCGAGGCCATGACCATCGCCGGGTACGCCACCGGCGCCCATGTCGGCTACCTGTATCTGCGCGGCGAGTACCCGCGCGCCCTGCGCCGGCTGGAGAACGCCCTCACCCAGGCCCGGCTGCGCGGCTTCCTCGGTGACGACGTCCTCGGCCAGGGGTACGCCTTCGACATCGAGATCCGCCGGGGCGCGGGCGCGTACATCTGCGGCGAGGAGACCGCCCTCTTCAACTCCATCGAGGGCTTCCGCGGCGAACCGCGCTCCAAGCCGCCGTTCCCGGTGGAGAAAGGGCTGTTCGGCAAGCCGACGGCCGCCAACAACGTCGAGACGCTGATCAACGTCCTGCCCATCCTGACGATGGGCGCCGAGGCGTACGCGGCGATCGGCACCGAGAACTCCACCGGACCCAAGCTCTTCTGCGTCTCGGGCAACGTCGAACGCCCCGGCATCTACGAGCTGCCGTTCGGCGCCACGCTCGGCGACCTCCTCGACCTCGCGGGCACCCCGACCGACATCCGGGCGATCCTGCTCGGCGGCGCGGCGGGCGGTTTCGTACGGCCCGACGAGCGGGACATCCCGCTCACCTTCGAGGGCACCAGGGCCGCCGGCACCACCCTCGGCTCCGGCGTGATCCTCGTCATGGACGACACCGTCGGACTGCCCCGGACGCTGCTGCGCATCGCCGAGTTCTTCCGCGACGAGTCCTGCGGCCAATGCGTGCCCTGCCGGGTCGGCACCGTCCGCCAGGAAGAGGCGCTGCACCGCATCAAGGACCGTACGGGCGCCGAGGCGTCCAACGACATCGCGCTGCTGCGCGAGGTCGGACAGACCATGCGCGACGCCTCCATCTGCGGTCTGGGACAGACCGCGTGGAACGCCGTCGAGTCCGCCATCGACCGTCTGGGGGCCTACAAGTGACCGCCATACCTCTTCAACTGCCGCGACGTCTGCTGGAGTTCACCCTCGACGGTGAGCCCACCCGGGTCCCCGAAGGCGCCACGATCCTGGACGCCTGCCGGGCCGCCGGCAAGGACATCCCGACGCTCTGCGAGGGCGACACACTCACGCCGAAGAACGCGTGCCGGGTCTGCGTCGTGGAGGTCGAGGGCGCCCGTACGCTCGCCCCCGCGTGCTCACGGCGTGCGGAAGCGGGGATGAAGGTCCTCACGGACTCGGAGCGCGCCCGGACCAGCCGCAAGGTCGTCCTGGAACTGCTCGCGTCGTCCACCGACCTGTCCACGACGCCGCGCGCGGCCGAGTGGATCAAGGAGTACGAGGCCAAGCCCGACCGGTTCGGTCCCGACGCCGCGCGGGTCAACGAGACACCGAAGATCGACAACGACCTCTACGTGCGCGACCTCGACAAATGCATCCTCTGCTACAAGTGCGTCGACGCCTGCGGCGAGCAGTGGCAGAACACCTTCGCCATCTCGGTCGCCGGGCGCGGCTTCGACGCCCGGATCTCCACCGAGCACGCCGTGGCGCTCCCCGAATCGGCGTGCGTCTACTGCGGCAACTGCATCGAGGTCTGCCCCACGGGCGCGCTCAGCTTCAAGTCGGAGTTCGACATGCGCGAGGCGGGGACCTGGGACGAGTCGGCGCAGACCGAGACCACGACGATCTGCGCGTACTGCGGCGTGGGCTGCAACCTCACCCTGCACGTGCAGGAGAATGAGATCGTCAAGGTCACCTCACCGCACGACAACCCGGTGACCCACGGCAACCTGTGCATCAAGGGCCGCTTCGGCTACCAGCACGCGCAGCAGCGCTAGTACGGCCAGAGCGCGACCGAGCGAGGAACGGGGAGGATCATCATGGGACGCGTCACCGAGCGCCGCCGCACCATCCGCATCAGGGACGGTGCCGTCACCACCCGCCCCGACACCCTCGTCGCCGAGGAACCGATGGAGATCCGGCTGAACGGCAAGCCGCTCGCCATCACCATGCGCACCCCCGGCGACGACTTCGCGCTCGCCGCCGGATTCCTCGTCAGCGAGGGCGTCCTCGGCTCGGCCGACGACGTCCGGTCGATCGTGTACTGCGCCGGGGCGACGGACGACGGCAGCAACACGTACAACGTGGTCGACGTCCAGCTGGCGCCCGGCGTACCGATGCCGGACATCAACCTGGAACGCAACGTCTACACCACGTCCTCGTGCGGTCTGTGCGGCAAGGCCAGCCTGGACGCCGTACGCACCACGGCGCGCTTCCCGATCTCCGACACTCCCCCGGTCCGGGTCGAACCGGCACTGCTGTCCGACCTCCCCGACCGGTTGCGGGCGGCACAGCGGGTCTTCGACCGGACCGGGGGTCTGCACGCGGCGGCCCTGTTCTCCGAGGACGGTGAACTGCTCGACATCCGGGAGGACGTCGGCCGCCACAACGCGGTCGACAAGCTCGTCGGACGGGCGCTCCAGCAGGGGCTGCTGCCGCTGTCGCGGGTGATCCTGCTGGTGTCCGGGCGCGCGTCGTTCGAACTCGCCCAGAAGGCGGTGATGGCCGGAATCCCGGTCCTGGCGGCGGTCTCCGCACCGTCGTCACTCGCCGTCGACCTCGCCGCGGAGACCGGGCTCACCCTGGTCGGGTTCCTCCGCGGCCCCTCCATGAACGTGTATGCCGGCGACGAGCGCATCGCCCTCCACAGCGAGGTGTGACGCGCTGCCGCGGCACGGGATACACGGGATAAGGACCCGGCCGGCGGGGAGCGCCCCCTGCGCCGGCCGGGTCTTGCCCCCCTTTTAGGGGGCTCGGTTCGCCTCCGGCCGCTTAAAGCCGCTGTCGACGGTCGACCGTGCTCGGTCCGCTCGTTCCTCACGGACCTGTGCGCGCTCTGGCTTTCGACAGCGGCGCGCCCTTCGGCTCACTCGCCAGGTGCCCGCATGCGGCCGTCCGAATCGTTCACGCGTCGGCGGTGCGGGGCTCGGCCAACTCCACGTCGGCCGACTGCCGTTCACCGGAGGGCGGCTCATCCGGCAGGGGGTCCAGGGCGCGGCGCTTGGCGATCACCGCGCAGACCAGCAGTTGCAGCATGTGGAACAGCATCAGCGGCATGACCGCGAGGCTCGCCTCCGCGCCGAACAGCACGCTCGCCATCGGGAGCCCCGCCGCGAGGCTCTTCTTCGAGCCGGCGAACTGGATCGCGACCCGGTCCGCCCGGTCGAAGCCCAGCCGCCGCGCCCCGTACCAGGTGATGGTCAGCATCGCCGCGAGCAGCACGACCTCGACCGCGAACAGCGCGCCGAGCCGCCCCGGGGTCACCTGGTTCCAGATGCCCGCGACCATGCCCTGGCTGAAGGCCGTGTAGACGACCAGCAGGATCGAGCCACGGTCCACCCGGCCCAGCAGCGCGCGGTGCCGGGCGAGGAAACCGCCCACCCAGCGCCGTAGCAACTGCCCGGCCACGAACGGCAGCAGCAGTTGCGCCACGATCCGCAGCAGCGAGTCGGGTGAGAAGCCGTTCGCGCCGCCGCCGAGCAGGAGGGCGGCCAGCAGCGGGGTGACCACGATGCCCGCGATGCTGGAGAAGGATCCGGCGCAGATCGCCGCGGGCACGTTGCCCCGTGCCATGGAGGTGAACGCGATGGACGACTGGATCGTGGAGGGCACCAGGCAGAGGAAGAGCAGCCCGCTGTACAGCTCCGGGGTGAGCACGAACGGCACCAGCCCGCGCGTCGCCAGTCCCAGCAGCGGGAAGACGAGGAACGTGCAGGCCAGGACGGTCAGATGGAGCCGCCAGCTCTTGAGTCCCGCCACCGCCTCGCGGGTCGAGAGCCGGGCGCCGTAGAGGAAGAAGAGCAGCGCGACCGCGCCGGTCGAAGCCCCGCCCGCGACGTCCGCCGCGGTGCCGGACGCGGGC